>JBDHFY010000005.1:0-54397 GCA_039590195.1 Gemmatimonadota bacterium | reverse complement strand
GTCGCTGGTAGCTAGCAGCTAACAGCTAATGGCTAATAGCTAAATACTCCCGGCTACCACCCCATGCGCCGCAAAAAACTCTTCCGCGGCTGAACGCACGTCGTCCCAGCTCCCCACGACGCGTCGCGCATCGGGAAGCGAACTCATGAGCAGCGGCCCGTAGTTCTGGCTCACGATCCGGTGATCGAACAACACGACCACGCCGAAGTCCGTTGTCGACCGAATGAGCCGACCGAAGCCCTGCTTGAGCTTCAGGGCGGCGTGCGGCACGAGGTATTGCCTGAAGCCGTCTTCACCTCGCTCCGCCAGTTGCTCCAGTCGGGCCGCGGTGATGGGTTCTGCCGGCACTTTGAAGGGGAGCTTCGCAATGCACAGCGCTCGCAGGGCGCGGCCTGGAACGTCCACTCCCTCCCAGAAGCTGTCCGTCCCGAAGAGAATGGCCGAGCCCGATTCCCGGAATCGGCGTAGCAGGCGATCGCGTTGTCCCTCGCCCTGGACAAGGAGCGGCCACCGGTTGCCAGGTTCCGCTCGCACCCGTTGCACCGTTCGCCTGAGCGCCGCGTGGCTCGTGAACAGCACGAACATTCCTCCGTCGCACGCGTGGGCGATGTCGAGGATCGCCGCCGTCACCGCCCGGTCGTGCTCGGACTCGTCTGTTCGGGGGTTCGGGAAATCCGCAGGGACGGCGAGCACACACTGCGTGGTGTAATCAAACGGTGAAGCGAGAACCTGCTCGTACTTCGAACGCGAGGGGGGAAGGTCCAGACCCAAGCGGCCCTTGAGAAAATCGAAGTCGCCGCCGGTGGCAAGTGTGGCGCTGGTCAAGATGATCGTGTCGACGCGGTCGAACAGCGAATCCTTGAGGACGGTCTTCAGGTCGAGCGGGACGGTTTGCAATCCCACGGGAAACGGCAGAGTTCCCGCCGGCCGGTTTCCCCTTCGTTCGATCCACCGCACCGTTGCTGTCCCGGGCCGCGGACGGAGCGTCAGGAGCATCCCGTCCAACACCGACTCCAGCCGGCGCACCACGCCGCGAAGCTCCTTGACGAGCTGGGACCGCTGATCCGGGTCCTCGTCGAGCTCCAATCGATCCGCCACGGTTTCCACTCCACCCTTCAGGCGTTGCAGCACACCGACCAGGTTGTCCAGCGCCGGATCGAGTCCCTGTTGCCAGACGGCGTGCTCGGCGAATTCATCGTCGAGCCTGAGCACCGACCCCTTGGTCCCACCGAGCAGGTCCGCCAGGTACTCGAACACCCGCACCGCCTGTGTGCGTGCATCGTTGACAGCCGGCAGCAGATCGTTCCGCACGAGTTCGAGCGACGATTCGCTCCACAGATCGTCGTGCCTGGGTCCCAGGAGGTGCGCGATCAACGCGGGAATCAGCCCCTTGCCGTTGCGCTCGAGGCGGCCGAGCAGGCGCACCAGACCGTGCCACGAAACCTGAGCGCCCAGGTGGTGTGCGGCGGTATCCTCCAGATGATGAGCCTCGTCCAGCACCAAGCGCCGGTAAGGCGGTAGCACCGCTGCATCCTGCCAATTGTCGCTATTGCGACGGACCGCAACATCGGATGCCAGCAGGTGGTGGTTGACCACCACCACATCGGCGTCGGCGGCGCGGCGGCGTGCGGTGAAGACAAAACAGCGGTCGAAGTGGGGGCACTGCAGCCGCGTGCAGAGATCCGCTTCGGCACTCACCTCGTCCCACACTTCGCGTGACGGTTCGTGGGGCAGATCGCCTAGGGAGCCGTCGACGGTTCGCTCCGCCCACGCTGCCAACTCGTCGACCTCACCGGCCCGCTCTAGTTCGATCAGAGATCCTTGCCCCATGCGCGCGAGCTCGAGGCGCGCGAGGCACAGGTAGTTGCGCCAGCCCTTGAGCAACGCAAAGGTCGGCGGCCGCTCCCAGTCGGCGAAGGCGGTAGCGAGAACCGGGAGGTCTTTCCCGACGAGCTGCTCCTGGAGATTGATGGTGTTGGTGGAAACGACCGTCCGGTCGCCGGGGTTCGCACGGGCCCACTCCAGGGCCGGAACGAGATACGCAAAGGACTTGCCCACACCCGTTCCAGCTTCGAGGAGGGAGATGCCGCCGTCGTTGTACGTGTCCGCGACATACGCGGCCATGTCGCGCTGGCTCGGGCGGTCCTCAAACTGGCCCAGCGCGTTGGCCACCGCCCCACCGGGCCCGAGATGATCCGCCACGCCCGGAGCGTCGATGGTCTGATACGTGGGTGCCTGGGGGACCTCGACGACCACGTAGAGGGCCACCGCCTCGTTGTCGATGATGCCGAATCCGATTCCGGCATCATGCAGGCGGGCAGCCACGGTGAGGTCGGCCTGGGAGGGTTCGAGATCTCCGCTCGGATGGTTGTGGATCAGCATTTCACCGCGGTCTGCGACACCCGGCAACGCCAACACGGCGCCGACCGTCCCGCGCGCCACCGCACGCGCGGCGGTGATGTTGCCATCCCCGTCGACTTCGCCAACGAACGATACCTCCCGGCCGCCGGCAGCCTCGATCTCCTGCCTCAACCGGTCGGCGACGTCAGGGGGTAGCCGGCTCACGTCTTGAGCTCGCGCTTCTTTGCGGCCGGAAAGAGGACGTTGTTGAGAATCAGCCGATATCCCGGAGAATTCGGGAACAACGAGAGGTCGGTCGGAGGATCACCGATCCGATGCTGCGGATCTTCCGGATCGTGACCGCCGAGAAACGTCCAGGTGCCCTCGCCGAACTCACCGTGGATGTATTTCGCCCACGGTGCGCCTTCCTCGTCGGCCAGCACCGTCACCCCGGGCTTGAGCCGATCTTTGCGAAACGACGTGGTCAGCCCGTAGAAATCTCGAATTACCGACGTGTGGTTCTGCACCAGCATCGTGGGAACCGGATCGATCTTGGCGCTGAAGTTGAACAGGGTGGCAGACCCGAGCGGTTGTCGCCTTGGCGGATTGTTGACCTGGTGTCCGTCGATGTCACTGAAGCTCGCTGTGGCCGGCGAATGCTCGAGCCGCACGTCGGTGAACGCGAAGGTTCGGTCCCACTGGAGCTTGCGGGACGCATCCGGGTCCATCGGCGTGCCGTCGCTGTACTGCGCCGACACATCCACCCCTTCCGCCGCGAGCGCGATCTCCAGCGTCTCGGTGGCGGTGCACATGCCGAACAGGAACCCGCCATGGTCCACAAACTCCCGGATTTGTCGTCCGACGTTCTGCTTCAGCGCCGCAACGTGTTCGAACCCGAGGGTGCGGGCCATCTGCTGATTGCGCTGCACCATCTCGGCCAGCCACAGCGAGCCGCTGTAAGACAGGTAGAACTTCGAGAACTGGCCGGTGAAGTCTTCGTGGTGTAGATGGAGCCACTCGTAATCCTCTAGCTTGCCGTCCATCACTTCCGCATCCCACACACGATCATATTCGATGCCGGCGTACTCGAGCGCCATCCGCACGGCGTCGTCCCAAGGAGCGGCGCTGGGTGGAACGTACACGGCCACTTCCGGAGCTTTCTCGAGCGGGATCGCGTCCATGTTGCCGCCCTCGATAGCGCCCCTGATCTCAACCACCTGCGCGTCGTCGAGTACGATCGAGGAGACGCCCGCCAACATCGCGTCACGTCGGGATTCGGCATCCGTGGGAAACAGAAAGCTCCCACCACGATAGTTCAGCAACCACTCCGCCCGCCCTCCTCGCTTGAGCGTTCGGAACGTCACGCCGTACGCCTTCAGGTGGTTCGTCTGTGCGTCGTCCATCGGGACGAGAAGCCACCCGGCGGCTGAGCTTCCCAGTGGTCGCCCGCCGTTCGGGCCGAGAGCGGCAGTTCCCACAATCACGCCGCTCAACGCTTCGATGAACTCTCTTCGCTTCATGAGCGTGGAATGTTTCCTCGAACGTGCTCCAGCAACCGGCGCGCTTGGGGCACGATGGCACTTTCCGAGTGTGAGAGGATCAGGTCTTCGAGCTGGTTACGGGCGGCCTCCGCCTCTTTCAACTGAATATACGCTCGGGCGAGCTCGAGCTTGGCGACCGGCGCCGCCACACCATCCGGGTCGATCTCCAACGCCGCCAGGAGCAGGGTCTCCGCCCGGCGGGCGTCACGGCGCCCTACGGCGATCCGTCCGGCCAACACCAGCACATCGGGCCGTCCGCCCTGGCGCGGCAGCGCACTGGCCGCCTTGTGAAGCCGCGAAACCGCCTGACCCGAGTCGCCTCGAGTCAGCAGGTGAAGGGCCCGCCCCAACTCCGGCGCCGATTCCGGCTCGATCCGTTGGAGAAGCGCGAGCATGGCGATGCGTTCCGTTGCGTCTTCGGAGCTGCCGGCCCGCGGACCAGCGCGGCGAAAGTTCTCACCGGCGGAGATGAGATCTCCCCGAAAGAGCGCGATCCACCCTCGCACGGCGAACGTGGACACCGTCGAATCGTCTTCCAGGACCGCTTCCGCCTTCTCGAGTTCGTCCGCCATGATCCAAGCCCCGGCGATCCCCTCGCGTAATATCGCCACCTCATCGGCACGCAAACGATCCTTCCACTGGTGAAACTGCTCTTCCGCTTCTCTCACTTTCCCGGACTTCGCCATCACGCCAATCAAGGACGACATCGCATCGGCCGCTGCGCGCTCGCCAGTTTCCGAACGCCCGGAAATCCGTTGGAGCATGCGTTCCGCCGCTCGGCGGTCACCGGCATCGGCAAAGGCTCGGGCCGCGTCTATATACGCCCGTTCCGACGCGGGACCGGCAGCCAGCTCGCCGATGCGCTCGAGAGCGTACGCCTGCGCGCGCGCACCATCTGGAGGGCTCGCGCTCCGCGCACGATCCGCAAAACGCCGCAAGACGGACACCGCAACTTGCCGGTCGGTGGGAAGCGAGCCATCAAGCACCGTCCACCCTTCCAGCGGTCGATCCCACACCACCAGCAGTTCCGCGGCGAGCCGCCCACCGGTAGCCGTGGCACGCTCCCCCACCAGGAACCCGACGATCAGCTGACGAACATCGGGCGGGGCCGGAGAAAGACTCGCGGTGGCCGCCGACAGCAGGGACGGATTCCACTCCGCCGCATCGCGCCACTGACCCACCGCTTCCAGCCAATCACCGGCACTCACTGAAAGCTCGGCCATATCCTGGGCGAGCGTGGCGTTGCCCAGTCGGCTGGCGCCGTCGGCGAGAACGTGTTGAGCGCGTACCGTGTCGCCGCTTTGCGAAAGGGCCATCGCCCACTCGCGGTACGGTTCCGGGCTGTCTGGCGCAAGCTCGATCCACCGACCTGCGGCGACCGTCAGACTCTCGGGCTCCGCCAACATGGCCCACACCCTCAGCTGCAACGCCCGCATCGATCGATTGGACGGCTGCAAACTGATCGCCGACTCCACATACGGCACGATCGAATCCAGGCGATCGAGTCGCTGCAACACGCGCTCCAACCCCAGGAGCGCCGAAAGATGTGCGGGCTGGTCGGCGAGGGCTTCGAAGAAGAGTCGCGCTGCGGCCTCATGGCGCCCACGGCGCTCGAGATCAAATGCCTCGCGAAGTTCGCCGCGTTGCGCGCCGGCGGTCGATGGGAGAGTCGCGAGTGCTACGAACAACAAGAAGCTACGGGCGCCGGCGGGCATTCAGTCTCCGGAAGTAATCGAGAATGATCCTTCGCTCCTCGGGACTCAGACGCCGGAGCTCCTCCCAGCCGGGGTACGGAAACCGCGGTCCCTCGCCGGCGGCACCGGGCTGCAACACCGGCGGCAACCGAACGTTGTCGGGCTGCGCGGTCTCACTGGTTCGCTCTTGCCGCTCATCCTCCTGATCGCTTCGGAGGGTGCGGCCCGCGTCGAGCATGCGTCTGAACAGACGCTCCTGGCGCTCGATGGTCTGCCGGTCCAGGCGCCCGGCCTCGAGCTCGCGGGCAAGTTCCAACGCTTCCTCGGCCAGTTCCTCGGTCGGCCCGGGCATACCTTCGGCGGAGAGCCGTTCGAGTTCCTCCGCGAGCGCGCGTTGTTGTTCTGCCAGGGCTTGTAGCTCCTGGACAAGCTGCTCGCTTCCGCTGGGCATGAGAGGCAAGAGAGATCCCGTCTGCCCGTTCACACCCTCTTGTTCTCGGGCCATCTCCGCCATCCGCTCCATGGCCTCGGCTAATCCGGAACCGGATTGAGAACCCGCGACGTCGGAGCGACTGCGAAGCAGCGAGAACGCCAAGGCGTTCAAACCCTCAAGCGCCTGAGCCGCAAGGTCTGCTGCCTGACGGGCGTTCGGGGTCCCCTGCTGGAGCTGGGAAAGCGCATCGGTCATCCGCTGGCGGGAAAACCCCAGCGCCGCCCCAAGGTCGGGCGAGACCAACGCGTTCTTCCCGGCAGCGTTCTGGAGTTGCTCCATGAGACGATCCACCCCTTCGCGCACCGCGCCCTGATCGCCGCGAACCTCGCCACCGGTTTCACCGCGTTGCATCCGCTGTGCAACGCCTTGCTGGTTTCGGGCCAGCTCCGCCGTCTCGCTGAGCGCCTGGTCCATCGCCTCCATCACCTCTTCCCGCCACTCCTCCCGCATTCGATCGCGCTCGCGGCGAAGACTCTCCGCCATGGGATCGAGCTTCTCGCTGGCCGCCTCCCCCGACTGTCGGGCCTGCTGTCTCTCACCCTGAGATGCCTGCTGGGCAGCCTGCTGCATTTGGCGTGCGGCCTCCCCTGCCTGCTGGTCGGCCTGCTCGATTTCACCCGCTGCCGTCTGTGCGCGCTCGAGTGCCTCCTCCAGCCGCTCCAGTTCCTGCGCGAGCTGCTCCGCATCCTGTGCCAGGGCCTCTTCCGCCACCGCAAGGGTGGAGTCCGGCTGCACGTCTTCTTCGGCCTGACGGTTCCATTCCTCCTGCCGGGCGGCCAGCTCCTCGGCGTCTTGCGCGAGGCTGCTCATGGTTCCTTCGAGGGCGGCCCGCTCGAACAGCTCGCGGCTCCGATCGAGTTGCTCGCGCAACCGCTCTTGGGCCTCTGACAGATCCCGCAGCGCTTCTTCGAGGCTCTCCGGATCCAGTTGCTCGAGAGCTTCTCGCAGGCGGTCGAGCGTTTCGAGCATCTCTTCGGTCACGGCCTGTTGAAGAAGTTCCTGGAGGTTCTCGAGTTGTTCCTGCAGCTCCGGGTCGGTTACGCCGGCCTCCCACGCCGCCTCGCTGAGCTGCCGCAACTCCTCCGACAGCTGCTGCGCCCGATCGAGCAGTTGGCTCTGCTCGTCACCGATCTCGCGCGCCCGCTCCGCGGACTCGAACGACAGCTCGTCGCCCGGCTCGTCGCCACTTTGTCGTCCTTGGTCCGCGCGCTCCTGCTCCGCCGCCATCTCCTGCGTTTCACGGGCCAGCTCCTGCTGCGCCTCAAAGAGCGAATCCGCATCAGTCACCATAGCCTCGGCAGCCTCTCTCACCGCTTCACGAAGCTCGGCGGTGGACGGCAAGCGCAAGATGAACTCGCGGGTCTCGGCCAACTGCGATTCAGGAGCGTTGTCGTACGCCCGGACTTTGTAGTACGCGGTGTCCCCCGAGAGAAAGCCCCGGTCGTTGAGATCCATGATCCACTGCAGCACCGCTCGGTCCGTGACACCCATGGGAAGTAGCAGCTCCTGCGTCACCGGATCGTCGGGAAGTCCGTTCCGACTCACCCGGCGGCTCACCACCTCCACGCGCGTGAGCCGGTGATCATCGCGGACATCGATTACCAGAGGTTGTTTGAGCGAAAGCGGCGCCACCGTATCGACGCCGGGAACCGGCACCGCCACGGTGGGCAGGCTGTCCCGCACGGCGGTGATGTGTAAGGCCGGCCGGTCACCTTCCAGCGGCTGGCCGCCGTCAGGTGCAACGAGCAGTTCCCACGTGCCTCCAGATCTCACCGTCGTCTGCCCGGCGAAGTCATTCCCGTCCACACGCAACGGAATCGTGGCCCGTGCCGCCACCCGCCAACTCGCGGACGAAACGGGCACCGTTGCCCGCCCCCGGACGGTGAGCCGCGTTCCCACCGGCATCACGACGCTGTCGCCGGGAAAGAGCACATCATCCGGTCTTTCCAGATAGTCGGGATAGTTCACAACGAGCGAGAGATCGGCGATGAACGCGGGAAACGCCACTCGCACGTGGACGGTATCGGAGAACCGGCCACCGCTCACGGCGCGCAGGAAGCGATCGCTGTGGAGGGGACCGATAGCGACGCTCGCCACACCGGCCGTGTCGAGGGCCACGTCAGTGGCCCGCCAGGCCTCCCCCGGGGCTCGTACCCACAACGTCGCCGCACGCCGGCCGACAGCGGCGATTGACGCTTGCACCGACTCCCCACGTCGTACTTCCTCCCGATCCACGGTGAGTTCCACCGGGCCGCGTCCCTCGCTCAAGACCGAAAGCGGGTGCCAGAAATGCGCGCCCCTTCCGCTCGCCGGCCCCGCCAGAACGAAGAAGAACACACCGAACGCACCGACCAATAGGCCTGCCGACACCGAGCGAGTGCCCCGCTTTCTCACGGGCGCCAGCGCTTGTTTCCCGTTCGAATCCAGCCACGAGAACGCTCGATGGTCGGCCGCTGCCACCAGCGCGGGGCTTCCGGTGGTCGGCACGGCCCCGGCGAGCCCAAGGATCGATCCCCGGCGCAGGTGCTTCTCACGTTCCACTCGCTCGGCCAGCCTACTCGCTCCGAGCTCTCGGGCCCGCCGTCGATATCTCACGATGCCCACCACAACGGTGGCGACCGCCAACAACCAGGCCAGGACGACTGTGGCAGGCCACCGTTGATACCAGCCGGCGCGCCCAAGGGCGACACCGGCTCCAAGCACCGCAAACGTCGCACCGAGCGTGTAGCAGAGGCTCGCCCCCAGCTCAAAGCGGTTGAACTCCCACCGCCTGGCCTCGAGCCATCGCCGGGTCTCGGTCATCGGGCCACTACCGTGGAATACACAAACAGATTCACACCCATTCTGAGCGCCGCCTCACGGACCTCGGGGGGGTCTTCGTGCACGTCGGCATCCTCCCAGCCATCGCCGAGATCGCTCTGATAGGCGTAATACACCGCCAACCGCTCGCCGATGAAGATCCCAAAACCTTGGGCGGGCAATCCGTCGTGCTCGTGGATCTTCGGGATCCCCTGTGGAAAGGAATACACAACCTCGTATACAGGGTGACCGAGGGGGATCTCGACGAGCGGCCGGTCCGGAAACACCCTGGCGATTTCGCGGCGGAATGTTTCGTCCATGCCGTAGTTGTCGTCGGCGAGGAGAAACCCTCCGTTCTCGAGGTAGCGTTCGAGTGTCGCCACGTCCGCGTCAGAGAAGAGCACGTCGCCGTGGCCGGTCATGTAGAGAAAAGGGGTCTCCCACAGCTCGGGGCTGTCGAGCGTGACGACCCGCTCACGCTCGGACACCATCAGCGAAGTCCTGGAGCGAATCTCGGCCAAGAGGTTGGGAATGCTCGACGGGTTCGCGTACCAGTCGCCACCACCGTCGTAGTGCAGCCGCCCAATCGTCAGCTGCGCCGCCGCCACCGACCCGCTGGGAATCGGCCATGACATGACCGGTGGTACGAAGGCTCCGACGACGGTCAACGCACCGAAGGCTGTGAGCGTCTTCACAGTGACACCACCACCGTATACGCGTCCTTCCGCGAAACGTTGAGTTCGGCAGCTACGCGGGCGGCGACGTCGCGCCGACTCTCTCCCAGTCCGAGCAACTCACGCGCCCGAGCCCTAATCACCTCCGTATCCACCGGCGTGCGGGCCGGCGAGGTCCCGGTCACCAGAACGGTCACTTCCCCGCGAGGAGGCACTTCGTCGTAGTGGCCACGAAGTGAGGCCAGGGTCCCGGACTGCACCTCCTCGTGAACCTTTGTGAGCTCTCTCGCCACGGCGGCTTCCCGTTCCTCGCCGCACACCTCGGAGAGGTCGCGAAGTAGCTGCAGCAGTCGTATCGCGGACTCGAACAACACGACCGTCCAGGTACTCTCCGCAACCGTATTCAGCAGCCGCCGCCGGTCGCTACCGCGCCGTGGCAAGAAACCCAAGAACGTAAAGCGGTCGGCCGGAAATCCCGACACGCTGAGCGCCGCGGCAACCGCCGTCGGTCCCGGTATCGCGATGACGTCCACCCCCCCGGCCCTGGCACGGCGGACCAGCGAGGCACCCGGATCGCTGATCGTGGGGGTGCCGGCATCGGACAGCAGCGCGACCGCTTTGCCAGCCGCCAACTGCTCCAGCAAGGCACGCATCCGGGAATCTGGGGAGTTGGCGTGAAAACTCAACAGTTTGGGGCGCGCATCGATGTGTCGCAGCAGGACACGGCTTCGCCGAGTGTCCTCGGCTGCCACCAGATCGACTGAGCGAAGCACCTCCGTCGCCCGTGCCGAGAGATCGCCGAGATTGCCCAGAGGAGTGGCAATCACGTAGAGCGTCCCAGGGCTCGACCCACCTGCCCGCTCCGCCTTTCGACGGGCCGGCGAGCCGGTGGAACGACGCCCCCGAGTGCCGTCAAGCCGTTTCTTGCTCATGCCTACGCCGCGATTGGCTAGTAGGGGTGGACGCACCCAGCGAGGGGGTCTCAAACACGTTACGTCTCACCGATGCGGACAGCGCGGCGGGCCTCACGCCGGTGCGAGGCGGGCCGGAGCACGATCGGCCGGCGCGCTCGGCGAACACCTGTCCGCGAAAAAAAGGTGGCGCAAACCCTGCCGGGCCCGCGTCACCATCCCACGCCGTCTTCGATGCTGCGCCGGCGGGCGCAGGGCTTACTCCAAGTGCTGTTCGAGCTTCTCCACAAGATACGCTTTCGGCACGGCGCCTACCACCGAATCCACGTGCTTGCCGTCCTTGAAAATGAGAACACTCGGGATCGAGCGGACATTGAACCGGATCGCGGTCTTTTGGTTGGCATCTACGTCCAGCTTCGCAACCTTGAGCTTACCCTCATACTCCGCCGCAAGCTGCTCGATCACGGGAGCAATCACGTGGCACGGCCCGCACCACGTCGCCCAGAAATCGATGAGGGCAAGCCCCTCATGCTGGCCGATCTCCTGCTCGAACGATTCGTCCGTGAGCTGCGTCAGATTCGTGACTGACATGTTCACCTCTTCACCATTATCTTGGGCCGTCCACGATTCCGCACGAATCGTACCGACCACGTCCATCTCCCACTCTCACGGAGGATCCGTGACCTTGCCCACCAGCAGTGTGTCCCACATTGGCGTCGCCGTTGAGGATCTGTCAGCGGCGATTCCTTTTTATCGTGATATCCTGGGCGCGACTCCCCAAGCGCTGGACGATGCCGACGGGGCGGCAATCGTCGCACTGACGTTTGGCGACATCGACATCGAACTGCTCGAACCGACTTCGCCCGAGGGTCCGGTCGCCAAGTTCCTCGCCAAGCGGGGCCCCGGAATCCACCATATCTGCTTCAAGGTATCCAGCCTCGATGAGGCACTCGATCGCTGCCGGGACATGGGCTACCGGCTCGTCGAGGACCAGCCTCGGATCGGCGCCCACGGACGACGCATCGCGTTCCTCCACCCCAGAGCCACGTCCGGGATTCTGCTAGAACTCACTGAGTAGTGTAACGCGGACCCCCACTCCGGGGTTCCTGATTGCAACGGATGGGAGATCAACACACCCGGCCAGGATTGCCGGCCTCGCCCAAATCGACCGTCAGAACCAGCCACCCTTGTCGGAACCGGACCAGCGTGAACGGCACCACATCCACACAGCGGCCGCGGATCAAGCGCACCTGGTACGACCGCCGGTTCTCGTCACTGCTGAAGGATTGGTCCTGACCCACGAGCACCTCGTAGCTTTCGTGGACCAGATATCGTTGCATGACGTTCAGCCGCATTTGGAGTTCTTCCTGGTCCATCGTCCCCGAGGCGGGCCCCCGGCCGGTGCCCCACAGCTCCGCCATCCGCCTCAGGTCCTCGGCCGCGACGGCGTTCATGAAGCCGTGGACGGCCGCCTCTGGCGCCGACGGTGCCACCGCCGGGACCGAGCTACCGCACGCTGCCGCCCAGAACACTACAAGAAGCCACTGACGGCGAGACGATTGCGTCACAGGGAATGCATTAGTGAAGTTCAAGTCAGACGAACACTAAACGCTCAAGCAGGGCAAGGCAACGATGCGCTTCTACGTCAATGTCGATCACGTCGCAACGGTACGACAGGCACGCCGCACCGATGAGCCCGACCCCGTCACGGCAGCGCATGCCTGTGAGCGTGCCGGTGCGGACGGTATCACGGTCCACCTGAGGGAGGATCGCCGGCACATCCAGGATGATGACGTGCGCGGGATCGCCGACACCATATCCACCGTCCTCAACTTGGAGCTCGCCGTGGCCGACGATGTCGTCGCGATCGCCGCGGAACTGGCCCCACACCAGGCCACGTTCGTTCCCGAGCGACGGGAGGAAGTCACCACCGAGGGTGGTTTGGCACTTCACCCCGACGGCGGCGAATCGCAGGAGCGGCTCGCGCAGGCCGTTGGGCGACTCCAGTCGGCAGGCGTGCGTGTGAGCTTATTCATCGATCCCGACCTCCGGGCCATCGACGCATCGGCCGCCCTGGGCGTGGACGCCGTGGAGCTGCACACCGGGGAGTATGCCAACACCTTTCCCGACTCCGATGCCGCCCTCCAACGCCTCCGCACCGCCGCGAGCCACGGGCGATCGGCGGGCCTTGCGGTGCACGCCGGGCACGGCCTCACCTACCGAAATGTGAAGTCGGTCGCTGCGATCCCCGAGGTGGAGGAGCTAAACATCGGCCACAGCATCGTGAGCCGCAGCATCTATGTGGGAATGGGAGCGGCCGTGTCGGAAATGCGTCAGCTGATCGACGAGTCGCGCGTTGACTAAATTACTGCAGGGTCGTAGCTTAGCCGGCCAACCCGACGGAGTGCCATGAATCAGCGTATGGGGATGGTGGACTTCTTCGCCATGGAGGCTGGCGAGTACCTCGAACGCCTGGACGGCCTCGTGTCGCCGCAGAGTCCGCCCAATGCCGACGAGTTCCTCCATCTCACTCGTGCCTTGAGGGGCTCGGCGCTGATGGCGGGCCAGCAGAAGATCGCACAGGTCTCGCATGCCCTGGAGGGGCTCGCCCGGAGCGTGCGGGAATCGCGGCTGCCGTGGAACGAAGGCATCCGCCAGCTCGCCATTCGGGCCGTGGACGACCTCAAGATTCTGGTTCGGGCGGCGGGTAGTTGGGGTCCAGCCGAAGATGCCCGGGTCCAGCAGCTCGTCGGCGATCTGGAGAACGTGGCCGGACCGCGAAGCGCTCCGACGCAAACCCAACCCAGGGAATTGGACGCCGGAACGCGCGCGTTCATCGCACGCGAGGGTGCGGCGGTCGGGAGCGCTCTCGACCGGGCCGCCAAGGCCCTTGCCCAGAATCCGCAGGCTCTCAACTCCCTGGACGCTGTGGTGAGAGCCACGCAGCCGCTCAGAGGCATTGCGAACCTAGCCGACCTCCCCCCAATGCCAGACCTGCTGGAGGGAATCGAACGGGCCATCAGCGAGGTCAAAGGCCGCTCGCAGGGTGCGGAAGAGGCTGCGGCGGTCTTCGACGCCGCGGCCAGAGCGATTTCCCAGGCGGCTACAGAGATCGCCTCGGCGGGACGGGCGGATCCCGAGTCTCCAGGTAGCAAAGAGTTCGCCCGGCTGTTGGCGGGGCTGCTCGATACCGAGCGCGGCGTGGTTTCCATCGAGGAGCTGTACCACTCCGACGCAGGACCCCATGTCGTCAGCCAAGGCGTGTCAGGGGACCAGCCGGCGGAGCTTGCCCGTCTCGAGCTTGTCTCCGACGGCGAGCACCTGCTCCACGCTGCCGCCTCTCTGGAGGCCGCGGAATCGGATACCCAGAGGGTATTACGGGCTGACTCGCTGGCCGGGACGCTCCGGGCCTTGAGCACCTCCACCGGTAGCCCGCTTTCCACTGCCGCTGGCCGGTTCGCTCACGTCGCGCTCGACGTCGTCTCGAGAGGCGTCGCCACCGCCCAGCCAGCCACCCTGACCACGATCCTCCGAAAAGCGAGCACCATCCTGAGTGAGGCGGCGCAGGGCAACGAGACAGCCCTCGGGGCCCGCTTGGCCGACGTGACAGCGGAGCTCGTGCTCGTGATCAAGCAGGGAGTCTCAGCACCGCTGGAGGTCACCGCTCCGATGCGTGCCGCCCGCCCCGATCTGAAGTCTCCTGCGGCGGAAGAGGTGTCAGCCCGACCGCCCGCCCCCACGGTCCCCTCGACCCCGGCCGTGCTGGTGCCGGCCCCAACCGTACCGTCCGCACCAGTGGTAAAAATGCCGGCCCCGACGGTCCCATCACCGGCGGCGAAAGTGCCGGCCCCGGCGGCCACATCTCCTCCAGCCGCGCCGAACCTCGTGGATGTGGCGACGGGCATCTCGGCCGGATTTTCGGATTACCACAGGCTCGTGCATTCGGTGCCCACCGCGCAGCCAACGTTAGCTGAGCTACTCGAAGGCAGGCCGTCCGCGGCGGCTGCCGTGGCCCCACCCATCCAGGAGTCTGTGTCGGCGCCTCAGGCCGAGGAGATCGCCCCCATCACCGACTACTGCTTCTCCGGCCCCGCGGCGTTGGAGCGGGCGATGCGTTTGCAGAGCGAGGTGCGAAAGGCGTTGGCTGAGGGACCCGCACCAGCTCTCCACGATCTCATCGAAGAGGTCTTCGATCTCGTCAAGCTTGGCTCACAGCAACCAGGATAGCCGTTCCAGGTTCGGCTGGCCGGGATTCGTCGGTCTCGTCGTCACCGTCACGCTGCTCTGGTGGACACTTCACGACGTCGACTTGAGCGACGTGGCGGGACACCTTCGTGCCGCCCGCCCGGTGCCCTTCCTCGCTTTCGTCCTCGTGGCTACGCTCGGCTTCCCCCTACGAACCATCAGATGGCGTTACCTGCTCCGGCTTGAGGGTGAGGCGCTCTCGTTCGCCCCTCTCTGGCACGCGACCGCGATTGGGTTCATGGCCAACAACCTGCTGCCGGTCCGCGCAGGCGAGCTCGCCAGGGCGTACGCCGCCACGCGACTCACCCGCACCCGTTTCTCCACGGCGGCCGCGACGATCGTGGTGGAGCGGCTCATGGATGGCCTGACCCTCGTTGCCCTGCTCGCCCTGACGACGGCGGCGGGTGGCTTCCCGACCGAAACAACCGTGCTGGGTGTCACGCTGGGCAACATTATGAAGGGTACGGCAGCGTTTTTTGCGGCTTTCTTTGCCGTCGCGGTGGCCGTGGTGCACCGACCCGACGTCGCCCTTGGACTGCTGGATCGGGTCATTCGGCGAATCCTCCCGGCGCACCAGGCGGCCAAGTTGGAGTATGTTCTCGAGGGGTTGCTGGAGGGATTGCACGTACTGCGAAGCTGGAGGCGCCTGGCGACCGTGGCATTGCTCTCCTTTGCAGTCTGGGGAGTCAACGGCGCCTCGTTCTGGATCTGCAACATCGCCTTCGATCTGCAGATTCCGTGGACGTCTGGTTTCCTGCTTCAAGCCCTGATCGCGTTTGGAGTGGCCGTTCCGTCATCGCCCGGCTTCTTCGGTCCCTTCGAGGCGGTGACGAGGGCCGCGCTCGCCCTGTACGGTGTGCCGGCGAGTCTCGCCGTGTCCTACGCCGTCGGATATCACCTCAGCACGTTCCTTCCGATCACTTTGCTCGGCCTCTATTCGCTCTCCCGAGCCCACCTGCACCTTGCCGACCTTCGGGCCGCCCAGCGAGCCCAGCACGAAGAGACCGTTGGAACCCCATCGGACGTCTCCGCCCGGGACAATTCACCGTGAGCGCACGACCGGGATCGACACGTGCCTGAGGCCTTCCGAATCGCCGCCCACGCAAAGGCGAATCTATTCCTCCGGGTGTTTTCCCGGGACGCCTCGGGCTATCACGGCCTCGAGACGGCCTTCACGCTGCTCGAGTTGGCCGACGAGATCTCCGTGGAACGCACAGCGCGTGACGGCAAGGTGGACCTCTCCGTGGAGGGGGCAGACACCGGACCCGTCGAAGAGAACCTGGCCTATCGTGCGGCCCTCGCCGTACTGCAGGCCACCGGCAACCGATTCGGCGTCCGGATTCACCTCGAGAAAACGGTGCCCGTGCGAGCCGGGCTCGGCGGCGGTTCCAGCGATGCCGCCGCCACGCTTCGAGGGGTCAACGCTTTGGCAGGCAACGCCGTTCCTCGCACCGAAATCCTCCAGTTCGCCGCCAACTTGGGGTCGGACGTCCCCTTTTTTGCCTCTGCCACGCCCATGGCGTTGGGTTGGGGCCGGGGCGAAAGGCTGTTCCGTATCCCGCCACCACCCGAAGCGCCGGCCCTACTTGCAGTGCCTCCCATCGAGATCAGCACCGCGGCGGCGTATCGGTTGCTGGACGACGGCAGAAGCAACTCGATGGCGCGAGGGAGCATCGTGTTGGATCAGGATGCCTTTCGGCAATGGGGAGGGATCGGCCGGTTGGGAGGCAACGACTTCGAGTCGGTTGTGTTCGGCAAGGAACCACGACTCAAAGACCTCTTTGAGCGGATGGCCCAAACCCGGCCTCTGCTCGTGCGGCTTTCGGGATCAGGCTCAGCCATCATCGCCGTGTACAAATCCGACCGAGAACGAGACGAGGCGGCCATGATCATCGGAACCTCGAACCTGCGACTGATCTCTACGAGAACACGATCGAGGCCTGCCCCGGAGCCGGAGTCTCTGAATCGTTCGACGGAGCCGGCTAGCTGAATCCACCCCCCGCCCCACACCCCGGGCGGGCCGGCGGACCGTTCTTCCCCACACCCTTCCACCCCAGGCGGACCGGCGGACCGGCGGTCTGGCGGACGGTTTTCTTTGGCGTCGGCCCAGTGCAAAGAAGTACGTACCGCCTGTCTGCCGGGTCGTTGCGGGGAGGAAGTTGGCCCCGGTGGATTCGAACCACCATTGCCGGCTCCAAAGGCCGGAGTCCTGCCATTGGACGAGGGGCCAGTGCCGCCCGTTCAAGACCGTGCGGGGGCGGGTAATCTAGTTGGTGACGGTACGGTTGTCACAAGCTTGCCAGCCCTGTGTTGTTTCCTTCGTCTCGGCGGTGGGGTGGGCGGGAACGGTCCGCCGGCCCGCCCCGGGCGGGACGCGGGGTGTGGAGAAGAACGATCCGCCTGTCCGCCCGGCGGGGGATGCGGGGTGGGGAAGAACGGTCCGCCTGTCCGCCCGGGTGGGGGGGTGGGGCGGGGGAACGGTCCGCCTGTCCGCCCGGGTGGTGGGGTGGGGCTGCGGGGGTCCGCCGGTCCGCCTGGGGCGGGACGCGGGGTTGGGAGGGACGGTCCGCCGGTCCGCCCGGGGCGGGACGCGGGGTGGGGAGGAACGGTCCGCCGGTCCGCCCGGTGGGGGGGCGGGGTGGGGTGCTTGCGCCCGAGCCCGGTCTGTTAGAAGTTGATATGAAATTGAAGAGATTTCGTACCATTCTTCAACGAGCCGCCACCAATCCACAGCCGCGGGAGCCAGCGTCGGAGCCCGTCACGCTCTCGATGTCCGACCGAGAAGGACCTCATCCAGGATGGATACCTCAATGACCACGCGACCCGCCGCCGAGCAGCGCGGCCGGGAGACCGTCGAATCCGTCGTGATTCGCTTTGCGGGGGATTCGGGTGACGGCATTCAGGTCACTGGAACCCAGTTCACGACGGCGACCGCGGTCTTTGGCAACGACTTCGCCACGTTCCCCGACTTTCCGGCCGAGATCCGGGCACCGGCCGGGACGACGTTCGGTGTGTCGGCCTTTCAGATCCGGTTTGGCTCGCAGGACATCGCGAACTCCGGCGACCAGCCCGACACACTCGTCGCCCTGAACCCTGCAGCGCTGAAGGTGAACCTGCCAGACCTCAAGAAGGGGGGCATGGTGGTCCTCGACCAGGGGGCCTTCACCGCGCGCAACCTCTCGAAGGCGGGGTACGACACGAACCCATTGGAGAATGGGGCGCTATCGGGGTATCGCGTGATCCCGATCGACATCTCGAAGATGACGCTCGAGGCGGTGAAGCCGTTCGGATTGTCTCAGAAAGAAGCGCTCCGCTGCAAGAACTTCTGGACACTCGGCCTGATGCTTTGGATGTATGGGCGCAATCGGGAACCGGCCGTCGAGTGGCTGACGGAGAAATTCTCCCATCGCGAGGAACTCGCGAAGTCCAACATTGCGGCGCTGAACGCCGGACACGTGTTTGGCGAGGCGGTCGAGCTCTCGAGCGAGATCCCGGTGTATGCCGTGCCGAAGGCCGAAGCCAGGCCGGGAGTGTACCGGGCCGTCACCGGCACCGAGGCGTTGGTATACGGGCTACTCGCTGGGACGCGAGCCGCGAATCTCAAGCTGGTGTTCGGCTCGTACCCGATCACCCCGGCCAGCTCGCTGCTCCACATGTTGGCGAAACTCAAGTCATACGGTGTCACCACGTTCCAGGCCGAGGACGAGATTGCCGCGGCATGCTTCGCCATCGGTGCGTCTTTTGCGGGCTCGTTGGGCGTTACATCGAGTTCGGGACCCGGTGTCGCCCTCAAGACTGAAGCACTGGGACTGGCCATCAACACCGAGCTGCCGCTGGTGCTCATCAACTCGCAACGGGCGGGCCCATCAACCGGCATGCCAACCAAAACCGACCAGGGAGATCTCTTTCAGGCGGTGTACGGCCGCAACTCTGATGCGCCATTGCCGGTGGTCGCCGCGGCCACCCCGGCGGATTGCTTTGAGGTGGCGTTCGAGGCCGTTCGCCTGGCAAGCCGCTACATGACGCCCGTCATTTTGTTGACGGACGGCTATCTGGCAAACGCGACCGAGCCATGGCTGCTCCCGGATTTGGGTGCGCTGCCGACGTTCCGCGCCCAGTTCCGCACCGATCCGGCCGGCTTTCACCCGTTCGTGCGGGACCCGGAGACGCTAGCCCGGGCCTGGGCCGTTCCCGGCACACCGGGGCTGGAACACCGGATCGGCGGTCTCGAAAAGGACTACGACTCGGGCAATGTGTCGTACGATCCCGACAACCATCAACGCATGACCGACGTGCGGATGGAGAAGATCGGTCGCATCGCCGACGACGTGCCCCTTCAGACAGTCCAGGTCGGGCCCGAGAGAGGGGCGGTGGCAGTGGTCGGGTGGGGCTCGTCATTCGGCGCCATCAGCGAGGCCGTTATGCAGGCCCGTTCGGACGGACTCGACGTCTCTCATATTCACATCCGCCACATCTGGCCGCTCCCCCGAAATCTCGGGGAACTGCTCGCGGGCTTCGACAAAATCCTCGTGGCGGAGATGAACAAAGGACAGCTGCTCGCGCTGTTGCGGAGCACCTATCTCGTTCCAGCCGAGGGAATTCAGCAAGTGACGGGCAAACCATTCCACGTTCGCGAGATCCTGGACGCCATCCGGTCCAGAATGGAGCAGTGATATGAGTTCGGCGACGGTACCAGACAAGCTGACTGCCAAGGACTTCGCGTCCGATCAGGAAATCCGGTGGTGTCCGGGGTGCGGGGATTACGCGATCCTCAAGGCGGTGCAGCGCACCCTGGCGGACCTCGGCGTGCCCCGCGAGAGTACGGTGTTCGTATCGGGCATCGGTTGTTCATCTCGATTCCCGTATTACCTGTCCACATACGGGTTCCACACGATTCACGGGCGGGCTCCGGCTATCGCCACGGGAGTCAAAGTCGCGAACCCCGACCTGGACGTGTGGATCGTCACTGGGGACGGTGACGGCTTGAGCATTGGCGGCAACCACACGATCCACGCCCTCCGGCGCAATGTGGACCTGCAGATCCTTCTGTTCAACAATGAGATCTACGGCCTGACCAAAGGACAGTACTCTCCCACGTCGCGGCGGGGCACGGTTTCACCGTCCACGCCGCACGGCTCGTTCGAGACCCCGATGTCTCCCGGGTCGCTCGCACTCGGCGCCGGCGCGCGGTTCCTCGCGCGCTCCGTCGACACCATGCAGAAGCATCTCGTCGACGTGCTCACACGCGCACATGGGCATCGTGGGACATCGTTCGTGGAGATCTTTCAGAACTGCCTGGTGTTCAACGACGGCGTGTTCTCGGAGTTCACCGAGAGGACGGTCGCCGCCGAAACGCAGATCCACGTCGAGCACGGACAGCGTCTCACCTTTGGAAGCGAGCGAAACCGCGGCCTGCGTCTCAAACCGGGGGCGCTCGAACTCGAAGTCGTCACCATCGGGGAAGACGGTGTGACCGAAGACGACCTCCTGGTGCACGACGAGACCAACCGGGCGCTCGCCTCCGTGCTCGTGGGCCTCTGCCCGCCCGCGTTTCCACAGGCGCTCGGCGTCATCTACTGCAATCCGGCGCCGACGTACGAGGACAACGTCCGCGAGCAGATCACCGTCGCCGAGACGGCTCAACCCCACGGAGATCTCAACGCGTTGATCCGAACGGGAAAGACCTGGGAGGTGGCGGGCTGACCCTCACGTCCAAAGCCTGCGATATCACGAACGATGAGGCGGGTGGACAGAAAAAGGGTATCCGGATCGTGCACCTCCCGGATGCCCGTGGTGGGTCAGTACCTCACAGCCGGTTCACGAATGCTCTGGACAGGAGTCGCCTGATTCTATTCGCCGGGTAATCTCCTGCTATCTCTCGTGCCAGCAGCCACCCCCGCGCCGACACCCACACCAAACACCACCGCCGTACCCGCACCGATGAAGGGCAGCAACCATACGACGGGAGCGGCCACCGCAGCGGCCGCCACGGCCGCGACCACCGGCGCCGCCGGGCTCTGCGCGACCTCCACGAACCTCAAACGCTCTCTGACGAAGCGCCGAGATTTGACGTATCCGAACAGCGAAGCGGCCCCGGCCACCGCCCCAACAGCGAGAAACTCGAGCACTTAGCACCTCCTTCCTCGCTTTACGAAACCCGACCGCCACGAGTTTCGGCGAGTAACTCCGGTCACGCTTGGCACTTTCAGGCCTTATGGAGGAACAATAACCGGGCCAGACGTTCCGGACGAGGCCGACCCCGCGGGCAGACCAGTGTTTTTCCGACCGGCAGTGTGCCGACACGAGGACTCAACGCAAAAGCCGACCGCCGGCCGTGGGCATGTTGAGCGCCGCTCCCGGCCCCGCCTACCTTCGAAGGTTACGTCCGACTACTCACACCCACAGTGCCTCCCGAAGAGCCTCAATGTCCGCTGCATCGTTGTAGAGGTGAGGTGCGACGCGCACCACACTACCCCTCACGGAGACGTAAATCTGGCGATCCCGCAGGCGAGCCTGCAGCGTCGCCAGATCGACGTCCTCGGGCAGGCGAAGACCAAACAAATGGCCACCACGCCAGTTCTCTTCGGTGGCTCCATACCCTCGACCTTGCGCTTCCTCGATCAACCCGGTCGTGAGGTGGCGGCAGTACGCCTCAATCCGCGGAACCTGCCACTCCAGAACCTGCTCCAGGGCGGCGATGAACATCGGAACGAGTATGAAGTTGCTGGCTTCGCCCACGTCGAATCGGGCGGCACCGGAACGATACCGATCCTGGTAATCGACCAGCCCCGCAAAGTTCTCGCTGCCCTCTCGCGCGATCCACGTTTCCTCCAAGGGGAGGCCGGCATCATAGCGTGGCCCGAAGTAAGCCGCGCCCACCGCATACGGGCCGGTGAGCCATTTGTATGCGGCGCAAATAAGGGCATCGGGTTGGATTCGTTGCACGTCGAAATCCATTGCGCCAACCGATTGGGTGCCGTCCACGATGAGCGCAGCACCCACTTCGCGAGCGCGCTCTCCGATTCGCTCGAGATCAAACAAGGTGCCGTCCGTCCAATGCACGTGACCGAGAGCAACGACCGCGGTGTCCGCGTCGACGGCCTCCATCACGGCTTCGTTCCATGAAGCCTCCCGCCCTGCCCCGGCCGTCGTCGGTTCCACCACCCTCAGTTCTGCACCGGCGTCCCGGCACAACCTTCGCCACACATACATGTTCGATGGAAACTGATGATGCGCCGTGACTACGTTTTGGCCCTTGCTCAAGACCGTGTTGCGAGCGACCACGGCCAGCCCGTAGGACGCCGCCGGTATGATGGCGATGCGTTGCGGATCCGGAACGTTCACGAGTTCTGCGAACAGTCGTCGGACGCGAGCGCATCCGCTGAAGAAATCTTCGGGTGTGATCCCCGCCGGCACGGCCTTGCGGCGAATACCCTCTATCCCCGCTCGCTCGACCCGCTTGGAGAGGGGCGACATGTAGGCGCAGTTCAGGTAGTGGCCATCGGACGGCAGAGAGAATCGGTCCCTTTGGCATGGGAGCATCGGGTACCTCATCGAACAACGATATTCGCACGAGACTCCCACCTCCACTCGAGGATGTTCGAGAGCGGGCGATGGGCCGCGATACCATCTGTTGGGGGACTCGCGCCTACGCGCAGCGACGGTGACCGCCGACTTCGGCAACAGCCCTGAGGCTCACTCCCGCAACGGGAGCACTGATCAAGAGAAGGATAACACGGATTTCCACGACAGGGTCTGGCCTGATCGAACGGAACAACGAAGCGGAGGACTAGCAGGGAAAAAGAAGTCCGGTACGTCGAACCCGGGCTAGCGTGGTCCCGCCTCGTCCCCTTGAGCAAGGCCCCATGCCTGGCAGCATGGTGTCCAACGTACCAGACTTCCGTGTGGGTGCCGGCGAGGTTTCCGCCGTCTCCAGGTAAACGCGCCCTCGCCGGGAAGTGTTCCCACCGATGAAATGGAGGAATATCTGTAACAAGCCTTGACGTTGGCGTCGACCGCTCTCGTACCGCCTAGCTCGGTCAACGGCCCGCGGCCATGCCATCCTTGCGCGGATCCGATCCTGCCACCCACCCCCGTTCGAGACGGATCACGGCCTGCGCGCCTCCAAAGGATCCCGGACCCCGCGTGACGACCTCGTG
Source organism: Gemmatimonadota bacterium (assembly GCA_039590195.1). GTDB lineage: Bacteria > Gemmatimonadota > Gemmatimonadetes > Gemmatimonadales > GWC2-71-9 > JBDHDY01. Next base: position 31,541 of record JBDHFY010000005.1, on the reverse strand, counting down.
GCCAAGAGCCCTGAGGCCAGTGAGTACCCCTTCGTCGAACTCCTCCTCCAGCGCCACCGTCCGACCGTCCAGATGCCGGAACCTCGGCGCGTCGATAGCCCGTTGAACGTCCATGTCGAACAAAAGCATGTTGAGCAGGACCTGCACATGTCCCTGGGGCTGCATCGATCCTCCCATCACCCCAAAGCTCATCCACGGTTCCTCACCGGTCCCCGTGATCCGCGTGACAAATGCTGGAATGATCGTATGGAACGGTCGTTTGCCCGGCACCACCGTATTCGGGTGGTCGAGTTCGAGCGTGAATCCCGCTCCACGGTTCTGGAGCGCAAAGCCCGTTCCGGGGACTACAATGCCCGAGCCGAAGGCCTCATAGATGCTATTAATAAAGGAAACCATGTTGCCCTGGGCGTCCGCCGCCGTCAGGTAGATCGTCTCGCTGGATGTGAACGCCTCACCCGGCGCTACCACGTCAGCGGCCCGCGTGGGGTCGAGCAGCGAACGCCGATCCGCGATGAACTCGTCGCTCAGCAGCCGATCGACGGGAACGTCCGTATACGCCGGGTCCCCGACGAACCGTTCCAAATCGGCAAAAGCGAGCTTCTTGGCCTCGATGAGGTGGTGCAGGTATGCCGGCGTGTTGTGTCCCATCACGGTCAGATCGAAGGGCTCGAGGATGCGCAGCATCTCGAGGGCCGCAATGCCCTGACCGTTGGGCGGAAGTTCCCACAGGCGCAAACCGCGAAAGTCGGCTGAGATGGGTTGCACCCAATCCACGCGGTGCGCCCGCAGATCTTCGATGGTGAGGAAACCGCCGAGCTCCTGCACGCGACCGACGATGCTTTCGCCCAACTCACCGCCGTACAGCACGCCGGGCCCACGATCCGCAACGAGCTGCAGTGAGTTGGCGAGGTCCGGGTTGCGGAACCACTCACCGGCTTCGGGGGCACGCTCGCCACCTACGAGAAACGTGGCGGACGCCCCGGGGTCTTGCCGGAGCACATCCAATTCGGCCGCCCACTGGCCGGCGATGATCGGCGAAACGGGGAAACCCTCTCGTGCGATGTCGATGGCCGGCCGCAACGCCTCCGCGAGACTGAGAGTACCATGCCGCTCGAGCAGGGCCTCCCAGCCCGCCAGTGCTCCCGGCACTGTGATCGCCTTCGCTCCTCGGTACGGGACACGATCGTGGCCGCGCCGAATGAGCGCATCTCGAGTCATCAACGCTCCGGATCGGCCACTGGCGTTGATGCCCACCAACCGTTTCTCCCCCGCGAGCCACACCAGCGCAAAGAGGTCGCCACCCATACCCGTCATGTGAGGCTCCACGACATTCAGCACGGCAGCCGCCGTCACGGCGGCATCCACGGCGTTGCCCCCGCGCTCGAGCACTGCGAGCCCGGCCCCAGTCGCCAGCGACTGGCTCGTGGCAATGACGCCGTTTGGAGCGTATACTGGCGACCGCGTGGGCGGCTGGATCTGAGCGGCCAGGGGTGAAGTCACCGAGAGAACAAGCGCTGCGAGGAACAACCGGTCATAGAACATGTTTAGCAAAGGAGTGAAAGGGGAAGGTCGCAATGTACGCCCGTCGAATGTGGCCGGTAAGAGGTGTGACGGCGGGCGGGATTGGCATGCCAGCGGACCGAATCCCCTGTCAACGGCGGGGTTGGGAGGAGCGTACGCGTGGGAGAGTACCGGAAGTGCCATCGATGAGGTGGGAGGCGGACGGTAGGTCGGGCAGGTGGCGCCCCCGCCCCCGCCCCCGCCCCCGCCTCGGAACACCTGGCCGGTGGGCCGGTATCCGTTAGGGGCTCAACGCACGAATACTCGGAGTCACAAACCATGAAATCCATGGCAGCCGCCGCCATTCTCTTCCTATCGACCGCAGCCGGCATGGCGCAGGAGACGCCGGTTGGCAATGCAGGGACCCCCGGCCTTCGGAACCCGACCGGCACCGTCCCAACCGATCTCCGTCAGGACCAGGACCGGCAACGCCGCGAGGAAGGCTTCGCCCGATTCGCATTCGCGCTGGGACCCACGTACAGCCGCGTCGAGGGACTGCCGATCAAGTTCGGCGCGGTGGGCGAATCGCCCGGAGACGACCACGTTCGCGCGGAGGCATTCCTGATCGTTCGGACTGAAGCGGCCAACTCTGAGCGGCTGGATCGCATTGGCTTCACCGCCAAGATCGAAAAGTTCTTTGGCGGCCAACGGGCGTTTCGTATTGGGGCGGAGGGCTCATCGGAGATTCAATGGATTGAGACCAGCGGCGTGTCGAACATCGAGAACGGGCTCGGCACCTTCATTTTCCACGATGACTTCCGAGACTATTTGGAGCGCAAGGGCGCGAGCGCTTACGCCAGATATACCCCGCGCGAAAGCCACTTTCAGGCCGCCATCGCCGCCGGCTGGGACGAATTCGACGCTGTTCCACCTGGAGGCGCGACCTCGATCATCGACAATAACGGACCGTGGAGAGAGCAACCGTTAGTGGGCGTGGGCGGGTTGGCTTCCGCGGCGGCGCTGGCCGCCTACGACAGTCGAACCCGGAGCGGCGCGGACCCGTCCACGGGCTGGTACGTGACCAGCCTGATCATCCAGGGGCTGGGCGGCACCCTGGAATTTCCCGCGGTGGAGCCCAGTCCACCAAACGGTGTGACGAACGGCCTGCCCAACCCTGAGCGGGTCTTCACCACTGGTAGGTTGGATGTTCGGAAATACATAGGTCTTGGGAATGCAAACTTCAGAATCCGCGGCGTGATCGGGGGAGTGATCACGAACGACCCTCTTGCCCCACAATTCCAGCATGCCCTCGGCGGCATCGGCACGCTGCCTGGGTTCGATCTCTTTGAATTGGACTGCGGTGCGCGCCCCGCGTTCCCGTTGCAGCGGTCCGACGACAACCTGGATGCCGTGTTCTTTCCCAACTACGGTTGTGATCGCTTTGCCCTGTTGCAGGCCGAGCTTCAGGGGTATTTCGGCTTCCAGATAGGCGAGCAGGGGCGCATCATCAATGCGGGACCCGTCGGTCGCTTCGAGCTGGCCCCGCGGTGGGCGGTGTTCTTCGACGCCGGCCGCGCATGGGCCTTGGAGAGTTCCGGCCCGTTGGTGAGAAACGACGAGGATGCGGCGTACGACGCCGGCATCGGGATCCTCTTCGGCGACTTCGGCGTCTTCGCCGCCTATCCGCTGAACGGAAACGATCAGGACGTCAACTTCTTCCTACGGCTGGGAGGACGGTTCTAGGCTTCCGCGCCCCCCCAACACCCCCACGGCGGTCGGGCGGTCAGCCCTTCCCACTCCGGAAGCCTACAAGCCCTGCGCACCGACGTCTTGCGCGGTATCTTGTTCGCCGGTCGCGAGCAACGCTCGAACGGTTCACTCCCGACTCACACGAGGCTGCCATGTCAGATTCAGCGTCGACTCCAAGCGGTGTCACGATAGACCGTCGGAGCTTCATGGGGTACTTCGCGGCGATCGGACTAGGGGGCACCGTACTGCCCGGGGCCCTGTGGGCCAAGCTTCAAGAGCAGGGCACGCTGACCAAGGAGATGGTGGCGGACGCCGAATCCCTTGCCGGCCTGGAGTTCACGGACGAAGAGCGCGACATGATGATGCGGGGCCTCGAGCGCAACCTGGAGTCCTACAAACAGCTTCGCTCGGTGAGCATCCCCAACAGCGTCCCACCGGCCTTCTCGTTCGATCCGGTGCTGCCAGGCCGCCAGATTCCGACCGAGCAAAAGGGATTCCGCTACTCCCGGCCTCGGTCCGTTACACGCCCGACGGACCTCGAGGATCTCGCCTTTGCGCCGGTGACCGAACTCACCGAACTGATTCGCACCCGGCAGCTTTCGTCAGTCGAGCTGACGGAGATGTACCTCGGCAGGCTCGAGCGGCACGGTGCTACTCTCGAGTGCGTGGTCACGCTCACCGAAGAGCTGGCCATGCGGCAGGCGAGGCGGGCCGATGCGGAGATCGCACGGGGACACTACCGCGGCCCGCTCCACGGTATTCCCTGGGGAGCCAAAGATCTGCTCGCGACCAAGGGGAGCCCGACGACGTGGGGCGCCAAGCCGTTCGAGGACCAGGTGATCGATGAGGACGCCACCGTCGTCGAGCGGCTCGAGGAGGCCGGGGCGGTCCTTGTTGCCAAACTCACCCTGGGCGCACTGGCGCAGGGCGACCGCTGGTACGGCGGTCGAACACGGAATCCGTGGAATCTCGAACAGGGATCGAGCGGCTCGTCCGCGGGGCCGGCTGCGGCCACCGTGGCCGGCCTCGTCGGCTTCAGTATCGGCAGCGAGACGCGTGGCTCCATCGTGTCGCCGTCTGCGCGCTGTGGCGCCAGCGGCTTGCGCCCCACGTTCGGCCGCGTCAGCCGGTACGGCGCGATGGCGCTGTCCTGGACGATGGACAAACTCGGTCCCATGTGCCGCAGTGTGGAAGATTGCGCTCTCGTGCTCCACGCCATTCATGGAGCCGACGGGAAGGATCCTACCGCCCGGGACGTGCCGTTCAACTGGAATCCCGACGCGAGCGTTTCGGAGCTTCGCATCGGTTATCTGAAAAGTGCTTTCGAGGAAGAGCGCCCCGAGGATCAGCGGGAGGCTCGAGAGATCGACAGCCGCGTGCTCGATGTGCTCCCCAGCCTTGGCATCGATCTGATACCGTTCGAGCTTCCGGATGAATTCCCCGTCGGGGCCATGAATTTCATCCTCAGCGCGGAGGCGGCAGCCGCGTTCGATGAGCTTACCAGGAGCGGCCGTGACGACGAGCTCGTTCGGCAAACCGCCAATGCTTGGCCGACCACCTTCAGACGCTCACGTTTCATTCCCGCCGTGGAATACATTCAGGCCAATCGCCTCCGCACGATGGCCATTGGCAATCTGGAGGCCAGGCTGGAAGGCCTCGACGCTTTTGTGACGCCCTCGTTCGGGGGCGGTGTGGTGGGACTCACCAACCTGACCGGCCATCCCGTCGTTGTCGTACCGAATGGATTTCGAGAGGACGGGACGCCCGTCAGCATTTCATTCGTAGGAAAGCTCTTCGGTGAAGCCGAAGCCCTTGCGGTGGCCAAGGCCTACCAGGATGCCACGGGTTTTCACTTGCGCAAGCCACTGTCGTTTGCCTGACAAGTGGCCCGAGTTCTTCAAGCAGCATGATTGAGGTGTAGCCCTCCGAGCTGGCGTCGCCGGAGGAGTGGAGGCGTGTCCGCGACTTATCTCGGCATTCCGCAGTGAGAGATCACAACACCGCACGATTCAATAGGAGAGGCTGCACGTGCCAGAAATCGGTTTCTTGAATGTCGCCTGGTGGGCTCCGGTCATATTCTTCGTCGTCTCAGGGCATTTGACGAACATTGCGACGACCGTGTTCCTCCACCGGTGCATGACCCACCGTGGTGTGACCCTGCACGCCCTCGCTTCGTATCCGATGCGAGCTTGGCTCTGGCTCTCCACCGGCATCGTCACCAAGGAGTGGGTCGCCTGTCACCGGAGACACCACGCCTACGTGGATCGTGAGGGCGATCCGCACAGTCCGGTCCTCGAGGGTCTGACGTCGATCCTGTTCGCGGGATGGGTCCATTACCGCCGAGCCATCCGCAACCCGGAACTCCTCGAGAAGTACGGCAAGGGTACCCCTGACGATTGGATCGAGCGGTACGTCTTCACCAAGGTAAGCTCCATCGGCATCATCATCCTTCTGGGAATCGACATCTATCTCTTCGGGTGGGCATGGGGCTTCGGGGTTTGGACCGCTCAAGTTCTCTGGATGCCGTTTCTGGGCGGCGTGGTGAACGGCATCGGTCACGCGTGGGGATATCGAAACTTCGAGATCAAAGACGCCAGTCGAAACATCGTTCCCCTGGGGGTGGTGCTGGCCGGCGAAGAACTCCACAACAATCACCACGCCGACCCGCGGTCAGCACGGTTCCGACGTCGGTGGTTCGAGCTCGACGTCGGATGGGTCTATATCCGGATTCTCGCCAGCCTCGGTCTCGCGCAGGTCGAGTACGCGGCGCGGTAACAGGTCCGGGCCCCTCTCCTCCTCAGCGTCTGAGCCGGCGTCTGAGCCGGAGGCGGCCGGCGACGGTCCCGTCGGCGAAGGGATGTAGCGTGCGCCTGCCAGAACTCATCGAGGACGTCCTGCGCCTAGGGCGAGGTATAGATCTCGGACCGGAGAAACTCGCGCAACGGTCTGAATTCGCCAGACCATTCCGCAAAGCTCTGACCAAACAGCTCCCGAGCTATCTCCGCCTCATTCTGGTCCAGGGTGCCGACCGCTGCCCAGCTGGGGAACTCGTAGATGACCATGTGCGTGTTCTCACCTGCCCCCATCGACTGTTGCAGGAACAGATAGGAGACGATGGCTCCGCGTCTGACCGCTTCATCGAGAACGGGACGCGCCTTCTCCGTCAGCACACGATTGTAGGCGGCTTCCTGACCGGGATGCGCCTTGTACCATGACACGAGGAAGACGTGCTCGGCATCGGCTTGGCCGTACGCGGGCACGGTGGTCGCAAGGCAGATGGCGAGGGTGGCGAGGGCGAGTGAGCGCATATCGATCTCCTTGGCGTAGGGGATGGGAAGAAGTTATGGGTCACCGATCCGGCCGTAAGTGGCTCCCGGCGTGTGCCACCGGCTGATCCCGGCCGGCAGCCCGCCGTGACGCGAGTTCATGAAGCCCGCTTCATACACGCATCACGATCCCTTAGTCGCGGAACGCCGAGATATGAATGTCATAAGGTGGGAAATCACCAACGGAGGGAATTCATGTTATACGATCCAGGATGCCGCGGTCGAGTGGAGCTCGGCGGGCTTCCGGACGAAGTCCAGCGCCGGCTGGAGGCGCTTCCCGGGGAGTGGCTGGAGTTCGATCCCACCTCCGGAGCAATTGTCGTGCGGCACATCCAACCCACGTCCGCTCCGATGTTGCCAACCATTGCCGCCGAGCTGGTGCGGATGCTGGCGGAGACCCCATCTTGCCTCCAGGCCAGTGTTCCCGGCGGCAGTCTGTACGTGCACACCGAGGAGGGAGGCCAGCTCGTACGGCTGCACGTCGAAGAGGGTGGCACCCTGCACATCGAGTGGGCTCATCCCGACTACGGGAGGGCCGCCACACAGCCGTACACGGGTTCCGGCGAGACCTGCATCGAACCGGTCGTGCAGCGGTTGAACGGGGCGGTATCGTTCAGTGCGGTCTACGCTGATCGCGCCGCTCAGGACATCCAGAAGCTGGCGGACACGTACGAGGGCCTCTATCCGGAGGGCGACTTCGAGGCTACCGCCGGCAAGGCCGGCGGCACGGTGCAGATCGAGCTGCGGGACGTGAACCTGGACATCGAACTCCTTGTCAAACGGCTGCAGAAGTTGGCGACGCCGGGCACGCTGGCCGGCAGCATCGAGGTCGGCACATTTGGGGAATTATGTCCTGACGGACAAATCCGCATTCTGTTCGAGGACGGCGGGACGCTGGTGCAGCACCCCCTGCTGTGGCCCGACGACAACTGACACCCAGGAGGTGGTGGAGTGCTTGACTACGCGCTGCCGGAGGAGCAGCGGACCATCCAGGAGCTGGCGCGGACCATAGCCGACAAGGAGATCCGCCCGGTGGCTGCGGAATACGACGTCACGGGGGAGTTCCCCTGGACGATCGTCCGCACGCTGGCTGAAGCCGATCTCTTTCGCGTCTTCATCCACGAGGACTACGGCGGAATGGCGTTCGACTCAGGCACGATGAACATGGTGTTGGTGACCGAGGAACTCTCCAAGGCATGCGGCGGCATTGCGCTCAGCTTCGCGAGCAGCGCCCTTGGCGCGATCCCGATCATCCTCTCCGGTAGCGAAGAGCTGAAGCAGCGGTTCCTCCCGGATTTGGCGGAGGGGAAGCGGCTCGCTGCCTTTGCGCTCACGGAGCCGCAAGCGGGGTCGGACGCTGGAGGCATCCGCACGACCGCCGTCCGCGACGGCGATCACTACGTCCTGAACGGGACCAAGCAGTGGATCACGAATGGGGGGGAGGCGGAAGTCTATTCGATCATCGTGATGACGAATCCCAAGAAGGGGGCGCGGGGGGCGAGCGCGATCGTCGTGGAGAAGGACACGCCCGGGTTCAGCTTCGGCAAGAAAGAGGACAAGATGGGCATCCGCGCTTCCGCCACTCGGGAACTGATCTTCGAGGATTGCCGGGTACCCGCCGAGAACCTGGTCGGCCGGGAGGGAACGGGGTTCATTACGGCGATGCGGACCTTCGACGCCTCGCGGCCGGGCGTTGGCGCGCAGGCGCTCGGCATCGCTCAGGGTGCGTTGGATCTCGCCGTGGATTACGCTCTCTCACGCAAACAGTTCGGCACTCCGGTCAGCTCCTTTCAGGGGCTGCGGTTCCTCATGGCTGACATGGCTATGAAGGTCGAGGCGGCCCGGGCGCTGATCTACGCGACGGCACGATACATCGACTCGTGTCCCAAGGCCCGCGCCACCATGTACTCGGCGATGTCGAAGTGCTTCGCCTCTGATGTGGCCATGGAGGTCACGACGGACGCCGTACAGGTTTTCGGGGGCTACGGCTACATGCGGGACTACCCCATCGAGAAGTACATGCGGGACGCCAAGATCACACAGATCTACGAAGGGACCAACCAGATCCAGCGGGACGAGATCGGCAAGCTGTTGATCGGGGAGCACGTGGCAGGGCACGCCCACGCAACCATCGACGCGGGGTAAGGGGCGTAGGGGTGTGTTGGGGCGTATGTAGGGGCGTAGCATGCTACGCCCCTACACCTATGCCCCTGCGGCCCTTACCCCGCGCTACTCCCCCCCCACCCCCACGCTTGGATAAAATCCTCCTTCTCCACCCCTAGAGCATCGGCTATCCGCGAGATGTAATTGAAATACGCCACCACCTGCGTGGCATCGTGAATGGCAGCGTCGTCGCAGCCGTGCTGCCGCAGTATGTCCAGATCGGCAGGTGTTATCGCATGCTGATCGTGCGTGAGTTTGGCCGCGAACTCACAGAGCGCGTAGTCGCGCTCCTCGAGGCCGGCTCCACGCCAATCTCTCACGACGGCGTGCACGAACGCGTCGGCTTGCGCGGCATCCATGACTTTCCCGACCTCGTCCCGGAGGTCATGCGCGTGCGCTTGCGTTCAGTAATGACACTCGAGCTCGCAAGAAACGACTGTGGCGAGGAGCTCCCGCTGTACTCTGGTGAGCGGAGAGCGACCGAACATGATGGCCAGATACTGATCCATGCTCGAGCGGAGTACCGCAGGGTTCAGACTCATCACTTGTACGATGTTCCACACCCTGCCAGCACGGGCGACGGCCTTGTCCAGCTCCTTTTTCAAGGGTCCGGTCGCCTGGTCGGCAGTGATCTCTCGAATCCACGACATGCCCGATTGGTTACCCCTCGCAGAAAGAGCCTCTCATAATGAGGGCCGACCGCCTCGGTCGGCCCTGCTATCGCTCGTGGCCGCCTGCTTGCTACATCAACGCCCCGGGTCGGTGGAGTCCATCTCACCCGCGTACACTTCTCGCAGCCGATCGATGTATTGGTCAAAGAGTCCTCGCAAAACCCGATGTTCCTCCTGGACCGCACTGCGGAAGTCCTCGTCCGTCAGAAAATGATACAGCACGGCCGCCATGACCTTCCCGTCGTAGAGGAATCCCGTATGCCCCACGGGCTTCATCGAATCCTCGAACCGAGCATATGAGTGACCGGCCGCGGGCGAACTGAACACACTGATGCCCACGCCGGGAACGTCGCGGGAAACCCACCCCGTCTCCTCGTACCCCGCCGGCCGCTGCACCACCGGGTTGATTTCCGGCGCCCCCAGCTCCTGCGCGTACGCAAAGTAGAGTTCCTCTAACGTCCCGAGTGTGATACCGTCCCGGTACCGTCCGTACAGATCGAGCTCCACCTCCGTCCCTGTCGCCAGTGCCGCACCCTGGGCCGCTTCCGCCATCATCTTCGTGATGTGCTCGAGGTACACCTCGTCGGGATAGCGGATCGAGTAGTCCGCGACCGCACGGTCCGGCACAACGTTCGGCGCAATGCCTCCCTCGGGAATCACTCCCTGAATCGACGCCTCCGGCCGGAACGTCGGTCGCAAACCGTCCACCGCGCTGTAGAACCGCACAACGGCCGTCAGCGCATTTCGTCCAAACCACGACGCGCGCTGATGTGAGGCCCGGCCCGCGAAGATGTAGCGGATCTCATCGATGTTGAGGCAGCACACGCCGAAGCCGGCCTTCCCACGCGAAGTCTCGCTGGAACCGTGACTGCGGACCAGGATGTCCGTGCCCTCGAATATTCCGGCCTTCCACATGATCTCCTTGGGGGGTGGGGACACTTCCTCGGCCGGCGTGCCGTATACCCTCACCCGGCCCGGCAATCGCTGCTGCGCCATGTATTCCGTCAGCGCAATCGCCGCCGCAAACCCCGTCGGTCCCTGCCCGTTGTGCTGGCATCCGTGAAACGGCTCGTGCGTGCTCCGCAACGCATCGTACTCGACAATCACACCCAACGTCGGTCCCGCCGTCCCCGCCGGCGAATTCCAATTCCCCACAAACGCCGTCTCCAACCCCGCAACCTCCTTCTCCACCGCAAACCCAAACGTCCCCAGCACGGCTGTCAGCGTATCCACCGACTTGTACTCCTCGAACCCCACTTCCGGGTTGCGTCCGAGATGATCGCTGAGATTCTGCATCTCCGTCAGCCACACCTCCTCCACGCGGGCAAAGATCGCGTCTCGATCGCGATCCCCGCGACTCGCCATGCGCTGCGCCCGCTCCGTCGGCTTGAGCCGCTCCTGCAGCTCGTCGATCTGTTGCGTGATCTCCCGGGCCGCCGCCTGCTCGGTCGGCGTGGACTGCCCCAACGCGTGTACGTTAACGACCGCGCACCCAACGAGCGAAAACAACACGGATCGCGTCATCGTGCTACGCCATGTCCTGGCTCTCATTTTCGTCCTCCGCGCGGAACGTACCGCTCGATGTGCAGACTCGTCGCTACCGGACGTGGCTCCCACGTCGCGTGGTCAGCGCTGCGTTGTCGGAGAGCCGACCTCCCCGGCATAGGTGTCCTGCAAGCGTTGGATATAATCCCCAAACAACCCCGACAAGATCCGATGTTCCTCCTGGACGGCGCCTCGGAAGTCCTCGTCGGTCAAGAAGTGATACAGCACGGCCGCCATGACCTTCCCGTCGTAGAGGAATCCGGTATGCCCGACGGGCTTCATCGAATCCTCGAACCGGGCGTACGAGTGACCGGCTGCCGGCGAACTGAACACACTGATGCCCACTCCCGGAACATCCCGAGACACGAAGCCCGTCTCCTCGTACCCCGCAGGGCGCTGCGGCACCGGGTTGATCTCCGGCGCGCCGAGCTCTCCTGCATAGGCGAAGTAGAGCTCCTCCAACGTCCCGAGTGTAATGCCGTCCCGCATGCGCCCGTACACTTCGATCTCGACTTCCGTGCCGGTGGCCAGCGCGGCCCCTCGGGCGGCGTCAGCTACCATGTCGGTGATGTGCTCGAGATAGACTTCGTCGGGGTAACGAAGGTAATAATCCACGACCGCCCGATCGGGCACGACGTTCGGCGCGACGCCACCCTCGGGGATGACGCCCTGAATCGACGCCTCCGGGCGGAACGTCGGCCGCAAGCCATCCACCGCATTGTAGAACCGCACGGCCGCCGTCAACGCGTTTCGCCCAAACCACGACGCGCGTTGATGCGAAGCCCGGCCCGTGAAGATGTAGCGGACATTGTTGATGTTGAGACAGCACACGCCGAAGCCGGCCTTCCCACGCGAGGACTCGCTGGAGCCGTGGCTGCGGACCAGAATGTCCGCGCCCTCGAATACGCCGGCCTTCCACATGATTTCCTTGGGGGGCGGGGCCATCTCCTCGGCCGGCGTGCCGTACACTCTCACCCGGCCCGGCAGCCGTTGCTGCGCCATGTATTCCTTCAGCGCAATCGCCGCCGCAAACCCCGTCGGTCCCTGCCCGTTGTGCTGGCATCCATGAAACGGCTCGTGCGTGCTCCGCAACGCATCGTACTCGACAATCACACCCAACGTCGGTCCCGCCGTTCCCGCCGGCGAATCCCAATTCCCCACAAAAGCCGTCTCCAGATCCGCAACCTCCTTCTCCACCGTAAACCCAAACGTCCCCAGGACGGCCGTCAGCGTATCCACCGACTTGTACTCCTTGAAGCCCACTTCCGGATTGCGCCCGAGATGATCACTGAGATTCTGCATCTCCGTCAACCACAGCTCCTCCACGCGGGCAAGGATCGCATCTCGAGCGCGATCCCCGCGACTCGCCATGCGCTGCGCCCGCTCCGTCGGCTTGAGCCGCTCCTGCAGCTCGTCGATCTGTTGCATGATTTCCCGGGCCGCTGCCTGCTCCGTCGGCGTCGACTGCGCAACGGCTGCCGTGGCGACGATTGCGCCCCCCAATACCAACACAAATGTCCTTCGCATGCTGACCCCCCGCTGCGATTGTATCGAGTGGATCATCCCCCATGCCCCTCTTCCCCAAGCCCGTTATCAGGGTGTGATGATGGCCTTCGTAACCCGGAGAGTCTCGACATCCCCGAGCGCGCGGTTGGCATCGTCGAGGCTGTAACGCTCACCGATGATGCGAGCAAAGGGCAGTCGCTCGCAGTGTTTTGCCAGGAGCCGCAGCGCGCGAACCACGTGTCTGAAGGCGGTACCCCACTGCCCCCGTACGTCGGCGTGCTTGCGATTGATGTCCATGTGCGGGTTGACGGTGGCGTCGCCGACATCGGTGTAGTGGCCCGCGATGACGTACGTGCCGCCGTCCCTGAGCAGTTCGAATCCTTCCTCCACCGCCCGAGGGTTACCGCTCGCCTCGATGATGACGTCGGCCCCGCGACCTTCGGTGAAGTCCTTGACTGCCCGGTTCCGCTCGTCACGCGCGTCATTCGTCACTGAAAGCACCGTATCGGCCCCGAGCACTCGAGCCAGCTCCAGCCGGCTCGCCGGATCGCCGATGACAATCACCTGTCCCGCACCGCCCAGCGCCGCAAACGCGGCGGCCGCAAGCCCAACGGGACCCGATCCCTGCACGACCACCGTGTCGGCCAATGCGAGATTGGCCCGCTCCACTGCCGCAAACCCGGTAAAGAGACCACAACCCCCCCCGATCACGTCGTCGGCGGTCAGCGGCTCCGCGAGCTTGAGAATGCGCACGCCGGGCTGAAGATAGATCCGCTCCGACCACCCCCCGAAAAGACCGTCGTTGGCAGAGTACGTGATACCGTACACTCGACGACTCGGACACCGGTTTGGCTGCTGAGCCACCAGACAGAACCAGCACTCGTTGCACGTTTCGTGTACATCGTAGAACGTGACGACATCGCCGGGGGCGATCGGCTGCCCAATGGCATCCCGGTCGACACCACGGGTCTCCAGAATGCGGCCCACACTGACGTGGCCTGGGATGATCGGATAGGGAACACCGCTCAGACGTCCGTGGTGGAGGTGCACATCCGTCCCACACACCTCACTCGCCACTGTCTCGAGCAGAGTGCCTCCCAGTTCGATGGCGGGCTCGTCGAGTTGCCACACCTCGATGGGCTCCCCGGGAGCCGTCATGACCGCCGCACGAACAGACATAGCGATAGACTACCGGCGGGAACCGTGACCCGGAAGGGCGGCCGATCCCAGGACGGGCTCCACACCGCCAGACCGACCGGCGCCGCAGGCTGGCATCCAAGACACGGGCGCAAAGGGGAACGCCGGGCCCACAGCGGCTCTCCGGAGGAGACGGCGTCGGTGGCGAAAGTCCGGCCGCAGGCCGTATTCTATGCGTCGGGAAACGCCACGCCCTTTTTGACATGAGCCCTCACACGGATCCTACGCTGCCTACGCTCGAGCTCAGCGCGTTCGGCACGTGCACTGCGAGATTGGCAGGCGGTGCACCTCCGCCCGACGTGCTGTGGCGAAAGCATCTAGCTCTCCTCGTCTATCTGGCCCTTTCGCCGAACCGGACGCGCACCCGGGATCACCTGATCGGCCTGCTGTGGCCCGAGAAGAGCGAGGCGCGGGCGCGCCACTCATTGAACGAAGCCGTGCGCCGACTCCGAAGCAGCCTCGGGCAAGACAGGCTCCAGTCCAAAGGCGAGACGTTGACGCTTGCGGATACCGGCCTCACGGTCGACGTGCTCGAGTTCGATCGGGTGGCCGCGACAAGCGGTACCGCGGCCCTCGACTACCTGGCGGGCGACTTTCTGGATGGGCTTTCAGTGGACGACGCACCGGCTTTCGAGGCCTGGGTGACCAGCCAGCGAGAGCGGTATCGGGAACGCGGCGCGATGCTCCTCGTGGAGGCCGGGAAAATCGCACTTAATAACTCGAATTACTCCAAGGCCGTCGATGTCGCCCGACGAGCAACGGTTCTGAAGCCGTATTCGGAGCCCGCCGTCAGCCTGATCATGAACTCCCTGGCGCTCGCCGGTGACTCCACCGGATCGCTTCACGAATACACGGAGTTCCGCAGTCGAATCGAGCGTGAGTTCGGGGAGGCACCGAGTCGGGAGCTCGAGGAACTCTCGGAGCGCATCCGCAGCCAACGTTGGCGTCGCATCTCCGCCCAATACGCAGACACGGAGCCGCCCGCCGTGGGACGCCGGGCCACGCACGAGAGGGCATTCACCATCCTGTCCGAAGCGATGGCCGGCAACGTGAGAGGGCTGGCGGTCAATGCCGACCCAGGGATGGGACGGACGAGGTTGGTGGCCGAGTGCATCGCCCGTTGGACACTCTGGGGTGGGTTGGCGGTGGTCGCGCGCCCGTTGGAGAGTGACCACGATGCCCCCTGGAGCACTCTCCGAGCCCTGGCCCATCTGGGGCTCGCCGTTGCGCCGGGAGTCGCGGCCACCGACCCTGAGCAGCTGGCCATCCTCGCCTGGCTGATTCCGGATGTGGTCTCGGGCCCCGCTCCCCGCGAGCCACGAGATACGACCGAGGTCGGCGCCGCGCTCGCCGCGCTCCTGGCGGCGGTTGCCGAGGAGAACCCTCTCGTCGTCGCCATTGACGACGCGCACTACGCGGACCCCGCCACCCTCCAGGGCCTGTACGCCGCCTTTACTCGGCTGAAAGACCTCCCCCTGGTCCTCATTGTGAGTTCCCTGCAACACGTCCAGGACGGGCCAAAAGAGCTCGTTCGGCTCAGGGGGGAAATCGGCCGCGGCATCGAGGGTGGTGCCGTGCGGCTGCGTCGGCTCGCCGACGACGACATGCGGGCGCTGGTGGGGGGGCTCGCCACCTGGTGCGAAGATGAGCGAGAACTAGACCGCCTTACTAGACGTATCATCTTCGAAACGGGGAACAGTCCGTTCTTGGCGGTCACCCTGCTCAGGGGTCTCCGACATGCCGTCACCCTGAGAGAGGATATCGCGCAGTGGCCTGAGAAAAACACCACCATGGAATCGCCGCTCCCGATCTCCGTGCCCGACCTCGCGCGCATGGCGGTCACGGCCAACGTGTCGGCTCTGGGAAAAGAGGCGCGCCGCTTTCTCACAGTGGCCAGCGTGCTGGATCTGGCCATTGATCCCGAGCTGATCGCCCGCGTGACCGACACACCTGTCCAGCAAGCGGAAGAACTCCTCGGCACCCTGGAGCGACACCATCTCATCGCTTTCGATGGCGAGCGGTATGCGTTCTCTGCGCCCTTGATCGCTCAGGTCGTCCGCGCGGATTTTCTGACCCAGGGACAACTCAAGACGGTTCGCACACGCGCCATCGCCGCTCTCGAGCCCAGAAACGACCTCGAGGGTCGCGTGCTTCGTGCCGAGTTGCTCGCGGCGGTGCAGCCTGGCAAGGAAGCCGGCGACGACGCCGCGCAGGTGCTCAGAGACGCCAAGGCCGCCGGCGCCCCCAGAACCGCCCGGCGGGCACTCCGGGCGGCGGAACGGGCCCTCGGGAACGCCCCCCAAAGGGAACTCGAGATGTTGGAAACCCTGCGCGCGGAATTGACCCCGCCGTGATCGCACGACCCAAGCCCACCAGATACGCCACGACCAGAGCGATGCGCGAATGATCGACCGGAGAGACTTTCTCGCCAAAGGCGCCGTCCTCTGTGGCGCGATGGCTTCAACCCGATTTCCCTTCACAAAGTCCCGGCGGCATTCGGCGGCGCGCCCGCAGCCGGCCACGCTGGTCCTTCGTCGCGCGTTGCTGTTCGACGGGTCGGGCGCTCCTCCCTTCGAAGCCGACGTGGCCATCCGGGGGGAGACCATTCTCGAGGTGGGCCGGAACCTGGCCATACCCGGTGCGGAAGAGCTCGACCTCGACGGGTTGGCCCTGGCGCCTGGCTTCATCGACGTCCACTCCCACACCGACCTCGTTCTGTTGGTCAATCCGCGAGCCGAGAGCAAGATCCGCCAGGGCGTGACCACGGAGATCGTCGGACAGGATGGTGGCTCGATCGGACCTTGGACTGATGACCAGTGGGAACAGACGCGAGATAGCTACCGGGCTCGCTACGACGTCGATATCGACTTCCGCGACCTGGAAGGGTTCTTCCTTCGCCTGGGCCGGGAACCCGCCGCCGTGAATCTGGCGAGCATGGTCGGCGCCGGAACGGTCAGGCAGTACGTGCTGGGAAATCATGACCGACCCGCCGACGCCGAGGAGCTCCAGCAGATGGCATCGCTCGTTGGGGACGCCGTGCGTGCGGGCGCATGTGGACTCTCGAGCGGACTGGAGTACATCCCCGGAGCCTTTGCTAGCCTTGACGAGCTGATCGCCCTCGCCGCGCCATTGCGACTGGCGGGACTCCCGTACGCCACGCACATGCGCAACGAGGACGACCAGCTTCTCGCCGCCATCGAGGAAGCGCTGAACGTGGGGCGCCTTGCCGGCGTGCCCGTGCAGATTGCCCACCTCAAGGCTCAAGGACGTCGCAATTGGTGGAAGGCCGAATCGGCGCTCAATCTCCTCGAACGGGCAAGGGCTGACGGCATCGACGTGATGTTCGACCGTTATCCCTACGTTGCCTACAGCACCGGGCTCGGTTCTCTCTTTCCGGTCTGGAGCAGGAGCGGCGGCACCCAGGCATTCCTGGCGAGACTCGAAGATCCAGCGCAGCACGGCGACATCGAGCGGGCGGTTCGTACAAAGGTGCAGAAGCTCGGGTCGTGGGATGCCGTGCAGATCACTTCAACCCGCTTGGAAGTGCTAGCATGGGCGAGAGGACGGCGTCTCGGAGAACTCGCCGCAGAGCGCGGCGAGGAGCCATACCGTCTCCTTGAACGAATAATCATTGAAGACCGCAACGGCGCCGGGATGGTGGGATTCGGCATGAGCGAGGAAAACACGGCAACGTTTCTGCAACATCCCCTGGGGATGGTCTGCTCCGACGCCGGTGCCCGGGCGCCTTACGGTCCGCTGTCGAGCGGGACTCCACATCCCCGAGTGTACGGCACCTTCCCGCGCGTCCTCGGCTTCTACTGCAGAGACTCGAAGCTCATGCCGCTGGAGACGGCGATCCACAAAATGACCGCAATGCCGGCTACGCGATTGCGACTTCAAGGGCGGGGACGCGTTGTTGCCAGCGCGTACGCCGACCTCGTCACGTTTGATCCGAGCACCGTGGTCGACAATGCCACCTTCGAGCGTCCACACCAGTACCCCACCGGTGTCAGACATGTGTTGGTCAACGGAAGCTTCGTCATCCGAGATGGCGAGCACACCGGAGCAACACCGGGACGGGTGCTTAGGGTGGGACAGTAGAGTGTAGGACGTAGGGTATGGGGTGTAGGGTGTAGGGTGTAGGGGGAAGAACAATCCAGTCCGCCGCGCTTTGCGCAGCCCGGGGCAGCTCGTCAATCACCCCAAGCCGTGGGAGGGTCCGCAGCACATGCCGACATTGATCTCTTCGCCGACGACCATTCAAGCGGCCGGCGAACCGCCGAAACAGATCGACGAGTACGTCGGGCGAGTCAACTCGAAAACGGCATCGGTGAGCGTTGCGCACATGCGCAGCCCGCAGGGCTGGACGGAACCCGGACAACGGCCCGATTTCGAAGAAATGACGATCGTGCTGAAGGGGATGTTACGGGCAAAGCACTCGGATGGGACGATAGATGTGCGGGCGGGACAGGCCCTGATCGCGCACCAAGGAGAATGGATTCAGTACAGCACACCCGAAGAGGGGGGCGCCGAGTACCTCGCCGTGTGCCTTCCCGCTTTTTCGCTGGATGCCGCTCACCGGGACCAGGAATAGCCCCCGATGATCGTGCATCTCGCCACCGGTGGCGCCGTGAACTTTGAGACCACCACTCGCCGACCTGTTCATTATGAACCGCATAAACCGCGTTTCCTGATTCTGGGGGTCACCATGCGCCAGGTCATCACTCTTGGCTTGCTTCTTGTTCTCAGCACCGCCTGCTCACGTGATTACGATGTGATCATCCGTGGCGGGACCGTGTACGATGGCAGCGGCTCGGCGCCTTCGGTGACGGACGTTGCGATCTCGGGCGACACCATCGCCGCAATCGGGGATTTGAGTAACGTCTCCGCCCGAACCGAGGTCGACGCGAGCGGCCTCGCCGTTTCCCCCGGCTTCATCAACATGCTGAGCTGGGCCACCGAGTCCCTCATCGAAGATGGGAAATCGCAGAGTGACATCCGACAAGGGGTCACCCTCGAGGTGTTTGGTGAGGGATGGTCCGAAGGACCTCTCAACGAGGAGATGAAGCGTCAGATCATCGACCAGCAGGGAGATATCAAGTTCGCCGTCGAATGGACCACCCTCGGCGAATACCTAGAGTACCTCGTGAACCGGGGCAGTGCGACGAACGTGGCTTCGTTCGTGGGTGCCACCACGGTTCGCATTCACGAGATCGGATTTGAGGATCGCCCGCCAACGGACGAGGAACTCGAGAGGATGCGCGGTCTCGTGCGCCAAGGAATGGAAGAGGGTGCTCTTGGTGTGGGGTCGTCCTTGATCTACGCTCCGGCGTTCTACGCGAAAACCCCTGAGCTCATCGAGCTTTCCAAGGTCGCTGCCGAGTACGGCGGGATGTACATCTCCCACATGCGAAGCGAGGGGAATCGGCTTCTCGAGGCCGTGGACGAGCTGATCACTCTCGCGCGGGAAGCCGACATCGCGGCGGAGATCTATCACCTCAAGGCGGGTGGTGAAGCGAACTGGCCCAAGATGGATCGCGTGATCGAGCGCGTTGAGGCGGCGCGGGCCCAAGGTCTCCGTATCACAGCCGATATGTACAACTACCCCGCGGGCGCCACCGGACTCGACGCGGCGATGCCGCCCTGGGTTCAGGAGGGCGGCCACGACGCTTGGGTCGAGCGGCTAAAGGACCCGGCCATCAGGCGCCGCGTGCGCAGGGAGATGAGCACGCCGACAGACGAGTGGGAGAATCTGTATCTGGATACGGGCTCCCCCGAAAAGGTGCTCCTAGTCGGCTTCAAGCAGGATTCCCTCAAGTATCTCACGGGAAAGACGTTGGCCGAGGTCGCCGCGATGAGAGGCACATCCCCGGAGGAAACGGCGATGGATCTCGTGGTCGCCGACGACAGCCGGGTCGGAACCGTTTACTTCCTCATGTCCGAGGAAAACATCAAGAAACAGATCGCTCTGCGGTGGGTGAGCTTCGGCTCCGATGCCGGATCCATGGCGCCGGAGGGAGTCTTCCTCCAGTCCAACCCGCACCCCAGGGGCTATGGCAACTTCGCGAGGCTCTTGGGCCGGTACGTTCGGGAAGAGGGAGTCATCGCCCTCGAGGAAGCCGTTCGCCGCCTCACCTCGCTGCCGGCGGAGAATCTGAAGCTCCGGCGCCGAGGGGCGCTGAGACCCGGATATTTTGCCGACGTTGCGGTGTT
The DNA here is from genome assembly GCA_039590195.1 of Gemmatimonadota bacterium. Lineage (GTDB taxonomy): Bacteria > Gemmatimonadota > Gemmatimonadetes > Gemmatimonadales > GWC2-71-9 > JBDHDY01. The sequence continues at coordinate 11,671 of JBDHFY010000005.1, read as the reverse complement.
CGACCCGGAAACAATCCAGGATCACGCCACCTTCGAGCAGCCGCACCAGTACGCCACCGGCATGATTCACGTATTCGTCAACGGCAAGCAGGTCCTGCAAGACGGCGAGCACACAGGTGCCCTGCCCGGACAGGTGGTGCGGGGACCCGGGTGGAGGGGCTGGCTGGATGCCGGTGGAGCGTCGGAGTCGACGGGCCGGCGCTGAACGAGCGGCCGCCGCGGGCAACCGGCGGGACCGAGCCACTCCCACGGCCCCGCCGGCGGCGAGTCCCAATCGCCCTTTCCCTTGGCGTTACTCCCTCGTCCAACTAGTTTTACGGCCTCAATATGTCAGACGTCACAGGACCTCTCGAGAAGATGAATCTCATCTCCGGGACGGCGAATCCGCCGCTCGGGGAGGAGATCGCGCGCTGCCTCGGACAACCGCTCTGCCAAGTGCGTATCAAGCGCTTCGCGGACGGTGAGATCTTCGTCAGGATCGACGAAAACGTCCGCGGGCAGGACGTGTTCATCATCCAATCCACCAATCCCCCGGCAGAGAACCACTTGGAGCTTTTGATCCTCATCGATGCGGCGAGGCGGGCGAGCGCGGCCCGGGTGACCGCGGTGGTACCCTATTTCGGGTACGCGCGGCAGGACCGGAAGGATCAACCTCGGGTGGCAATCAGCGCGAAGCTGATGGCGAACTTGATCACGACCGCCGGGGCGGATCGGGTGCTGTCGATCGACTTTCACCAACACCAACTCCAGGGGTTCTTCGACGTTCCTGTGGATCACCTATATGCCTCGCCGGTCTTCGTCCAGCACTTCCGGGAGAAGCAGCTGCAGCGACTCGTGGTCGTGGCCCCAGACGTGGGAAGCGCCAAGATGGCGCGAGGGTTTGCCAAGCGCCTCGAGGCTGGGTTCGCCATCATCGACAAGCGACGGCCATCGGCCAACGTGGCCGAAGTGGTAAACGTGGTGGGAGAAGTCGGCGATTGTGACTGTTTGATCGTCGATGACATGGTGGATACCGCCGGGACACTTTCCGAGGCGGCGAATGCGCTGAAGCGGCTCGGAGCGAATCGTATCTACGCATGTGCGACACATGCTTTGTTATCGGGACCGGCGACCGACCGATTGATGGCGGCGCCGTTCACGGAGCTCGCGGTGAGCAACACCATTCACGTCCCCGATGGACGTCGATTCGACCAGCTCAGGGTCCTCTCCGTCGCCGCACTCCTCGCACAAGCCATCCGATATACCCACAGCAATGAGTCGGTAAGCTCTCTTTTCGATGATATAACCAGTTAGGAAGTAGGACGATGACGACAACGGTAACCCTGGCGGCGGAACGCCGCGACGGCACGGGAAAGGGTGCGGCCCGCCAGCTTCGCATGCAAGGCAAGATCCCGGCCGTGATCTACGGCCCCGGGAGGGACCCCCAGCCTTTGACCATCGCGCTCGGCGATCTGGAGAAGAGCCTGGCAGGCCACCGAACGGGAAGCACGGTCATTGACCTGTCGATAGACGGGACGACCGTCAAGACGGTAATCCGTGAAGCGCAGCACCATCCCCTCCACCGGGGAATCATCCACCTCGACTTCTTTGAGATCCACGAGGGCGAAAAGATCACCCTCGACGTTCCCATTTACCTCAAGGGGAGTCCGGATGGCGTGCGGAACGGTGGGGGAGTCCTCGACCAGGTCCTGCGCGAAATCCGGATCGAGGTGCTGCCCCGCCACATCTCGGAGCGAGTCGAGCTGGACGTGACGGACCTCGGTCTGGCCCAGTCTCTTAACGTAAGCGACATCCACCTCGAGAATGCAACGGTCCTCACCGACGCGGGCGCCACCGTGTGCACGGTGATTCCGCCGCGAGCCGAGGAGGAGGCGCCGACCCCGATGGTCGCCGAGGAGGAGGAGGCCGTCGAGCCCGAGCTGATCCGGAAGCCCAAGGCTGAAGAGGAGGGCGAGGGCGAGGGCGAAGAGGCGTAGCCCTGCGCGCCGTCGTCGGCCTCGGGAATCCAGGATCGGCATACGCCGCAACACGACACAACGCCGGGTACTTGTTAGCCGACGCTCTCGTCGAGCGTTGGGGAATGCCCAAATTCCGACGTGGCTGGCGATGGCGCGCCCGGATCACCGAAGATGTGGTGGCTGGTGAACGGGTCGTCGTCATCAAACCGCAGACATACATGAACCGCAGTGGTCAGGCGCTGGGACCGCTGCTCAAAATCGACCAGTTCGACCCGACCCACGACCTGCTAGTTCTCGTGGACGATGTGGCAATCCCACTGGGCACATCCAGAATCCGGGCGCGAGGTTCACCGGGAGGACACAACGGCCTGCACAGTATCGCGGGTCGGCTGCAATCGGACCAATACGCTCGCTTGCGCATCGGAATCGGCCCGCGTCCCCCGGACGCAGACCAGGCGGACTTCGTCCTGTCGGAGTTCACCGACGAAGAGCATCGAACGATCACGAACGTGATGCCCAGGCTCGCAGAGACAGTAGAGTGCTGGATGAAAGAAGGTATCGAGACCGCGATGAACCGCTTCAACACGCGAGGGATGCAGAGTGAGTGATTTCGGCTTCTTGCCCATGACGGCGGCCGGGGGGGGCGTTGCCGGCTTGATCATGGCATGGCTCACGTACCTGTGGGTCAAACGGCAATCCGCCGGCAACGACCTCATGAGAGAATTGGCCGGGATGGTGTACGCCGGTGCCATGACGTTCCTGAGACGGGAGTACACCGTGCTGGCGCCGTTTCTCCTCATCGTCGCCGTTCTGCTCGGGCTCGTGATCGGATGGTCCACGGCCGTTGCCTACCTCGCCGGGGGTATCTGCTCGATTCTGGCCGGGTTCTTCGGCATGACCTCAGCCACCCGTGCGAATGCACGAACCAGTGAAGCGGCGCGCGACAGTGGTCAGGCCATGGCGCTCCGTGTCGCATTCAGCGGGGGTGCGGTCATGGGCCTTTCCGTGGCAAGTTTGGGGTTGCTCGGCATTGGCTTGATCTTCGCGGTCTTCCTGGGCGACACCTCCGAAGGTGACACCTGGTTGAACTTCAGCAAGATCATCACCGGCTTCGCCATGGGCGCGTCCTCCATCGCCCTGTTCGCACGCGTGGGCGGTGGCATCTACACCAAGGCGGCCGACGTGGGGGCCGACCTCGTCGGCAAAGTCGAAGCCGGCATCCCGGAGGACGACCCGAGGAACCCGGCCACGATCGCCGATAACGTCGGGGACAACGTGGGCGATGTCGCCGGCATGGGGGCCGACATCTTCGAGAGCTACGTTGGGGCGGTCATCGCCACGGTCGCCATTGCCGCCACCAGCCCGGCGATCACCAACCGTATGGCGGCAGCCGCCCTGCCGGTGCTGTTCATTCTCATGGGCTTGGGCGCAAGCGTCTTCTCGATCTTGCTGTTCCGCATCCTGGAGAAATTCAGTCCGGCTGCCGCCCTCCGTTGGGCCGGTTTCATCGCCGCCGTCGTTTTCCTCGCCGTGGCGTTTTTCGTGACCCAGTGGGTCGACGTCGGCATCGCAGGCGGCGACGGCACCCTCAATCCCCTAGGTCCCTTTTGGGCCGTGTTGGCCGGGACCGTTGCCGGCACGTCCATCGGCCTTGCGACCGAGTACTACACGGCCGCCAAGCCGATCCGTACGATCGCCGAGGCCTCCCTGACGGGCCCAGCCACCAACATCATCGCCGGTTTGGCCATCGGCATGCGCTCCACCGCGCTGCCTGTGCTGCTGATCGCAGGAGCTATCTGGGTCGCCTTCACGGCCGCCGGCCTCTACGGCATCGGCATGGCTGCGGTAGGTATGCTCGCCACCGTCGGCGTGACCATGTCGGTAGACGCCTATGGACCCATCGCGGATAACGCCGGCGGTATCAGCGAAATGAGCGGCCTCGGGCCCGACGTCCGCAAGATCACCGACAGCCTCGACGCGTTGGGCAACACGACGGCCGCGATGGGAAAGGGCTTCGCCATCGGCTCGGCGGCACTCACTGCCCTGGCGCTCTTCAGCGCGTATGCCAACGCGGTCACACCGGCCGGTGCTCCGCCGATCCAGCTCGACATCGTGGACCCGAAGGTGGTGATCGGGCTATTCCTCGGCGGGATCCTACCTTTCTTCATTGCCGCTCAAACGATGACGGCGGTCGGGCGGGCTGCCGAAGGCATGGTCCAGGAGGTTCGGAGACAATTTCGGGAGATCAAGGGGCTCATGGAGGGCAAAGCCAAACCGGACAGCGCCCGGTGCGTGGACATTGCCACCCGTGCCGCGCTCCGCGAAATGATCTTGCCGGGGATCACGGCCGTGGCGGCGCCGGTCTTCGTGGGGAAGCTGCTGGGCGTCGAGACGCTGGGTGGACTGCTCGCCGGCGCGACGCTCACGGGCGTCATGCTTGCGCTCTTCATGGCAAATGCCGGCGGGGCGTGGGACAACGCAAAGAAGCACATTGAAGGCGGAGCTCACGGTGGAAAGGGATCTGATCCCCACAAGGCCGCCGTGGTTGGCGACACGGTGGGTGACCCCTTCAAGGACACGAGTGGCCCGTCCCTCAATATTCTGATCAAGCTGATGTCGGTAGTGAGCCTCGTTTTGGCGCCGTGGTTTATTGCGTGAGCTTTTAACCGCTAGCTGTTAGCTTTCTCGCACGAGTTGGTGGAGTACGGTGACTGTAGAATCGCATCGACTCGGTGGCAGCTAAAGGCTAATCGCTAACGGCTAATAGCTACCCATGCTTCGACTCGGAATCGTCGGGCTCCCCAACGTCGGGAAGTCCACGCTCTTCAACGCGCTGACACGCGGTGGGGCTCCCGCGGAGAATTTCCCCTTCTGCACGGTCGAGCCGAACGTCGGCGTGGTCCCTGTGCCGGATCTCCGGTTGGCGCGGCTCGCTGACGTCGTCAAGCCAAAGCACGTCGTCCCTACCACCATCGAATTCCTTGACATCGCCGGCCTAGTACAGGGTGCCAGCAAGGGAGAGGGGCTCGGCAACAAATTCCTGTCACACATTCGAGAGGTGGACGCCATCGTCCACGTCATTCGCTGCTTCGAGGACCCCGATGTGAGCCACATCGTTGGCGGGCTCGACCCCGTGCGAGATCACGACATCGTTACGGCCGAGCTCGCGCTGGCCGATCTGGCGGTGTTGGAGCGGCGTGTGGAGCGCGTTCGGAAGACGGCACAATCCGGAGACAAGGAGGCGCAGGCGGAGGCTGGATTCCTCGAGCGGACGATCGGCGAGCTCAACGCGGGCCGCGGCGCCCGTGAGGCGGTGAAAACGGCTCAGGACGAGAAGCTCCTCAAACAGTACGGAACGCTCACGGCCAAACCCATTCTCTACGCGGCCAACGTCAGCGAGGCCGATCTCGGCACAGAGCACCTTCCGGCGGTGGAGTCCCTCCGGGAGGCGGTGCAGGCGCACCACGAGCAAGCCGAGATCATCATCTTTTCGGCGGCCTTCGAAGCGGAGCTCGCCGAGTTGGACGAAGAGGCCCGCGGCGAGTTTCTGGCAAGCGCCGGCGTGTCGGAACCAGGGCTGGATCGGCTCGTGCGAGCCGGTTACCGGCTCCTCAGACTCGAGACGTTCTTCAGCGCCTCCGACAAGGAGGCCCGGGCGTGGACGATTCCCGTGGGCTCGACCGCATACGACGCCGCAGGTGAGATCCACTCAGACTTTCAACGGGGTTTCATTCGGGCAGAGACGATCGAGGTCGGCGAGTTCATCGAGGCGGGATCGTATAAGGTCGCACGGGAACAGGGTCAAATCCGCAGCGAGGGTCGCGACTACGTGGTCCAGGACGGGGACCTGCTGCTCTTTCGGTTCAACGTGTAGCAATCGAGTTGCGCCCGGGTCGCCCACCTGTGTACACTTCTGTCCGCTGACACATCGTTCATCATACCACCTACTCCGTCCTGCACCTGGGCGGGGTCGCTCAGTCCAGAGGAGGTGCCATGACTCGTCGTTACGAGGTGGTCTACATCTTCAACAGCTCCCTCGAGGAAGCGCAGATCGACGAACGACTGGCGCGTTACCACGGGCTGCTCAAGAGCGAGCAGAACGCGGAGCCGGTCGAGCAGGTGAGCCATTGGGGCAAGCGCAGCCTCGCGTACCCCATCAAAGGGCAGGAGATCGGACACTATGTCCTGGCCGAGCTTTCGACCGACCCGACGCTGCTGCCGGAATACGAGCGGATCCTGAAGCTCGAGGAGGACAGCGTGATCCGCTACCTGCTCGTGATCAATGAGGCGTTAGTGCCGGCGCCGATTCCCGAGCCGGACCGCGGAGGCGCCGAGACCGCCGAGGTCCCGGCAAGCGCGGAGGAGGCCGTCGAATGAGATCCCGTCGAAAGACCTGTCCGGTATGTGAGATGGGGGTGCATGACCTGGACTACAAGGATGAGCGAGCGTTATCGCGGTTCACGACGGAGAGCGGCAAGATTCTCCCCAGTCGACTGTCGGGGATGTGCGCGCGGCATCAGCGGCAGCTCGGAACGGCCATCAAGCGTGCGAGACATTTGGCGCTTCTCCCCTACATCCGCCGCTCCCAGGCATAGGTGGTCAACTCGTCCGAGCAACCGCACAGAGGCGGACTCGGGCGGTTGCTCCTGGCCGGCGTCACCCTTGCGCTGATCGGCCCTGTTGGCTTGCTGACGCTCCCGCTCACCGCGCTCCTTCTAGCGTCCGGTGTGCGCAGCCAAAGAGAGATAATCACCGCCTCGGCCGTGGGCGCGATGAGCTTGTGGTGGTTGCTGCAGCCCGGTGATCCACAGGATCAGTTGGTTCGCACGGCCGCAATCCTCGGGACGGCGGCGTTTGCGACCCTAGCGCTCTCGACGCGACTCTCTCTCACGAACCGGTCCCTGGTCGCCGTCAGCGCCGCCGCGGCCGGCGTGGGTCTCCTGTTGCTTGTTCCCGGAATCTCCTGGCATGAGATCCGCTGGTGGGCTGGATACAACGTCGGCTTTGCGGCACGCACGGCGATTTCGTGGATGTGGATCCGCAATCCGGCAGGCCCAGCGGGCACCATCTCCGCCGACGCCGCGGCGCAGTTGGAGGAGGTCACCGAAGGCTTCGTGGTGTGGATGGCAGACCTCTTCCCGGCGTTCCTCGCCCTCTTTACCCTCGCCGGATTCGCCTTCGCGGCCGCCGCGTATCGCCACATTTGCCCTGCGCCGAAGGGGCAAGCCCCGGGGCGCTTTCGCGATTTTCGCTTCTCTGAGCACTTGGGATGGGCCGCGGCCGCTCCGCTGGCAGTGATCTTGCTGACCGAATGGACGGGGGCCAAACGACTGGCGGCAAACATCCTCGTCGTGGCGGGGGCGCTGTATGCCGTCAGGGGGACGGCGGTGCTCGTCTTCCGCCTGCTGCTGTTGCGGCTTTCCGGGGCCGTCACCTGGGGCATGGCCACTGTGCTGGCCGTATTCGTGATTTTCTGGCTAGAATTCACATTGCCCGCGATCCTAACGGCCGCCATTGTTGTGGGACTGCTGGACTCGGGCATGGACCTGAGACGGCGGTGGGTGCCACCGCCAGTGGGAAGCTGACATGGAAGTCATTCTGCGCAAAGATGTTCCGAACCTTGGGCACGTTGGTGACGTGGTTCACGTCAAGGACGGCTACGGTCGCAACTACCTCATCCCCCGTGGAATGGCGTACCCAGCCACCGAGGGCAACAAACGCCGCATCGTGGGGGAGCAGAGGCACCGGAAGGAGAAGCTCACCATGGCCAAGACGGAGGCTGAGCAGCTGGCGGCGGGGCTCCAGGACGTGGCGCTGGCCTTCACCGCCAAAACCGGGGACGGCGACCGGCTCTTCGGCTCAATTACGGCGAATGACATCGCAGAGAAGCTCGAGGAATTGGGCCACCAGATCGACAAGCGGGCCATCGAACTCGAGGAGCACATCAAGTCCATTGGCGAATACAAGGTGCCGATCCGGCTCCACGCAGAGGTGCGCCCCGAGATCCAGGTGATTGTCGCCAGAGAGTAGATCGGAGAAGCGGTGGGCATTGCCTATCTGAACGGATCCAGACTTCGCCGCTCGCTGATCGCCGCGGCGGACTGGGTGGATGCTGGGCGCGACGAGCTCAACCGCATCAACGTTTTTCCGGTCCCCGACGGCGACACGGGGACCAACTTCTCCATGACCCTCAGAGCGGTGGCGGAGGCCGTGCGCGATCTGAGGGATCACCCCGGCTTCCCAGCAGTCGTGAATACGATGGCCGAAGCCAGCGTGTTGGCGGCTCACGGCAACTCCGGCATGCTCCTGTCACACTTCTTGCTGGGATTTCGGGACGCGGTCGCTCACCATACGGTCGCCACGCCCACGGAGATTGCGCGGGGGTTACGCACGGGAGCGGACCGGCTCTACGCGGCGCTCGAGGAACCTGTCGAAGGGACGATCACAACGGTATGCCGGGAGGTTGCCGACGCGGCGGAGAAGGCGGCGGTGGTGACGCACAACCTCGAGGACCTCATGCGTCGCCTGGTCGCCCGGGGCCAAGCCGCGCTCGCACGCACTCCGGACCTCCTGCCGGTGCTGAAGGACGCCGGCGTCGTGGATGCGGGCGGGATGGGATTCGTTCGGCTCCTCGAGGGGATCATGCGACTCATCGAGGGACAACCCGTGACCGCACCCGCCGGATCGGGGGGGGCCGTGCTGTACGCCCCGGCGGCAACGGCCAATGTGGTCGCCGGCAGGGATTACCAATACTGCACCGAGATTCTTGTCCGTGGCGCCACGCTCCCGCCCACGACGGAAATCCGAACGACGCTGCGCAAGCTCGGAGGCTCCATCGTCATCCTCGCCACCCGCGATTTGCTGAAGCTCCACATCCATACGGACGCTCCCGACGACGTCTTTGCAGTGGCCGGGCAGTGGGGAACCCTAGAACGCAAAGCTGCCGAGGACATGCGGGCACAGCACCAGCGACTCCGCGAGGAAACGGGGGAATCCGTCGGCGTCGTCGTGGACTCAACGTGTGACTTGCCCGACGAAGTGGTCGATCGTTGCGGCATTGTGATCGTGCCGATTCAGATTGCGGACGGCGAGCGAACGTACCTGGACCGAGTGGAGCTCCGTGGTGACGAGTTGTACGACCGGATGCGAACCGAAACGACGATCTTCACGACCTCACAGCCTTCGCCCGGTGCATTCATCGACGCGTACCGGGACGCGAGAGGCCACGCATCGGAGGTCCTTTGCCTCGCTCTGGCCGCCAAACTCTCGGGGACGTTCACCGCTGCACGGACGGCGGCCGCCACCAGCGGAATTTCCGGGATAACCGTTTTCGATTCGGTCACTGCTTCCCTCGGACTTGGCATGCTCGCCTTGCGAGCGTGGGAGCTCGCCGATGACGGGTGGCCTGTTGAGGCCATAACTCGGGAGCTGTCGCGTATCCGCAAACAATCCGGCGGGGTATTCACCGTGGACCGATTCGACAATCTTCTTCGGTCCGGCCGGGTGGGGCGCGCGCGGGCATGGCTCGGCAACCTCCTGAACGTGAAGCCTATTCTCGAGCTGGGTCAGGATGGCCAAGTGCATCCGGTCGACCGGGTTCACGGCGCGCCGGCGCTCGTTCCTCGTGTGCTCGACTACCTGGATCGGCGGTTTGCGAAGCGCCCGTCGCGTTTGCGGATCGGCATCGTGCATGCGGATGCCGCGGACATCGCGGATCAGCTAGAGACGGAGATTCGGCGGCGATTCACGCCTCGTGAGTGCCTCGTCTCCAGCGTCACCGCGGCCCTCGGCGTGCACGTCGGCCCCGGCGCGTGGGGGGTTTTCTATCAGATCGAGGACGGGGCGCCGATGCGGGATGCCGGCAACGTTTCCCAGCCTGCGTCTTTTATGAAACCGAGGGCCGGGTGAACGTCGAAAAGGAGACCCAGCTCGCGGCCGCCACGCTGGAAGCCCACAAAGCCTTCGATGTGGTGGCGCTCGACCTTAGAAATCTGAGTGACGCCACCGACTTCTTCGTCATCGCGTCGGGCTCTTCTGATACGCATGTGCGGGCCCTTGCGGAGCGGGTGCTCGACGCGTTAGCTCAGTCAGGCCGGAAGCCTCACCATGTTGAGGGGGTGTCCGCCGGGCGGTGGGCACTACTCGACTTCGTGGATTTCATGGTGCACGTATTTCACCCAACGCTGCGGGAGTTCTACCAGCTCGAGCGACTCTGGGCTGACGCACCGGCTGCTCGTACCGGCTCACGCGGGTAGGTCACTATGCACCGATGGCTCGGCCTCGTCTTCGTTGTCGCGACGCTGCTTCCACAGGCGACGAGTGCCCAGTACTTCGGACAGAACCGTGTCCAGTATCGCGACTTCGATTTCTCAATCGTCCGCACCGAACATTTCGATGTCTATTACTACAGCGACGTCCGGGTGGCCTCGCTGGATGCGGCGCGGATGGCTGAACGTGCGTACGGCAGGTTCTCCCGCCTCCTGAATCACCAATACCGTGAGCGGCAACCCATCATCCTCTTTGGGTCCCACTCGGAGTTCCAACAAAACAACCTGACGGACATCAGCGAGGGCGTCCAAGGCGTCACCGACCCGTTCCGACACCGGGTAATGTTGCCCTTCACCGGCTCGTACCGGGACTTCGATCACGTGCTCCAGCACGAGATCGTGCATCAATTTCAGTTCGATGTCTTCGCCCGCGGGCAAGTAGGGGCTGGGCTGTCCCGGCTGATGGCCGTCCAGCCGCCGCTGTGGTTCATGGAGGGCATGGCTGAATACCTGTCGGTTGGCCCTGTCGATGCGCAGACGGCGATGTGGCTGCGAGATGCAGCCCTCGAGGGACAGCTCCCGACGATCGAGCGACTCACCAACGACCCGCGAATCTTTCCCTACAGGTTCGGGCACGCCCTCATGTCGTTCATCGGCGAACGATGGGGCGACGAAGTCATCGCAGAGCTGCTTCACGGCGTCGCGGCTTCGGGATTGGCGGTTGGATTCAGGCGCGCTCTCGGGACGTCGCTCGAGGAATTGTCGAACGAGTGGCATGACGCGGTCCAGCGCAAATACCTCCCCCAGATCCGGGAACTGGACAAGGCCCGTCACTTCTCGCGCGCGGTGTTGACGCGGCGCCGATCCAAAGGCGCGCTGCACGTCTCTCCGGTGTTGTCGCCCGACGGGGAAGACATCGCGTACTTCTCCGAGGGCGGCTCGTTCTTTATCGATCTCTATCTGGCGGACGCCACCACGGGGCGGATCAAGGAGCGCCTTGCGAAGAGCGCATTCAGCGCAGACTTCGAGAGCCTTCGGTTCCTCAATTCGGCGGGCGCCTGGTCGGCTGACGGTCGGTTCTTCGCGTTCCCTGCCAAGCACGGCGGGCGCGATGACCTCATCATCTTCGACGTGTCGCGCGGGCGAGTGCACCAGCGTATCGATTTCGAGTTAACGGGCATTGGCAACCCGTCATGGTCCCCGGACGGGACCCAACTCGTCTTCACCGGATTCAGCGGCGGATTCTCCAATCTCTTTCTCGTCAACGCCGATGGCACCGGGCTACGTCAGTTGACCAATGACCGATACGCGGCATTCCACCCGGCGTGGTCCCCCGACGGTCGGACCATCGCGTTCGTCACGGACCGGGGCCCCCAAACGGATCTCACACAACTTCGCACGGGCAGCATGGCCCTCGCTCTCCTTCACCTCGACTCGCACACGACC
>JBDHFY010000004.1:0-38742 GCA_039590195.1 Gemmatimonadota bacterium | reverse complement strand
CGCAGAAAGAGGAACGTGAACATGACCGGAAGCACGTAGGTCATCATCTTCGCCTGCGGATTCGGCGGCACTCCGATCTGGCCAATCTTTGACACCCCGAACATCGATACGCCCATCACGAGCGGAATGATGTAGAGGGGGTCGGAACGGGAGAGGTCAGGAAGCCACATGAACGGCACGCCCCTAAGCTCGATGGTGTTCAGGAACACGAAGAACAGGGCGAACAACACCGGCATCGGGATGAGCATGGGGAGACAACCACCCAACGGGTTGACCCCGTGCTCTTTGTACAGCTTCATGGTCTCCTGCTGGAGCCTTTGGGGATCGTTTTTGAATTTGGTCTGGATCTCTTTCATCTGCGGCTGAACGCCCTGCATCGCCATCTGAGATCGCATGGCTTTCTGGTTGAGGGGCCAGAGCACCAGCCGAACGGCCACGCCGAAGACCACAAGAACCCACCCGTAGGCAAGATCCAAGTTCTCGTGCATCCACAGGAGAACCCGCACGATGAGGATCGCGAAGGGGCGGATGACTGGCCGGAGGATCCACCCGTAGGGGTTTGCATCTTGCAGGTCGTGCCCAATCCCCGCCAGGCGGCGGTACTCCTGCGGTCCCACGTACACCGAATGACTGAAGCTCGCCGAGGGTACCGGGAGCGATACGGCGACATGAACGTCGGTGGCGGTGCGTCCCGTGCGAGCGCCCCCGGTGGCCAAGGCGCCGCCGAAACGAGGCTGGCCCTCGTCGATCGCCAAGATCGCAGCGATGAAGTACTTGGACTTGACAGCCACCCACTCGAACGGACCATCCAGCGTCGAGCGCTCGCCGGGGTCGAGAGAGCTGAACTTGAGGTTCTCGGTGCCTCGAGCCTTGGTTACAACTCCGTACGAGCGGAAGTCTCCCCCCGAATCCGCTTCTACAGACCGAAGCCGCGGTCCGAGACCGACAAGCACGAGACCGGGATCCTCGGTGATTCCCTCATAGTTGCCCGTGACTCGGAAGAGGTAATCGTCGGGGCGGAACGTGTACGTGAGGCGGACAGTGGCCGGCCCCCGCCGTGCCACCCACGAAAGTTCGGCTCCGTTGGCTCCGACTTCGACGCTCCGTTGGGACGGCTCGAACGTCCAGTCGCCCAACGCCAGCGTGTCGGTCCCAAACGCCAGACTGTACACGAGAAAATTTGACTGTTCCGGTACGATTTGGGCTAAGCCCGAATCCCCGACAGCAAAAGTTTGGTAGTTCTTGAGAATTGCTCCCGCGAGCCGTGCGCCGTGCGTCGAGAAGACGTACTCGTACAGGGGCGACGAGACGGTGACACGTTCGTCACCGGGCGTTTCGATGGGGGCTGCCGCCGCCGCACGCGGAGTCGTGAGCGTCGGGGGGATACCGCCTTCCGGCTGATCTGGTGCCGGCGGTGCCGACTCCTCGGCAGCGGGTATCCTCGCACCCGGTTCGGCCCCGGGAGCTCCTGGCTCAGTATCTCTTGAAAAGAAGAGGGAAGGCAGAATCGCCACGACGAGCATGAGGGCGATCGCAAATAGCGTGCGACGATCCATTACGCCCTGCTCACGGCACGGGGTCGTAGCCGCCCGCGGTGAACGGGTGGCACTTTGCGATCCGTCGGGCGCCGAGCCAGCATCCCTTGAGGGCGCCGTGGCGGCGCACAGCCTCTAGAGTATACGACGAACACGTGGGTTCATAGCGACACGGAGAGGGGAAAGGCGATGCCAGCACCTGGTATGCTCGGATTAACCCTCCCACCGCCAGTCGTGGTATGAGGCTCAGTCGGGATTGGACATCAGCCATTCGCCTAAGTCGCCATAGAGATCGCTTGCCTTGGCCCGATATGCGGTCGCGCGTGCCCTAACGACGAGATCGACGGGAGAGAGCCGCCTGAGCAGGCGGCGGCGTACAAACTCACGCAGTCTACGCCGCAAGCGGTTGCGCGCAACAGCCGTCGCGTGGTACCGCGGAACAACGATGCCGAGGCGCGGGTGACCCACGTCATTTGCGCACCATGCGATATCCAATCGGGGGGTTCGGCAGCGGCTACCGGATCTGAGCACCGCCTGTAGGTCCGACCCGTGGGCGAGGCGCCAACACCGAGGGAGTCCCTCGGTCGTCAGCTGCCTCCGTGCTTGGACGGAACCACTACCGCGAGGCGCTTTCGGCCCTTCTTGCGCCGTCGGCTCAGGACTTCACGTCCCCAGCGCGTGCTCATTCGCGCCCGGAAGCCGTGTTTGTTGACGCGCCGCCGGTTTCGCGGCCGGTAAGTGGGTTTCATCAGCTACCTTTTGCGAGGCGAGAAACCTAGTTGGAAGAGGGGTTCTCGGTCAAGGTTGACTTTTCCACACCGCGGTAATAACATCGGTCGCCCTTTCTGAACTCCCACCTGCCGCACGTGTCAAATTGCCGATGGAGTTGACCCCAGAAGAGGCGTGGGCACGCCTACTTCAAGAAGCACGTCAAGAGTTTCCGGACTCCACGATCCGCACGTGGCTGGAGCCGGCGGAGCCAATCACATTGGACGAGGGGCGTCTGATTCTGGGCGCGCCCGACCAATTCGCTGTAGAATGGAACGAATCTAAGCACGCCCCCATTCTCTCACGAATTGCTCTCAAGGCACTGGGGGCGCCCATACAGGTTGCGTTCCAAGTGCAGGCCGAACGCGCCCAGCGGCCGCAGATGGACTTCTTCGTGCCGCCGGCCCCGCCGGAGCCAACTCCAAAGCCCACCGGCGAAACCCCCCTCAATGAGCGGTACACGTTGGGCAGCTTCGTCATCGGGAAGTCCAACGAACTCGCTGCAGCCGCAGCGTACGCCGTCGCGGAAGCTCCTGGGAAGACCTATAACCCGCTGTTTATCTACGGCGCCACGGGGCTCGGAAAAACGCACCTCATGCAGGCCATTGCTCACGCGGGGCTGGAACGCAACCCCAGCTACAACGTGGTTTACCTCGGGGCCGAGCAGTTCATCAACGAGGTCATCGAGAGCATTCACAGCCGGTCGATGCCGGAGTTTCGACACCGCTATCGCCATGAACCCGACTTCTTCCTGGTCGACGACGTGCACTTTCTGGAAGGCAAGGAGATGACTCAGGAGGAGTTCTTCCACACCTTCAACGCATTGCACGAGGCCGGGCGGCAGATCGTCGTGACCTCTGACCGGCCTCCCAACGAGATTCCGGGGCTCGAATCCCGCCTCGTCAGCCGCTTTGAGTGGGGCATGGTGGCCGATATCGGCCAGCCGGACCTCGAGCACCGTATCGCCATTCTGCGGAAGAAGGCGGAGCAGGAGCACCTGGAGCTTACGATCCCGGATGACGTCCTGCGCTTCATCGCCGAGCATGTGAGAAGCTCGGTGCGGGAGCTCGAGGGATGCATCATCAAGCTGCTCCTCTACGCCTCGCTCAAGCATCGAGAAGTCACCATCGATCTCGCGCGGGAAGCTCTCTCAGAAAAGATCCGCCAGAGCAGTGTCGCTCAGAGCGACTCCGTCGCCACTCCTACCGTCGATCGCGTGCAGGAAGTGGTAGCCCGTCGGTGGGGAGTGACGCCCGAGGGGCTCCGGTCTAAGGCCCGCATCAAGACCCTCACCGTCCCTCGACAAGTGGCCATGTTCATTGCGCGAGACCTTCTTGGTATGCAGCTGGTCGAGATCGGCCAGGCGTTCGGTGGGCGTGATCACTCAACCGTCATTCACAGCGTGGGTCGAGTCGAGCACCAAATGCGCCACGACGGGAAGTTCAAGGAACGAGTCGAACTCGCCCGCCGAGAGTTATCGGCACCGTGATCCACAGCAGCGCGCGAAGACTGTTAGCAGTGTTGGGGAATTGGGGGAAGGTCAACGTGAAATCACCTGACCGTCAACGAACTCGACAGGAAAGCCACACGGCGGCCAGGTCCTAGCAAGTGACAGCAGAAGGGGTTACGTGGTCTATCCAGATTTCCATACCCTCTACTACTACTACTAAGTATCTATTATATCGTATTATTAGTCTATAGAGTGTTTATAACCGTTCACTTGGCCACAGGTTGGGCATGAAGTTTACGATCACGCGGGAACAGCTCCAAGAAGGTCTTCTTGCCGTGGCGGCAAGCGTCCCAACGAGAACGACCCTTCCCGTGCTTTCGAATATTCTCGTCGAAGCAAAACAGGAGGGTGTTCGGCTCGCGGGCACGGATCTCGATGTGGCTGTGAGCACGACGGTGGCCGCCGAGATCGACGCCGAGGGTGCGGCCACGCTTCCGGCGAAAAAATTGGTGGAGATCGTTCGGGAGCTCCCGAGCGCTGGTATTCGGTTTTCCAGTGCTGGTGAACAACGCGTGAATCTCGAGTGTGGGCGGGCCCGCTTCAAGCTTCTTGGTATTTCGCGGGATGAGTTTCCGGGCTTCCCGAGCGTCGACTTCAGCAACCCGTGGAGGATGACATCGGGCGACATCCAGAAGCTTATCAGCCATGTGGCCTTCGCAGCCTCGACGGAAGAAAGCCGGCCGATCCTCAACGGGGTGCTATGGGAGTTGCGGGAGGAACTGATGCGGATGGTCGCTACCAACGGACATCGGCTTGCCAAGATGGATGTGCCGGTGGCGGGATCCGGCACGTCGGCGGATCTCATTGTGCCGCCCAAGGCGTTGGATCAGATCCGGCGCTTGTTCGGGCCTTCCGAGGAGATTGAGGTGGCGAAGAGTGAAAACCACTTGGGCTTCAGGTCCGGCGGTACCCAGGTGTTCACCAGGCTCATTGAGGGACCGTACCCCAACTACGAGCAGGTAATCCCAAGAGAGAACGACAAGTTCGCCACTGTAGACCGAAAGAACCTGTCATCGGCAATTCGCCGTGTCGGCGTCGTGGCCAGCGACCAGACTCACCGAGTCCGACTATCGCTCGGAACAGATTCCATGAAGTTCTCCGTCAGCACCCCTGACCTTGGCGAGGCGCAGGACGAGATCACCGCGGCTTACGATGGAGAAGGACTGGAGATCGGGTTCAACGCCAACTACCTGCTCGAGCTGCTCAAGTACATGCCGACAGACGAGGTGAGGCTTTCATTCAAGGCGCCCGAACGGGCCGCTACCGTTGAGCCGGTGGGGTGGGATGATCCGGCAGCGTTTCTCTGCCTCGTGATGCCACTAAGGCTCGTCGACTAAGCCGCCAAAGACAGCACTGCCGGCGGCACCAGTCGGCTGGTCAGCGGCTGCGACCGGTCAACACATTTGAAGCGACGCCAGTCAAACTCAGCCTATCCAGCTGCGTCGTTTCATTCCTTGAGACCAGGGTACCGACGGCCGTCGCCTGCCGCCCGCCTCCTACCCTCACACCCACATGCCAACGGTCAATGCCGACGTTCGTCCCGAGGTCAAGAGCGGTGAGAAGCACGATAGGTACCTGGCTCCCAATGGTGAGCTGCGCACCACCACGATACGTGGCATCCAGACCTGACTCCCCGTCCGCAGCCAGGTCGGCAATGTGCGCCTGTCCGAGAATGGCGAGCCTTCCACCTAGTGTGCTCCAGTGGGCACCAGCAACAGTCGTGAGAGGAATCGCCACTCCTCGAACGGTCGGCTTGCCGATGTGCTGAAGGGCCGCACCAAGCATCACTCCGGGTACCGGCCTGAACAGAAGCCCCAGGTCCAGGTCTCTTTTGTTTTCGTCGCTTCCTCGATACCAGGTCGCCGCTGCACCGATGGCGCCCCCTCGGAATGGAACGGCCAAACCCCCTCTCCACGTCGTCCCCGCGACGCCCTCGCCAAACCGGTCCCGCTGGTACCCGAAGGAGAAGCCGCTCGAATTGAAGCCCAAAGTGAACTGACCGAGCTTGTAGTCGCCGTCGGCTTCCCGTTGAAGCATGAACTCACCCATCAGGGAGGCCTCTGGAAGCACCGCCAGACCGGCCGGATTGACCCACAGGGCACGCGCATCCCAGACGTTGGTCAGGAAGAGATAGTCAGCAGACCTCGGCCCGCTGACTTGGGCTTCTGCGCCCGCGGCGAGCATACCACATAGGATTGCCGTTGGGAGGAAACGCGTCATTAAGGCAGGATCCGTACGGTGTCAGCGCGAACCTGCCTGAGAGGAATCGTCATTCCGACTCCGGTGAGCAACACTTCGATATCCCTGGCGTCCGCTGCGATGGAACCCAGATATCGACCGTCAGCCGAGAGAAAGGTCAATCCCTGTGTCTCGCCGGTTCCGGTCAGCGTAAACGGCTGACCGAGCTGCTCGCCAGTTCCGGTCAGCGTGTAGGTGCGCGTCCAATTCACAGCAAGTGCACGTTGGGCCTCGTGTTGTCCCCACTCACCAGCCTCATGGCGCGTGATGGCTCGGATGGTGATGCCTGAGCCGTTGCTGTCCGTCGCGATTTCGGTGGTGTCGATCCAGATTAGCCCCGGCGTCGCGCCGTTGGTCGGCAAATGGGGAAAGAAATCCGAGACTTGGCTGTAGATCTGGCGCAGAAACTGTGAAGCGGACTCGCCACCTCGAACATCGGCGAGTCTTCCGGTAGGGGCGAGATTGGCTGTGAACGTCCTGCCGGCAGCTTGGGCCAAGTCTGCCGCCACTAGCGTTGGTCCCTCGGCCGCGAGGACGGTGTCAATGGTGAACGTCGCTGCGAAGCCCGTGTCAACGGGGAGCAGGTTCACGCTCATCCGGTACCGGACTGATATCTCACTTCGCTGTAGCTGACCCTGGATCTCCTGGTCAATGGTCGTATGCGACGCCGACAGGTAGCGCTCCATCCCGGGCTGGAAAGCAAAAGTCGGTGGATTGCCGGATGGGATGGCGGCCACTTGGGCTGGGCCCCCTGCTCCGCCGCAGGCGGCCAATAACTGACAGGTCACGGAAAAAGGGATCAGCCGGGCGTCCCACCGTCGGCCGGCGACATTGGTCATCGCTTGTTTCGCGCCTTGAGTTCGGGCCGAGTGCGTCCGAAAACAGCCACCATTTCACCCGCCTCCGTAGAAACGCGGAGCAGCTTCCACCCCTTGCGCCTCATCTCCCCTCTCCAGCCGATTAGCCGAGACCACTCATCCGGCGTCGTGCGGAAGACGTGGAGTTGGGCCACGTCCTCCCAGTCTTTGGGGTAGGCGCTCTCTTTGGGTTTGCGCGGCGTCGGACTCATACGGTAACGAGACTCATTTGTGGGATTGCTCGACGGACTCCGGTTTGCGCGCGTGGGGCGCGGGGATACGAGGTTGGGGAGTCGTAAGCCGAGTTCTGTTCATCCGCGCGACGGATGGATGGTCATCTATCTGGGGCGCCGGTCGCCCGACACCTCGTGCGGCCCACCCGCGGCTCGAGCGGTCCGGGCCGGACCTCGCCGCCTATTTGGCCTTGCTCCGACTGGGGGTTGCCGTGCCACGACTGTTACCAGCCGCGCGGTGGGCTCTTACCCCACCGTTTCACCCTTACCCGTTGTTACGGGCGGTCTGTTTTCTGTGGCCCTGTCCGTCGCCTTTCAGCGCCCAGGTGTTACCTGGCAGTCTGCCCTGTGGAGCTCGGACTTTCCTCGACTCGCAGGCTTGCGAGCCGCGACCATCACACTCCACCAACTCTCGCTCCCGCCTAAAGATAGTGCTTACAAGCCGCCCCTTCTAGAGCCCGCGTCCGCAAGCGCTCTGTCGGTTGATGGCCGGCGCCCTGTCCGTTGAAGATGCGTTGAGCACAAAGCACGACTCTCAGGTCAGGTTTGTTTCTTGGAAGGGTTCCTTGAAGGCTACTGCAACCGCACCGATGGTGGCCACAGTGCTCGACCCGCCTGACCGACCTCGGCTGGAGGCGGCATCCGGTGGAAGCTTTGCCGCAGTCCATTTGGAGACGGTGTCCGAAGCAATGCGAAGCGTGCGTGAACGACCGATCAGTGCCGTTTTGGTGTCTCCGCAACGTGTCCCGCGCGACCAGCTGCCCGGTCTGGCACGCCTGGTCCGAGGGTATCCAGAGGTGCCTCTGGTGGCGGTATTGTCCAGCCACGGTCCCGAGGCCAGCGAGCGGTTGCTTCAGCTGGGCGCCTTCGGAGTCCGCAGCATGATTGACCTGAGCCGCCAAGATGGCTGGCATCGGCTACGCGATGTCGTTGCACGGCAAGCCTCACCGACGGCGTCGCGGATCCTTGCGCGGGTTCTCCCACCGCTGGTCGAAGCGACGCTCGACGCTCGACGATTCTTCGACGCCATGGTGCGGGTTGCCCCCGAGACTCCGACCGTCCGGGCGCTTACCAAACGGCTGCGAGTGCGCTCCAGCACGTTCATGTCACGCTTCTTCCGCGCTGACCTCCCGTCGCCCAAGCGGTACCTGACCACTACGCGGCTGCTCCACGCGACGACGCTGTTTGAGGTGGATGAGTTCTCAGTCGCGGACGTGGCCTATCGGTTGGATTATTCGTCGCCCCAGAGCTTCGGTCGACATGTCAAAGCGACGGTGGGCCTGACCGCCGCGGAGTTCAGGAGGCGGTACACCTTCGATCACGCCATCGAGGACTACATACGCCGGTTGATCCTGCCCTACCGGGCGATCTTCGCAGCCTTCCAACCACTCGAAGAATAGGGGTTGGTGACCTCGGACAACCAAGCGTGAGGGTCGTCCGAGGGCAGGATCAACTGGCGTCAATATCCGGCGGGACAACGGCACTGCCGCTCGGCTTGGCGGAGAACCGTGCCGCACTGGCCTGCACACGCTCCGCGAGGTCTGCAAGCTGGCTGCTAATAGCGTTCAGGTCGCCGATCGTGCTCTGCTGTGCCGCCATGGCTGCAGCAGTCTGGTCCGCACCCTCGGCTGACCGGGTACTGATGGCGGCAACTTCTCCCATTTTCTGCGCCAGCTGAGCCATCCGCTCAGCTTGTGCCCGCGAGACGCCAGCTGTATCGGCCACGAGTTCGGTAACCTGCGATACACCGGTGTGAATGTGCTCCAGTGCGGCCTGGGCCTCAGCGGCGACAATTCCCACATCCCCCACTTTCTCCTCCCCTGACGCCATCGCTCGAGCGACGGCGTCGATCCGCGCCTGGACGTCGCCGATCAGCTCATCCACTTCCCGTGCCGACTGGGCCGCCTCCGCGGCCAGGATCCTGACTTCGTTGGCCACTGCCGCAAATCCTTCACTGCCTTCCTTCGAATGTGCGGCTTCGATGGCCGCGTTCAGGGCCAGGAGGTGAGTCTGTCGGGCAATCCGCGAAATCGCCTGAGCAAACTCCCCGATGCGCTCGGATCTTCGATTCAGCTCCTGAACCGTGGACGCGGTCGTGCGGACGTCCTCGCCGATGGCGAGGAGCGTTTCGCCGGCGCGGCCCACTCGTTCACGGCCCATGTTTGCAGCCTCTACGAGCTGCCTGGCATCTAATTCGATCCGCGCGGCCCGGTCCCTCAGACTCTCCGCCTGTTGGGCAGCGTCTGTACTCTCACGTCGGCCCCCTTCGGCCAATTCCCGCTGCTTGGACATTTCCCGCGCGAGATCCCCGGCGGTGAGGGCGACCGATTCCGTGGAGGCAAGCACACCGTGAGCGGCCTGGGCGATGACCTCGGCCAGGATGGCCGCTTCGTCGGCTTCCTGCTGGTTGGTGGAGACGGCCGCTCCGAGTTGATCGAGCATCCGGTTGAACGAGCGCTCGAGATAGCCCAGCTCGTCCCACCGCGTCGCTTGAGCCCGCGCGTTGAGCGCTCCCTTCTCCGCTTGCCCCATCAGCGCTCTTGCGGCGCGCAGGCGGGTCATGAGGCTGTCCCATTTCCGCCGCAGTGCGGCGGCAACCAGGAAAAACACGGCGGCCTCGACGTACGCCAGCTTCGAAAGCTCGCCGATCCCGAAGCGCGGGGTCGCGATCAGATATCCGTGGATGATCAGAGCGAGGATGAACATCAATGCCGCAGTTCCAGCAACCACATCTCCCATCAAGCGACGCCGCTCGAACGTGTAAGGGAACACGGCCAAGAAGAACAACACGATCAAACCCCCGGCGCCCAGAAGCACCACGAGCGTGCTCACAAGCAACATGTCGAACAGCATCAGGCCGTTCACAGCCGCCCATCGCTGTCGCCAACGACGGGCCGCGGCCGTTGCGATGAGGTTTGCCACGACCGCCGCACCCGCCACATACATCACGACCCGACCTGAGAGGGCCACCAGGCCAAACCTGGCCGCTATGCCAAGCAGGATGATCCCAAGGCCGATCGCGAGCCAGCGGCGGGCGATGCTGCTGGAAATCAGCTCGGCAGCCCTTCGTTGCCGTTCCAATAGCCCGACTCCCTCTCCGCCGCTCTGTTGCGCGGCCGATGGACCGAGCGAGGCGTTGCCTTGAGGGCCGGGCGACGAAGCAGTATCCACTGTCAGTCCTGACGCCGGCTGGGGTGCTGGCTGTTCGCCTTCGAGAACTTCGCTGATGATGGCACTACGCAGCCCTCCCGGATTGCTGACGGTTGCCGCTGCCTCCAAGAGTCGTTGGGTTCCTCCGGAGCAGGCAACCCCGCGGTGTAGGTCGGCGAACTGAACCGGCGAACGCCCAGGGGCCTTCGGGCCCCCTGCTGTCAATCTTCACGGGGAGCGGCTGCCCGGACAAGCGTGCAGTGGCGAGTCCGCGCGTCGCCGGCGGAATTCGCACTTACCGGATGAGGAACCCCGGAGTGCTGGGCGGGCGTTTCCCCGAGAGACGACTCGTTGGAAGATTGCGGATTTCGTGCCCGTGCGAGCCTCAGATGCGGGCAGGAGTGAAGGAAGAGCCGTGGCGGGAGCCGAGTGCCGGCTTAATCAGCTCGCTTGCCGATGAGCGCCTTGAAGGCGCCCATCAACCCCCCTTTAGTAGCCTTGCCGTCTTCGTTCTCCAGTCCGCTTGCCAATCCTTCGGCGAACTTCGCCACGGTCGGCGGTCGGTCTTTGGGATCCCGGGCGAGACCTTGCATGACCGCCGCCTCGAGCGCGGTAGGGAGTCTGTGACCTCGTCCCGCTCGGTTCAGCGGCAAGGGGTCTGCGGTGAGGAGCTGCTGAAAGAGCTCCCGCGGCGATTTGCCGTCGTACGGGTGATCGACGGTCAGGAGGTAATAGGTGATCGTCGCCAGGCTATAGATGTCTGCGGGGATGCCCACCAGCTCCCCGGACAGTGTTTCGGGTGCGACATATTGCAGCGTGCCCACAAAGAACCCGGTGCGCGTGAGGCGTTGGGCGGGATCCATCTCCGCATCACGTGCTATGCCGAAGTCGAGGAGCTTGGCGCCCTTCGTATCGGCGTGGTACATGATGTTCTCGGGTTTCAGATCCCGGTGGATGATGCCGGCCTCATGAGCGGCACTCAGGGCGTCGGCAAGCTGCCCGATGATGTGGACAACGAGTGGCGGTGCCAGCTTGCCGGAGCGGTGCACGAAGTCCGAGAGGGGCTCGCCTTGCGCCCACTCCAGAGCCAGGTAGTACAACTCGTCTTCGTCGCCGTACTCATAGGTGCTAACAACGCATGGATGCTGTACACGGCCCCCGTACCCGGCCTCTCGCAGAAAACGCTTGACTGCTGTAGGATCGGTGCGGAGTCGCTGCTTGAGAATCTTGACGGCGCACGTCCCGTGTTCCGGGTGTTCCGCCCGATACACGGTAGCCGTGCCCCCTTCGCCAATGCGCTCTAGGAGCCGGTAATTTGCAACGGTACGTCCTGCAAGGTTCTCTTGGGCCATTTGAGTCCGCGAAAGTAATATCGGGGCTGGAATCTCGGCAAGTCAAAGAGCCGCTGAGGTTAAGGCCACCTCGTCTTCGGCCGCATTGGCCCCGCGCAATGCTGGCACGCCGCTTGATGGAAAAAGGAGAGGTTGGACGGCGCTCCCCACCAGGGGGCAGGGAACAAGGATGAGAATGCGATCGACCCACTGCTATTTGCTGCTGCTCGCGGCCCTCAGCTGCTTGACCCGAGAGGTCGTCGGTCAGAGCCCGGACCCCGCAACGGAAGCCAGTGCCTCCATGGGGACCTGGCACGCCGTAGTGTCTCTCCGGGATCTGACAACCGGCGGTGAACTCGATCCGGCCAGCGTGCTCCGGGTCGCCCAATACGAGCTGGCTCTAGGTCGTACAGGTGATGCCCTCTCCATCCTCTCTGACTACCCGCTGCCAGATTCGCTCTTCGCCGGGGCGCCGCTGCGTGTCTTTGGGAGCGCGCTCTACGAGAAGGGGGAGTTTGAGGCGGCGGGCCGCTTGTTCGTGCGAGCTGCCGACTACGCTCCAGGGAGCCAGCGGGGTGTGCTCCACGCGCGGGCCGGAGAGGCGTTTGAGCGAGCGGGCATGCGCGATGCCGCAGCCTCTCAATACCGGGCCGCTTCCGTCGAGCTACCGCTGGTCGCGGGATGGTTGGCGATTAGGGAAGCACGTGTAACTCGTGATACCGCAAGAGCTTTTGCGCTTCTGAGCCACGCCCCTGAGGCTGGCCGTCTCCTCGCCAGCGAAGCACGTGGCGTGCTTTATCTGACGTCCGGTGACACGGCCAGTGCCGTTCACGCCATCGATTCTGCCGGCAAGCCCCTGGAGGCGGCGCGTCTTGCCCTGGAGATGAGAGACAACGGCTTGGCGCGACGACTCGCCCATCGGGCCGTACAGGATGACGACCGTACGGCCGCGATGGCGGCGGCGGAGTTCGTGTCGGAGAGGTTTGGCCCGGCCACGGCCGAAGAGTACGTGGCTGTGGCGCGACAGCTACACCGATTTGGCCGCCGGTCTCAAGCCGTGTCCCTGCTCGAGCAAGCTGTTGCAGCCGGAGATTCCTCAACGGCGACGATGCTGCTTCTGGGCGCCGCCATGGAGGGTTCTGGGAAGCGGCTTGGTGCCCTAGCGGTCTATGAAAGGGCCGCCGGTGCAGAGGGGGAAGAGGCACGGACGGCCGAGTACCGGCGAGCCCGGCTACTCCTGCGGCTTCGCCGGATTACGGCAGCTGTCGGGGCGCTGACCGCTTTTGCCGATCGCTACCCGGAGCACTCGTTGGCGCCCACGGCTCTCTATCTCGCTGCCGATGTGAGAGACGATGCGGGACGCGTTCGCGAGGCAGACAGTCTGTTTCGCAGGCTGGAGGAAACCTGGCCGCGACACCGATACGCTTCCCGGGCGCGCTTCAGGCGGGCTTCCAGGGCGTTGCGACGGGGAAACACAGCCGCGGCGTTGGAGCTCTACCGTAGTGAGGCAGAGCTTGGGGGGCAGGAGGCTGCCCCGGCCCGGTTCCAGATGGCCAGAATCCTAAACAAAAGAGGGGATTCTGCGGCGGCTCAAGCCGTATGGGATGCGTTGGCAAGGGAGGATTCGCTGGGATACTACGGCACGATCGCCCGGGAGGCCGGGGGCCTGCCGCTGCCCGACTTCGGGCCGCCCCCTGATGTCACGCCTGTTCCCCGGATTGCTGAGGCTCTTTCCGCTCTCGACCTGTTGGACGCGGCCGGCTTTACCGAGGAGGCACAGCTTCAGATCGGGGATCTGACCGATTCGGAGGAGCGGGGTGCACAAGAGCTCCTGGATGTGGCGGAGGGTTTGATCGCGCGAGGCCGAACGCGGGAAGGCATTCGGCTGGGATGGCGAATTACGGCCGACCTGACGCTCAATCACCCCCGCGTGGTGAGAATTATCTTCCCCTGGCCGAACCGCAGCCTCGTGGAGCGCGAGGCAAAGGAGTTCGGCCTCGACCCGTTCTTGGTCGTCGGTCTCATCCGGCAGGAATCCGCGTTCGACGCCGACGCCACTTCCCGGGCAGGAGCCCGCGGGCTCATGCAGCTCATGCCCACCACGGCGGACGAGCTTGCCCGCCGCCTGGGGGTCGACTGGAGTGAAGATCTGCTGGGCGTCGCCGACGCGAACATGCACCTGGGAGTTGCACATCTCTCTGCTCTGCTTCGCCGGTACAATGGCCGGGTGATTCCTTCGCTGGCCGCGTACAATGCAGGAGGAACGCCGGTGGCCCGGTGGCTCAGATTCCCGGAGGCCAGCGACCCGTACCTCTTCGTCGAGCGCATCCCCTACGTCGAAACACGGGGTTACGTGCGGACCGTGCTTCGGAACCGCGCCATATACATGGCGTTGTACGGAGGAGCGGTTATGCCGTGACGTCCGTCGCCTTGAGGCGGGCGATCCACGCCGTCACGTCATCGGTATTGCTACTGGGATTCCTTGGAGACTGGGGCCTGTTTCGGCTCGTCCTGACCCTCTCCGTGCCGGTCGCTGTGGTCATCGAAGTCATCCGCATTCGCCATCCCAGGATTCGAGATGGCCTGTCCCGGGCGGTCCCGGTCTTTCGCCCTTCAGAGGCGGCCGGCCCATCCGGGGCCTTTTGGCTCTTGGTGGGCTATGCGGCCGCTGCGTGGTTTCCGACACCGGCCTCCGTGGCCGGCGTGCTCGCGGGCGCCCTGGCGGATCCGGCGGCGTCGCTGGTTGGATCTCGCTGGGGTCGGGGGGCTCGGAAGAGTCTGGCCGGTACGGCGGCGGCGTGGGTTGTTTCCTTGGCGATCCTCGGTGGCCTGAGTCTTCCCCTCGTTGCCGTCTTGGCCGGGGCTTCGGCGGCTGCCGCGCTCGAGCGGTGGCCTGGACCGGCCGATGACAATCTGATCGTTCCGCCGGGGGTGGCGGCGTGCGTCTGGATGCTGGCATGAAGCGTCTTGCACCCTTGGTGGCGGCGTGGTGCTCCAGCAGCCTGGCATGCGCCACGCCGGTTCAGGGTAACCCACCAGGACTCGACCAAATCGTCGGGCTCGAACAGGTGCAATCACCCCTGCTCGACCGCACCATTGCCTACGAACAGCTGGGTTTCGTCGCCGGGCGGGGATCAGTTCCCTTCATCGCCTCAGTCCATTTCTTGTCGGGTTCCGACCCCGATTCCACACTCGCGGTCCTTGCACTTTCCATGGCCAATTCGGCTCTCTCGTTCAGGCGCTTCGAGGGCGTGTTTGAGGCCGACTACGTCGTGAATGTCTCGTTTGTTAGGGACGAACGGTCACTTGGGCAGATTGCGACCAGGGAAGTGGTGCGGGTTGGCTCTTTTGAGGAAACCCAGCGCCAGGACGAGAGCGTCGTCCTCCAACAATTCACCCAACTGCCTCCGGGGCCTGTCACGGCTCGCGTCGTGGTGCGTGATCGGCACGGCTCCCGATTCAGCCGGGCGGAGTTGGTGATGCACGTCCCTTGGTTCGGCGAGGGCCCCGTGGTTTCCCTCATTCCGGTATTTGGTGGCACGCCTCGCGAGAGCCGGAAGGAAGGCCCGACGGTGCTCATAAATCCGCGGGCCACAGTGCTTTACGGCACTGACACCCTCTCACTCTACCTCGAGGCGCACCGTGTGCCATCAGGCGGCATGATCACCATTCGGGGGGTCGACGGGGGTGATGAGATTTGGCGAACCTCCACGCCGTGGGAGCCGTCCGGGGGGTTCGCTGCATCCCTGCTGCGCGTCGGGCCCGAGGCTCTCCCACCTGGGGGAATCTGGATGGAAGCCGCAATTGCCGGTTCGGCCGATACGGCGAGAACTCCGGTCATTGTGACATTCCCGGGCCTGCCGGCGGTTGTGGACTTTGAGGAGGCCCTGTCGTTGCTCCGGTATTTCGGCGCCTCGGATTATCTGGCTGACTTGAGAACAGCTCGGGGTCGCAGGCGCGCAGCGATCTTTCGGGATTTCTGGCTCAGCTCCGACCCGGATACGGGGACGGCGGAGAACGAAGCGATTCGAGAATATTTCGGTCAGGTCGTGGTTGCCGACACGCGCTTTCCGGAGGCGGATCTCCCCGGTTGGCTGACCGACCGGGGGATGGTCTTCATCACTCTGGGTCAACCTGATCGTGTCGAGGAGCGCTCAACCTTCGGATCATCACGCCGCGTGATTCGCTGGACCTACGTCGTGGAGTCAGAGGGAAAGCACGGCACTCTGGATTTCGTGAGCGAAGGCGAACGGGCCCTCTTCGAGTTGGCTCCCGGTTCCCGACTGGAATACGACCGGCTGCTGGATCAGAAGCGTCGGGGTGGACTCGGCGGCCCGCAGGGTTTCCTTGACGGCCGTTGATCTGACCCGCACAATTGCTTCGGTGGATGCCCTCGCACGCTCACCGCTGTTTGCCACCGCTCAACCAGGAGGAGGGATGCCCAGGGGCAAAGTCAAATGGTTCAATGACACCACTGGATACGGTTTCATCGAGCAGGAGTCGGGAGCGGACGTGTATGTCCACTTCTCCGCAATTCAGATGGAGGGCTTCCGAACCCTCGTGGAAGGCGACGAGGTTGAGTTTGTGATTTCCCCAAGTGACAAAGGCCTCCACGCGTCCAAGGTTGTGCGTCTCTAGACCCAGCCAACGACAAGGAGCCCCGCCGGTATTCCCTGCCGACGGGGCTCTTTGTTTGGTGGTATCTTGCCCTCATGACCGACCTTCCAAGACCGCAGATTTTTCTCGTTGACGGATACGCTCTCATTTACCGGGCGTTCTTCGCGATGATTGCCAGACCCCTCACGACGAGTCGCGGGGAGAATACGTCTGTGGCGTGGGGCGTTGCCAACACTCTCATCCGCATCTTCGAGGAATACCGACCAGAGTACCTGGCCTGGGTCCACGACGCCGGAATGTCGTTTCGCAACGAAACCTACCCCGAATACAAGGCCACCCGAGAGAAGCTGGACGAGGAGTTGCAGGACGTGTTCGACCGGTCGCTCGACCGTGTCGAACAGCTGCTGGCCGCATTCAATGTTCGACTGGTCGCGGTGGATGGCTACGAGGCGGATGATGTGATCGGGACGCTGGCCAAGCTGGCCACGGATGCGGGCATACACTCCGTGATTATCTCCGGCGACAAGGATTTCTATCAACTCATCTCGTCCCATGTGTCACTTCTCAACCCGGGACGCCGTGGTCCCGCTGCCGTGCAGGAGGAGTTGGTGACCGTGGACACGGCCGCGAACCGGTTAGGTGTGCCGCCGGAGCGAGTTGTTGATTACCTGGCGCTCGTCGGTGATTCATCAGACAACGTCCCAGGTGTGAGGGGAGTCGGTGACAAAACGGCGCGAAAACTCATCGCGGAGTACGGCGACCTCGATACGATTCTCAGTCGAGCTGACGAAGTCCAAGCGAAACGTGTGCGGGAAGCACTTCTCGCAGAGGCCGACAACGCCCGGGTGAGTCGCGAGTTGGTGACGATTCATCGAGATGTACCTGTGGAGCTCGATATCGAGATGGTGCGCTCGCAACCTCCGGATACCCCTGCTCTGCAGCAGCTGGTCGCCGAGCTCGAGTTCCACTCCTTGATGGACAAGGTCCAAGATGCTCGGCCCGTCGAAAGGAAGACAGACCACCAAGTCGTTGATTGCATTGAGGACTTGGAGCCCGTGATTGCCGCTGCACGGCGTGCGGAAATCGTTGCCGTTCGCGTGGAGGAGGAACAGGAGGAAGCGCGCCGGGCCATGCTAGTGGGCCTTGCGATCGCGGTGGAGGGTGGTCGGGGGTGGTACCTGCCGTTCGGGCACCGGCGTCCGGACGGCGACCTCATGAACGACACGCCGCCGGCCAACCTACCATCGCTCTCGGCATCCGCGATGCGTCCGCTGGTGGAGTTGCTGGAGGATGCTGGAGTTCCCAAGGCTGGCCACGACATCAAGAGTTCATGCTTGACGTTGCGGTCGGCAGGTGTCGAGCTCGCGGGGATCGTTTACGATTCTATGCTCGCGAGTTTCCTGTTGGATCCCGGTAAGCGTTCGCAGGAGCTGGCGCCGGTCGCGTTAGAGCATCTCGGCACTCAGGTGGCCACTTATGCGGACGTCGTGGGGAAGGGGAAGACGAAACGACCGTTTGCCGAGGTGCCGGTGGCAGAGGCCGGACGGTATTGCTGCAGTCTAAGCGATGTGGTGCTCAAGCTGCGAGATGTGTTCACACCGCTTATGAAGGCGGCAGAGCTCGAGCGGTTGCTCGTCGAGATCGAGATGCCCCTGGTCGGTGTTCTAGTGGATATGGAGTGGACGGGAATCACCCTCGCCATCGATCCGCTGACCGAGCTGTCGAAACAATACCTCGAGGAGCTACGGGTGCTCGAGCGGTCGATCCATGAAGAGGCAGGGACCGATTTCAACATCAACAGCACTCCCCAACTCCGTCACGTCTTGTTCGAGAAGCTGCAGCTTCCAGTTGTGAAGAAGACGAAGACGGGCCCTTCCACGGACGCCGATGTCCTCACGCAATTAGCGGGCATGGGGTTCGCGGTTCCCAGGCTGCTGATCGAGTATCGGGAGCTGTCCAAATTGCGCTCCACGTACCTCGATGCTCTGCCGAGGAGTGTGAGTCCGGCGACGGGGCGCATTCACACTCGCTTCAACCAGACAGGAGCGGCGACGGGAAGACTCTCGTCTTCGGAACCAAACCTGCAAAACATCCCAGTGCGCACGGAGCGTGGCGGGACGATTCGGCAGTGCTTCGTACCCGCGTCAGGTTGCCGGTTTGTGGTGGCCGACTATTCGCAGATCGAGTTGCGGGTGCTTGCCCACCTCTCGGATGATCCGGCTTTCATTGGGGCTTTTCTCCGCGGTGGCGACATTCATCGGGAGACGGCGGCGTTCGTTTTCGATGTGCCGCCCGACGATGTCACGGCCGAGATGCGCGCTCGGGCCAAGACGATCAACTTTGCGACAATCTACGGGCAGGGACCGTTTGCCCTCGCCCGACAGTTGGATATCTCACAGGAGGAAGCCAAGGTCTTCATTGCCCGGTACTTCGAGCGCTTTGCGGGAGTGCGTACCTTTTTCGACAGCACGATTGAGCGGGCTCGAGAGGTGGGATACGTGGAGACCTTGTTCCATCGACGCCGCTACATCCCAGAGCTAGGAGACAGAAACTTCAACATCCGCTCGTTCGGGGAGCGGACAGCGATGAACTCGCCCATTCAGGGTTCGGCGGCCGATCTCATCAAGATCGCGATGATCAATTTGCACCGCTCGCTCCAGAGTGGCGCATTCAAGAGTGCAATCCTGCTTCAGGTCCATGACGAACTGGTGCTCGAAGCTCCCGACGATGAGATCGATCGTGTCGTGGGCACGGTTCGCGGTGCGATGGAGGGGGCGGCGAAGCTCAAAGTTCCCCTGGTTGTCGACATTGGCGTCGGCTCAAACTGGCTCGACGCGAAACACTGATCGATGACGTCGGGTCCCTCACACGAGGTGCGGTGGTACGAGTTTGCCAAGCGCCGTGACGGAATGACTCATGCGCTCGATGGAGGACTTTGGCTTCATCGGCACACTCGGTGGGGTGAACCCATGGCTCACCTCGTATCGTCTGACAGATCTTTGCTGTTAGAGGCGGGCAAGCGGATTGGGATGCGGGAGCCGTGGCTTCAATACAAGGCGCTCAAGGATCCACGAACGGGAGAGAAGGTTGAGGCTTGGCATTGGGATTTGCGAGGGCGCTATCTAGACGTCGCTCTTCACCTCACCGGTACTCGGGCGGCCGGCGGCCGGTGAGGACTCCGGGGTATGGGCGGGTTGCCGGGTCGGCGTTGGCTCGTTGCTCAATCTTGTTTCCCGCACTCCCGGCCACCAATTCCACCCACCGGCGATGTGCATCACGGAGGGCACGAGCACCATCCTGATCAATGTCGCGTCCAGGAACACCGCCACGGCGAGTCCGAAGCCCAGTAGTTGAGCCGCGAGCACCCGTGAGAAAGCGAAAGTCCCGAAGACGATGATCATGATCGCGGCTGCACTCGTGATGACCGAGGCGGTGACACTCAGCCCTTCCATCGTGGCCACGTCGTTCTTCTTCGTTCGGTCATAAGCTTCCTTGATGCGGGACAGCAGGAACACCTCGTAGTCCATGCTGAGTCCGAACACCACGGCAAAGACGAGAACCGGAACCACGACATATACTGCGCCGGTGCCCTGAGAGAGCCCGAAGATCCCCACACCGACTCCCTGCTGGAACACGAGGACCATGAGGCCGAAGGCTCCAAGCACTGACAGGCCGTTCATCACCACGGCCTTGATGGGTACCAGCACCGATTGAAACGCGATCAACAGCATGACGGCTGTGATGATCACGACGAGGGTTATCACGGTGGGGAAACTCGCCAGCAGGTCTTCCTGAAGGTCGAGACTGGACGCGGCGAATCCCCCGACCTTGGTGGTTACCGAATCGAGGCCCCTAACGTCGGTCGCAATGTCCCGCACGTGCTGCACGACATCCATGGCTCCGGCAACTGAAGCGGTATCCGCAAGGATCACGTCCATCAGGGCCGTGCGGCCGTCGGCCGATACGTATGCTTTGAAGAACTCTGGATATCGCTCCCGGGCGGTTGTGAGATCGCTGTACAGCATGCTGTACCGGAAGACCGACATGCCGCGCTGGATGTCTACCGGACCCTTGATCTGGGACACTCGGGGGTCTGCTTGGACCGAGTCCGAGAAGCGCTTGAGGCCGCGGATGTAGCGAGTGCCCACGACCCGCTGCCCTTCCGGAGCTTGGAGGGTTACGCGAATGGGCAGAAGCGAGCCCCGCGAACCGATGCGCTCCAGGGTCTCCGCGCCGAACGTCGACTCTGTGCCCGGCGGAAACCACCCTGCTCGTGGAAGTCCGATCTCGATCTTCGCGATCGGCCAAGTAATCGCAGCGGCCAGGGCCGCGCCGATGGTGAGTGCTCGCCACGGGTGGTGGGCCAGCCAGCGGGCCCAGCGCTCCCATCCCGCGGGGGCGTGGTACCAGGCCAGGCGGCGCGCGAGCCACATGGGCCAGTCGATTCGCTTGCCCAGCACGGAGAGCCCTGCCGGCAACAGGGTGACGGCCAAGAGGACGGCGGCGCCCACAACCAGCAATCCGCCGACACCCACTGAGCGAGTCTCAGTGATCGGGGTGACGAGGAGGGATGCAAACCCGATCAACACCGTCAGACCGCTCGTGATAACGGCCCGTCCCGCCGTGCGAATGGTGCGAATCGCCGCATCTCGCGCTGAGAGCCCGCGGTTCATTTCTTCCCTGAACCGCGTCACGATCAGGAGAGAGTAGTCAATTCCCACGGCGAGTCCGACCATCGTGATGATCGTGACGGCGAAGACGGACATGGGGTAGAAGGAACCGACGAGATGGACGCCGGCCACGGCACAGCTGATTGCAAACACCCCGATGATGATCGGGAGAACGGCTGCAGCGATGGCTCCGAAGGCAAGCACCAACACCATTGACGTCGGTATGAGAGAGCGTATTTCCCCATGCTCAGCATCTTCGGCGCTCACCGAACGGACGTCGTAGTCCAGTGCGGGCTGCCCCGTCACAAAGATCTCGTACTCGGATGCGCGTGGGTGTCGGGCGGCGGCCTCGTGAATCGCGGTGCGAAACGCGGGAACCGTCATGGTAGCCGTGTCCACGTGGGAGGCCTCGACTGACGCGATGAAGAACGTCGTGCGCCGGTCGTTGCTGACCAGCCCCGAGTCGGGTGTAGAGAGATATGAAATGACCTGGTCGATGTACGGCTCGCGGAGGGCGGCATCCGAGACGTCTTCGAGCAGCGAGCGAAAAGGCTGGCTGTCGATGGGGATGGGCCCGCTGAGCGTCACTGCCATGAACCTGGCAAGCGGCCGCTCGAACGCTTCGCGGATCATGTCTGTGACTTCTGAGGCCTCCGTAGGCTTGATCGAGTAGCCTTCGACACTGAGGACCTCACCAACGCGAGCGGCCCGCGGCACGGCGAACGCCGCTACCACGATCCACGCGATGATAACTGCGAAACGGAACCGAACTACAGCGCGCGCGAACCCTTCCAACTACACCACCTCCACCAGCTGCGGCTGGGTATCCGATCCGACCCCTGCTGTGCGGAAACGCGTGCCGGAGCGGAGTTTAGACCCTCAATCTGAAAAACGTCGAATCATAGATGCGGATCGTCCAGGATGCCAGCCATCGGGGAAATGTGGCGCGTTCCGGGTGGCATGATTCACATTACCCGTTCGATGCGCTGGCTTTTGTTCTCATTGATCGCTGCCACAGTTGCCATCGGGGCGTTTGTCGTGGGGCTTCGTCGCCCGGAGCCCGCGCAAACCGACCGAGGCGCCCCGGCCCCCGCCCCTTTCCCCGAGGACGGGGCCACGCCATCAGCGGCGCGAGACGGGTCCGAACGGGACCCCGACGACTCGGCCAAGCGGACGGCCCTACGCCGCATTGCGGAAAGCGATACCTACCTTCCGGCGATCCTGGAGGAGCGGGACTCGATGCTCATCCGGTGGCGCGACCGGCTGGCCGATCCCCTGAGAGTGCATTTCGAGGAGCCCGTGCTCGCGGGCTATACCCCGGCCATGGGAAGGGCGGTGCGTGATGCCTTTGCCAGGTGGCGCCGGGTGGCCGGAATCCCGGTGGAGTTCGCATATGTTCGGAACCCGGAGGATGCCGAAGTGTCAGTTCGCTGGGTGAGATCCTTTGCGATGCGCCGAGAAGGCCAGGCGGACGTCACCTGGCGCTCGGACGGCTGGATTACCCGGGCGACGCTGACTCTAGCTACCCACACGGTGGGGGATCGGACATTGACCACGGAGGCTGTCTTTACCGTGGCGGTTCACGAGATCGGGCACCTGCTGGGGATTGGCCACTCCGACAGGCCCGCCGATGTGATGTATCCGTCGACTGGCATCCAAGCTCTCACGATCAGAGATCGCCGAACGGCCATGCTGTTGTATGGTCTACCGCCGGGATCGTACAAGCTCCGGCCTTAGCTCACCGGGCACGTGGTGAACCGGGAGTTCTGGGGAGAGTCTCCCGTCTCTCCAAGGCTCTCGCGACACGCAGGGCGTAGTCGGCGTAGCGCCCGAGCCCCTCGAAGGGAAAGTCCTCCGCCCATTCATCCCCGGGCTGATGGTAGCGATCCCACTTCTTTCGCAGCGCATTAGAGCGGTCGACCGGGAGTCCCTCGTACGGGCCCTCGCCGGGCACGATGAAGATGGCCGGTACACCCTCCCTCCAGAACGGGAAATAATCGGAGTTCGCTCTCGCTGCCGAGGTTGTCGCACTCCACCCCTGCTCCATGGCGACGTCGACCGCAAGGAGTCCCAGGGCTGAGCTCTCCCCACCGGCAATCCTCCAGCTCCACGGACGCGCTGGTGGGGCGCCGGCGTCGAGGTTGATGACCGCATCCATGCGGTCGAGTGGCCAGGAAGGATCAGTCACGTAATAATCCGATCCCAGGAGGCCGGATTCCTCTCCAACGAAGAACAGGAGCAGGACAGGCCGACGCCGAGCGCGCCCGCTTCGGTTCATGGCGTCGGAGATTGCCAGGAGCATGGCGACGCCCGCAGCGTTGTCGGAGAAGCCGTTGTACACGGAGTCTCGCCGGGCGTCTGGCGAGCCCACCCCCAGGTGATCGTAGTGAGCCGTGAAGACGATGGCCTCACCATGGTCGGGGGAGGACGTGGCCGGCAGGAGGCATGCCACGTTGTGGGCCGGAACGGGCCGCGGGGTGAAGTCGATGTCGAGCCGCAGGGTAAGCCCCAGATCCCGGGACCCACGGTTCGCCGCGGTTCCCGATAGCTCTGCGATGGCCTGGGCCGCCTCCGGCCCCGCCAGAACGGAAGGCAGGGATGGGAAGATCGATGACCGAGCGCTGGCGTCCGTGAGGAGTATCCGCGGCCGGCGGGAGGTCAGACTGGCGCCCCCGTCAGGAACGAGACTGACCATGCCGCGGGCCCCCCGGCTGGCTAAGAGTCGAGACGCTTCCGGCGTGATCGAACCCAGAGTCAGTGCCACGGCGTCTCGCAGATCCGGCTCATTCGGGTCGGAAGCGAGGATCGCACTGTCCGTGCCCACGAGCACGGCGGGGCCCTCGAAATCCGTGAGCCACGCCGTATTCCCAACATACGGCGTGAACTCGTCGGGATACCTAAAGATTGCCTCATTTGGTGATGCGGTCACGACGAGTTGGCTGCCGTCCGAGATCACGGCCTCAGCTGCCGGCACCGGGTGGAGGTAGCTCCCTCCGACCGGGGATAACCCCAGTTGCCGGCACGCGGATCGGATGTACCTGGCCGCGATCTCGGCACCGTCTGTGCCGGTGGCACGGCCTGCCAGGAGATCGTCGGCGAGGAACCTGGTGTACACCCGCATCAAGAGCGTGTCGGTCTCGAATCCCTGCAACGGACCCGGGCCCTGGGTCCGCGGCGTTCCACAAGCGATCCCCATGGCGAGGCTGGTCCCGACCGCGACCGCAGCTCTGCGAATCCACTGCAACGACGCACCTCACTTTCTGGCCTCGGCTGAGACAGCTAAGATAGGTTCCGGAGAGCGAGTTATGGAGACTAAAGCGCAGTTGCTCCCAGCCAAGTGCGGTGATCCACATCAGGCGAGTGGCCGCCCGACTGTCCGCCGCCGGTTGCGGGCTGATGGTGATCCCTTGCCAGCCGTCGGCGGAATCCGGTCGCGCGGAAAATCGCCGTGACGTTTCTCTTCGCGCTAGCCGTCGCAGCACAAATTCATCCCGTTGCCGATATCGACACGATCGTACGCGACGGCATACGCGCGGGCGTCTTTCCGGGCGCAGTAGTCGTAGTGGGCACGGGTGACGCGGTGCTGTTTGCCAAAGGCTACGGTCATATGACGTGGTCGGCGGAGACGGAGACTCCGTCACCCGACGCGACCCTGTACGACCTCGCCTCCCTAACCAAGGTGGTGGCCACGACGCCGGCCGTCATGGTCCTCGTTGATAGAGGCTCACTCGATCTCGATCGGCCAGTGGGCAGCTACCTCGACGACTTTGTCGGAGAGGGGAAAGAAACCGTCACCGTCAGGCACCTGTTGGAACACACGTCTGGCCTCCGAGCGTTTCTACCGCTGAACACTCTTGCGGGTGATGCGGCGGCCGCCCGTCGGCTGGTGGTCACGGAGCAAATCAGGTGGCCTGTGGGGTCGCGGACCGTGTATAGCGATCTCAATGCCATGCTACTGGGATGGATTGTGGAGAGTGCGTCCGGACTGGAGTTTGCCGAGTTCCTGGCTCGCGAGGTGTTCCAGCCGCTCGGCATGGACGACACGCAATTCCGACTCACGGTGGAAGAGCGAAGTCGGGCGGCCCCGATCAATGTCTGGCGGAGTCACGTCATTCGAGGCGTGGTCCACGATCAAAACGCCGAGAGATTGGATGGGGTGTCGGGGCACGCCGGCTTGTTCAGCACGGGCTTGGACCTCGCACAGTACGCACGGCTCTATCTCGACGAAAGTGGAGCCACCGGTGGAGGCCGATTGCTGCGCTCCGAGACGGTCGAGCTTTTCACGAGGCGGCGCGCGAAAAACCGCGGATATGGGTGGGAGATGCGCGACACGACGACTGCCGACAACGCCGGCGAGCTGATGTCCGCCCGGGCTTTTGGGCACGGTGGCTTCACGGGCACCTCTCTCTGGATCGATCCCGAACTCAACGTGTTCGTCATCTTGCTCACTAATCGCGTGTTTGCTCCGCGGACGCGACGCTCCATCAGCAAGCTCAAGGAGATTCGTGGACTGGTAGCGGACGCGGCCGTGCGCATGGCTGAGCGCTCCTGCCGGTTGTCCGGGAGCGCGGCGTGCTAGCAACATCGCGGGTCCCAGAGGATGTGGGGCGTGGTCCCGCGAGTGAGGTTCGAGCGCCCGCTACGCTGATCTATGATGCCGAGTGTGCGTTTTGTCAGAGATGGGTGGCGCGGCTCAAGCGGCTCGACCGGCGTTCGGAGACCAGGCTCTTGCCGTTGCAGGATGAACAGGCGGTGGGCTTGAGCGGACGAACGCGGGATCAGCTCGAAGCCGCGATCCACCTCATTCGGCCTGACGGCAGCGTTTTTGACGGGGCAGACGCGGCTCACGAGCTACTGAGCCTCATCTGGTGGGGGTGGCTTCCCCGAACAGTGCTGCGTGTTCCGGGCGCGATGCCCTTAGCCCGGCGTCTATATAGATGGGTGGCCGCCCGGCGCCGCGGCTTTGGCTGCGGCGGCGACCACTGCCGACTCTCTGTGGCGGGTGCTGCTGATGATGGCTACGTTTCGGGGAAGACTAAGGAGGGTGATCGTGGTTGACGCGGATGCTGCTCGCAAAGCTCTTCGGCAGGTCAAAGATCCGGAACTCGATCTCAACATCGTGGACCTTGGGCTTGTCTACGACATCGAGGTGGAGGAGGGCAATGTCAACGTCAAGATGACCCTGACTTCACCGGGATGTCCCGTTGGTCCTCAGATAATGGGCGACGCGGACCGAGTGATCCGTATGCTGGACGGTGTGAAAGACGTGAAGGTCGAGTTGGTGTGGGAGCCGTTCTGGACGCCCGAGCGGATCGATCCGAAGCTGCGGTCGTTC
Organism: Gemmatimonadota bacterium; assembly: GCA_039590195.1. Taxonomy (GTDB): domain Bacteria; phylum Gemmatimonadota; class Gemmatimonadetes; order Gemmatimonadales; family GWC2-71-9; genus JBDHDY01. The sequence goes on along the minus strand of JBDHFY010000004.1, from coordinate 12,498 downwards.
TTGGGGCACTGAGTTCGCGAAAAGACGCGGAGTCAGGAGCGCTTGGTTGGATTCAGTGCTTCCAGGAGTTCCTTCTCGCCGAGAGTCTCGCGTTGCCATTTCCTGAGTTCCTTTACCTTGCGAAGCTCCTGACCGCTGCACGGCGCCGCTCTGGTGATTGCCTCGAGTGTGCCGTTCGGGCATAGCACGCCGACATCAATACCCAACGTCCTCGCCGTCCTGTTTCGCAGGGCCTTCAGGCGTTCCAAGCGTTGTTTTGCTTCGCGATCGATCTTTGGGCGTCTCGTTCGTTCAACCGTGGGGTATTGGTGTGGTGGCGTAGCCAGTCCTGTGCGAACCGCCCCCATGAGTTCCTCCCCGTAACGCCGCGCAGTTGACGCAGGAACTCCCTGCAGTCTTCCGAGAGCCGCCGGCGTTGTAGGGGCGCCCTTGGCCAACGCCAGAAGAGCTTCGTTTCCCAATATGCGGAATGGGGCGCGGTCCAAGTTGCGGGCCCTGGACTCGCGCCATAGGTGGACCGCCTTCAAGACCGCCCGACTGCGGGGCGGAAGCGCCTTGGCCCCCTTCAGCCGCAGAAACGCTTGCTCATCACCGTTCGTGGAAGTCCAGCGGACGGTCTCCAGGTGCTTGAACTCCTCTCGAGCCCAGCCTTGGCGATCCAGTCGCTGAAGTTGCTTGTCCAACTCATCTCGGAGGGCCAGCAGATACCGGGTATCGGCAGCGGCGTACGCTATCATGTCGGGGGTGAGAGGTCGCCGAGACCAATCGGCTCTCTGCAGTTTCTTGTTCAGTTGCAGCCCGAAGTATTTCTCCAGCAGGGCACCGAGTCCCACGGCCGGCTCGCCAAGGAGCTGTGCGGCGATCTTCGTGTCGAATACGTGCCCGGCACGAAAGCGGTAATCCCGGTCCAGAACCCTCAAATCATAGTCCGCGTCGTGGAAGACCACCTCTACCTCGCGATCGCGTAGCAGCTTGCCGATCGGGTCCAGCTTCTTGATCTCGAGCGGATCGATGATGACCGTTTCCGAGTCGGTCGAGAGCTGGAGCAGGTAGACGCGGTCGTTGTAGCGGTGATAGGATGCGGCCTCGGTGTCGATCGCTACGCGCTCTGTGCGCTGGAGCCGCCTGGCAAGTTTTTCGAGGCCGTCGTCCCCGGTGATGACTCGGGGGAGCTTCTGGTCGGTGGGGATCGGAGGCATCGTCCCCGTAACATGGCACGGTGGCCACCCCAGCGGGAGGCCCTGCAGATGGTGCGGAAATTTTTCTACATAGACTCCCAACATTTGTTGAAAAGCCTCTAAGTGACTTCACGACACTGTTTTATGTGTGTGAACATAGTTCCGCCATTGATACACTATCTCGACATTATCGCTACACTCATTGTCCGAACGGCTTGCTCCGGCTGCGACAGTGCAGCGCCTGCTCCACGTGATAGAGCCGCAGCCCAAAGCCGCCGGATGGGGATGTCTGCACTCGGCGTTTCTGGGCTGCGGCTCTTGAAAGCGCGATTGGACCTTAGAATCTCAGCCCTCGCTGGCGGGGTGAGGATTTGGCCGTTGGGGAAAGGTGGTTTTGCCCGTAACGGTCTCGCTCAGCCGGATTGTCGCCGGGTCGCGATCAAAGGTAAGTTTAACCGCCACATCCTTGTTTTCGGTGGTTCCGGAAAGTGAACTCAATCCAATCTATTGATCTCTTAGTCTGTCCTGAGGACTGCGATGCCTTTGGGCGCCTGAGCGGTTCAGCGTTGATGCGTCTCTTTGAGCGGGCTCGATGGGAGTCGATATCCCGGGGTCCTGGTATGCAGGTCTTCACGAGCAAGGGCGTACGCCCGGCGGCCCGCAAGGCGACGACCGAGTACTTGGTGAGCGTCTTGGCTGGAGATGTGCTGACGTTCGACACCGTGCTCACGCACCACGGGAAGACGAGTTTCACTCTGCACCAGACGGCGCGTCGTGCCCCCGATCGCACGCTGGTGGCCGAAGGCGATTTCGTTCTGGTCGCGGTGGATGAGCAGGACCGGCCAATGCCTGTGCCGCAGGAGATTGCTCGGTTTTTCGGCCGGCGGCCGTCGCTTCGCCCGGGCGAAACGCAACACGTTGCGGTTCGAGGTGCCGCGCTGGCTGTGGACATTCAAGGCGATGGCCCGGCCATGCTTTTCATTCATGGCTTTCCTCTCGACCGCACGATGTGGCGGCACCTGGTCGCGACGATCACGGGCTGGCGACGGATCGTTCCGGATTTGCGAGGTATGGGCATGAGTGACCTGCCCGAGCCGGGGTTTTCCATGTCAGGTTATGCGGACGATTTGGCGCAATTGCTCGGGGTGGTGGGGGTCAAACAGGTCGTGGTATGTGGTTTGTCGATGGGCGGGTACGTCGCTTTCGAGCTCATGCGGCGTCACCGGGAGCTGATTCGCGGCCTCGTGCTGGTGAACACGCGGGCTGATGCCGACGACGCCGAGGCCAAGGCCCGGCGTGATGAGATGATCCAGACCGTGGAGCGGGAAGGTGCCGAGGCGCTGACAGACATCATGGTGCCGAAGCTGCTGGCGCCGGGAACGTTGACGTCGATGCCTCGGGTTGTGGAGCATTTGCGGGCGATGATTGGTGGCAATCCCCCGTCGGGGCTCACAGCGGCCCTGGCCGCGATACGCGACCGTCCCGATTCCACGGACGTGCTGGGGGAGATTGACCTCCCGACACTCGTGGTGGCGGGGAGCGAAGATCAGCTGATTCCGGCGAAGAATGCCAAGGCAATGGCTGGTGCCATTCGCGGGGCCCAATTTACGTTGATTCCACAGGCTGGACACCTAGCTCCGCTGGAGCAACCCATCGCGTTGAGCAGAGTGATCGGAGAGTTTCTCGAATCGTTGAGCTGATCGGTCGCGGCTTCGGTTTCTGCCCGTCCATCGAATAGTCATTCAACTCGACCGAGCACTTGGGGAATGTGAACGCCGTCATTCCCCCTGGTGACCATGTCACGGACAGAACATCACACGCTCGTTGTGGGTGGCGGCGTGATTGGCGTCTGCTGCGCCTATTTTCTAGCAAAGCGCGGGGCGCGGGTCACCGTTCTGGAGCGAGGCGGAGTTGGAGAGGGAGCGTCATACGGCAACGCCGGTGCCATTGCGGCCGGGCACGGCCCGATCAACAAGCCAGGACGTGTCAAACAGGCCATCAAGTCCGTGTGCGACCCCACGAGCCCCTTGTATATCCCCGTCCAATGGAATCCTTCGCTGTTCAAGTGGCTTTGGGCGTTTCGCGCCCATTGCACGGATGATCACGTGGCGTGGTCCATGCAAACGCTCGGTCCCCTCGGTCATGCATCTCGTGGTCTATTCGATGAACTGGTAGATGGAGAGGGGCTCGACTGTCGCTATCGTCGTGAGGGCTATTACGAGATCTTCTTGACCGAGCCCGGCCTGGAAGCGGCACGTCGAGAAGCGGAACTGCAAAAGCACTACGGTTACCATCCCAAGGTGCTCTCGGGTTCGGAGCTTCGTGAGCGAGAGGCGGCGGTGAGGGAAGACATCATCGGAGGCGTCTTGTTTCCCGAGGCCGCGACGTGTGATCCTCATCGTTTCGTGCTCGAGCTGGCTGCGCGCACTCGTCGGCATGGTGGGGAGTTCCGTACGGAGTCAGAGGTGGTGGAATTGTTAGTCCAAGACGGGCGCGTGACCGGAGTCCGCATGCGTGACGGCGAAGTAGTGAGCGGTGAGCGGATAGTGCTGGCCACCGGTGCGTACAGCCTCCATCTCCTGCAGAAACTCGGGTGCCCGTTGCCACTCCAAGCCGGCAAGGGCTATCACCGAGATGCCCCGCTGGAGGCGGGCGGAACTCCGCCGCTTCGGCAGACGTGCATGTTGGGGGAGACGTCGGTATTCTGCACGCCGATGGGTGGTTCAGTACGCTTCGCCGGGACACTCGAGTTCTCCGGTGTCAATCACGATATGCGACCTGCACGCTTGGAGCAGCTCAACAAAGCGGCAAAGCGCTATTTGAGTGGAGTGGGTGATATCGAATACCGCTCGGAGTGGTGTGGATTGCGGCCTTGTTTGCCTGACGGCTTGCCGGCTGTGGGGCCGGTGCCAAACCATCCCGATGTGATTCTCGCCACCGGACATGCGATGCTGGGTCTCACGTTGGGCCCCGTCACGGGCAAGGTGGTGGCGGAGTATCTCCTGGACGGGGCTCCGACGAAGGATGTCCGCGCGCTGTCTCCGGGCCGGTTCTGAGATATTAGAGTATCTCTTGGAGCGTCAGATGAAGACCATCATCGAACCATTCAAGATCAAAGTCGTCGAGCCACTGAGTATGACGACCCGCGACCAGCGCGATGAAATCCTTTGTGCTGCCCGGTTCAACGTATTCAATATTCACGCGCGGCACGTGCTCATTGACTTGTTGACGGACAGCGGCACCGGGGCGATGAGCAGCCTGCAATGGGCTGCCATGTTCCAGGGGGACGAATCGTACGCGGGGGCGGAGAGCTTCTATCGGTTCCAGCAGCGGATGCGGGAGGTAACCGGCTTTGATCACATTCTTCCCACACACCAGGGACGGGCGAGCGAAAGAATCTTGTTCGAGTTGCTCGGTGGCGAGGGCAAGGTGGTGCCGAACAACAATCACTTCGACACGACCCGCGCGAACATCGAGCACTCCGGAGCGGAGGCGGTCGATGTCGTGATCGAGGAAGGGGTGCACCCCACCGTGCGTCATCCGTTCAAGGGCAACATGGACGTGATCAAGCTGGTCGAACTCATCGAGCGGGTGGGGCCGGAACGGATTCCGCTGTGCATGGTCACTGTGACGAATAACTCGGGGGGTGGACAGCCGGTGAGTCTGGAGAACCTGCGAGCCGTAAGGGGGGTGTGCGACAAGTATGGTATTCCACTGTTCCTCGACGCGTGCCGTTTTGCCGAGAATGCCTACTTCATCAAACTTCGTGAGGCCGGCCAACAGCATCGCTCAGTGCGGGACATCGTTCGAGACATGTTCGACCTTTCGGACGGCGCGACGATCAGTGCAAAGAAAGACGGGCTGGTGAACATCGGGGGAGTGTTGCTACTTCGAAACGAGGAACTGGCCCAGCGGGCCGATGCGCTTCTTATTCTTACGGAGGGTTTTGTTACCTACGGTGGACTGGCAGGACGTGACCTCGAGGCCATGGCGCAGGGATTCGAGGAGGTCCTTCACGAAGACTATCTGGCGTATCGAATCCGGTCCACCGAGTACCTCGGGGAAAAGCTGCTTCAGATTGGGTACCAGATCGTGGAGCCGCCGGGAGGGCACGCGATATACGTCGATGCCGGACATTTTTGTCCTCAGATTCCGCCAGCGAGCTTTCCTGGACAGGCGCTTGTTTGCGCTCTCTATCGGCAGGCCGGCATACGGGCCGTGGAGATTGGAAGCGTTATGTTCGGGGGAGACGGCCAAGCTCCGCCTGCGATGGAGTTGGTGAGGCTGGCGATACCGCGGCGCGTGTACACGCAGAGTCATATCGACTACTTGGTGGAAGCCAGCGCCGAACTCTTTGAGCAACGGAATTCGCTGCGCGGATTCCGAATCACGAACGATCCACCGTATCTCCGCCACTTCACAGCTGAGTTTGAAGAGCTGTAGAACTCCACGTCGACAGTGTAGTGTTGTGGAACAACACAGTGTATAGGTGCACAACTGATGCAATCGAACACAGTTGTTGGCCTTGGTGTTGTTTGCAATGGACGAACTCATGAGGATGTGATTTCCCGCACGGACAAGGCGGGCGAATGACCCAACATTGTCGTCCGCAATCGCACACTCAGATCCTTCACTACACTGTTCAAGAAATGAACATCCTAACATTACTGACCACCGATTATTCAGAAAGTGTGTGGAGATGGGAGCAGCAGGTGATTGAGTCTGGTGCCGAACCTCTCCCTTGCCCCAAATGTGGGCGAACCGGTTTCTACGGCCCACGTACCCGCCGCTGGCATCGTAACTACCGGGCGTGCCGATTCTGTGGCTTCTGGCAGGATCTGGATGACAAAGCCAAGTACTGCCGGTCGGTGGTGCATGGCTGTTCCAGATGGCCGCATGTTGCCGGTGCGCCGTACATCTGGTGGGTTCTGCCCGGACAGCGCGCGTTCACATGTCCGTACTGCATGGCCGAAGTTCGGGTTGAGTCTGCGGAGGTCAATAACCCTTACTTCAATCGCAGCCATCCGTGGTGGAAGGTTCCTCAGAACAAATCGCAGGCACGATATATGAAGTTCTGGGCGCAGTGGCCCATGTCCAGGGGACGTCCGTATCTCTAGCGGACAGCACGCCACGACGCATGCCTGAATGAACACAACCCCAGGTGAGAGCCTGGGGTTGCTGAGTTTTAGAACCGGTGAACGTTCCTCGTCAGTCCGAGGCATTCACACCACTCACAGTTGCTTCGGGTTGGGCGGCAAATTGTGCGATGAGCTCATCGATCGTTCGCGAATGATGCATGGAGCAGAACCGCGGACCACACATGGCACAGAACTCGGCGCTCTTGAAGTATTCCGCAGGTAACGCTTCGTCATGATATTCCCGAGCGCGTTCCGGGTCGAGCGATAGGTGGAATTGTTCGTTCCAATCGAAACTGTAACGGGCTTTCGACATCGCGTCGTCTCGGTCCCGGGCACCGGGCCTGCCGCGTGCGACGTCAGCGGCGTGTGCGGCGATCTTGTAGGCGATGACTCCCTGACGTACGTCTTCGGCGTTGGGTAGGCCCAGGTGCTCCTTTGGGGTTACATAACAGAGCATGTCCGCCCCGTGCCACCCGATCATGGCGGCCCCGATGGCACTCGTAATGTGGTCATAGCCCGGCGCAATGTCGGTGACGAGCGGGCCGAGCGTGTAGAATGGAGCCTCGTGACAGATCTCCTTCTCCATGCGAACGTTCATCTCGATCTCATGCATCGGGATGTGGCCCGGGCCCTCCACCATGACCTGAACGTCGCGATCCCAGGCCCGCCGGGTGAGCTCGCCGAGAGTTTCCAGCTCGGCGAACTGAGCCTTGTCTGACGCGTCGGCCAGGCTACCCGGGCGGAGCGAGTCGCCCAGAGATATGGTGACGTCGTACGTCTTGAGAATCTCAAGGACGTCGTCATAACGTTCGTAGAGCGGATTCTGCTTGCGGTGGGACATCATCCACACGGCATGGAGAGAGCCTCCGCGGGAGACGATCCCCGTAATCCGCCCGTGAACGTACTGCAGATGTTCCAGGAGAATACCGGCATGGATCGTCATGTAATCGACGCCCTGTTTCGCCTGGTGCTCGATCACGTTGAGGAGGTCGTTGGCAGTGAGCTGCGTGACGTCCTCGACTGCAAGGACCGCTTGATAGATCGGTACGGTCCCCACGGGCACGCCGGAGTGAGCAATGATGGCGGCCCGCGTCTCGTCAATCTCGCTTCCGGTTGAGAGGTCCATCACCGTGTCGGCGCCATATTTGACGGCGATGTTGAGCTTGTCTATCTCTTCCTGGATGCTCGAGCTGACGGCCGAGTTGCCGATATTCGCGTTGATCTTCACACGAGCGACCTTGCCGATCCCCATTGGCTCCAGCTCGCCGGCCAGGTGGTGGACGTTGGCCGGGATGACCAGCCGGCCCCTGGCCACCTCGTCTCGGACGAGCTCGGGTTCGAGTTCTTCGCGGTTTGCCACGAACCGCATGGCATCGGTGACTTTGCCCTGTCGGGCGTGGTAGATCTGGGTGGGACAGCTGCTTTGCGACATGGTGACTCCCTCCGCCGGTACGAACCGGATCAGGTTCAAGGAGTGTGTTCTCAGCCCGCGATGGCGGCGGGCACCCCCGTCTGGAGGGAAATTTACGACTGAACCTGATCGGCCGCTACGAGGAGTGATTGCTGCGTAAGTGCTTGGGCTGCGCAGCGTTCGACAGGCCCACGGGGTATCGGGGGCAGGCGGGTTCGACCGCGCTGCATGTCCGGCTTGCGGCCATTCGCCCCTCATATTCCTCTTCCTCTGGTGCATCATAAGGATGCCACCGGGCGGTTGGATCACTCCCTCGGATGCCAGGTGTACCATGGCGCACCCTTTTCAAGACCACGTTGTTGTCGTCACCGGGGCCTCGCGGGGGATTGGCCGTGCTCTCGCACTTCAGTTGGCGGAGCAGCAGGCGCTGCTCTCCCTTGCGGCACGCGACACGGAGCGGCTGGAGGCCGTGGCCGACGACTGTCGGCGCCACGGTGCTCAGGTCATGGTGGTTCCGACCGACGTGACGGACCGGGAGCGATGTCAGGACCTGATGGAACAGACGGTGTCCAGGCTTGGTCCCATTGACACCCTCATCAACAACGCCGGTCTGTCCGCTGTGGCGCGGTTTGAAGACATCCTGGATCTGTCGCTGGCAGCTCGATTGATGACCGTGAACTACTTGGGCAGTGTGTACTGCACCTACTACGCGCTCCCCCACTTGAAGGCCACTCGGGGACGAATCGTTGGCGTCTCCAGCCTCACCGGCAAGACAGGCGTGCCGCTTCGGAGCGTCTACGCGGCGAGCAAGCACGCCATGGCGGGTTTCTTCGATTCATTGAGAATCGAAATGCGGAGTTATGGCATCAGTGTGACCATGGCCTATCCGGATTTCGTACAGACCGAAGTCCGAGAGCGAGCGCTGGGGCCCGACGGACAACCCGTTGGGATAGAACCAGCCGGCCAGTCGGCCTTCATGACTGCTGAGCGGTGTGGCTACATCATTCTGGACGCCGCCGCAAAGCGGAGACGCGAGGTGGTGATGTCTGCTCGGGGCAAGGTGGGCATGTGGCTCAAGCTGATTGCGCCGAATCTGATTGATCGCATGGCGACGAACGCAATGCGAAAGGTGTCCTACCAACCGCCGACGGGGAGTTCAGCGCCCGCGCACCGCCCACCATCGACTGGTGCATGTTCGTAGGCAGGACTGGTCGGTGAGCGTGGCCGCACGGTCCAACAGCGGCAAGGCTTGATCATTCCCGCCGTCAGAACCGCAGTCGCCAGAAGTCGGCTGCGGTGGGGAACACTTTCTCCGTGATCCGTGCGCTGAAGGTGACGAACCACCCATGGCCGCCTCGGACGGAGAAGTCGGGATCGCGCAGGTCGCCGAACCGATAGCCGCCGGCCAGCTCGAATCCCGCGATCGGACGCAGTGCCAACGACGGCGCAGCATCCCACCGCCATGTATCGCTCGTGCGTTCGTATAGGGCCCGTCCGTCGCCGCGGAGTGCCAGCCAACCACTGAGGTCGTAATTGAGGCGCCCGCCCACGTAGTCCGCCCATGATTCGAGACGCTGGGCCATGCCGTCTTCGTGCAGGCGGTCGGCCAGCGTGCGGCGGATGGCATACCGACCTGCAAGCTCGCTGTGGCCTGTCGGGGCCCAGATCACCTCAGCGGCGCCGATGGTCCGCGCCTCTTCGCCCACCGGGGCCAACACGCCGCCACCCAGCGGGTTCGTTTCCTTCAGCCACGAGAATTTGGTCAACATATTCAACGCGTCCGTGTGGATGGGACGGAGCGCCAATCCCCACAAGGTCGAGAGCCGGCGGCTCAAGTTGGAGCCGGTTGGCAGGTTTTGCTCGGTCTGCATATACTCTTGCCGCGACAGGATCGCGAGCGACCGGTTGATGGAGACGTCGCCGGCCATGGTGACGAGCCGGGTGGAGAACAACGCGCCGTCACGGTACTCGCTGCGAGCGCTCAGCCGGTACGGTGCTTCGGACGGCAGCAGCTCAATACCCAGCCCGGCAGACCAGTAGTCTTCCTCGTTTTGGACGAACGGCAGAGAACGCACGGGATCGGTGATGTCCGCCTGATTCAGACCGAACCGGCGCTCGAACATTGTGTTGATGGTCGTCGGGCCCAGCTTGAGGCGGTTGTTGAGCCCGATGATGGCGGCGTTGTATTGAGCACCGTTGCCGCCGGCGAGCTGGTACGATCCCCAGGCCTGCGTGCCGAAGCCGAGGTCTGAACGGAGACCAAAGTTGGTGATGGCATACGAATCGGTGTTGGGGGGCAGGACCTGCCGGTGCCTCACCTCGAGGGACAGGTCGCGGCCGATCCTCAAGCCCGCGCCGGCGCCGAGGTGATCGGGTCGCACGAGGTTGCCGGAGTACGAGAATTGTCGACGCCCTTCCGCCCAGAACCGGAGGGCGGATGCCGGTGTCCAGACGAGCTTGGCCTCCCCACCCATGGATTCGTCAATGCTCCCGGCGTTGTCGAAGCGGTCGGTGGTTTGTCCGGCCTCGAAACGGAGGTGTGGACCGAGGGGCTGCACGATCCCGGCACTCGTATTTTGTCGCTGGACATTCTGTGCACCGAAGGTCTGGCGGTTGTGGAGGACCCGCACCTGGCTCAGACCGACCCGGAGTGAGCCACCGAGTCTCAGGGCCTCCGTCCCGGCGCGCAAGGCGGTATTGGATGGGTTCGCGAAACCGGACCCGATTCGCATCCACCCCGCGCTGAGGTTCATGGCGCCGCCGAACAGTGCGACCGAGCCATCGATGGAGGTGGCGATCCCGGAGGAATCCGGCGTTTCGGAGTAGGAAACCTCGCCGCCGACGTCCAGCCCGCTGAAGCGGAGCAACCGCAAATCCGCGCCGGCGAGATGGAATCGGCCCGCCAGTTCGTCCGCGTAGATGCCCGTCAGCCCAATGCGGGCCGAATCCAGTAGCGTCGGTCCGAACAGCCGGCGGGCGTTCACCGTAGCTCGTAGGCCACCGACGATGCGCTGGTCCGCCCCGCTGGCCGCTTCGTAGGTCACCATGAGGAAGACCGGGTTCTCTTGGGTATCTGCGGCAGGCACAGGGCGTTTGAAGAGCAGCACGCCGCTTTCGTAGTCGATCTGGTAGTCCACGAACCGGGTCAAGACTTCGCTGGTCACGACGCGCTGCGGGTTCTCCCGTTCCCGGGTTTCGATGACGATGTGTTCGGTACCTGGCGTGATATCGCTGGCCAGGAGGTACGGGCCGGACGACCCTGCGCCGCGGATCTGCAGTTGTTGCAGCGTCTGGCTGGTGAGGCTGCCGAATCCACGCCAGGCAATCGGCCCGGTTGTGACGTGCGCGGCGCCCCCCGTGACGGCGCGCCGGTAGGTTGTCAGGCGCAGGCCGCTGGCAAAGTCGTTAGTGGCGACGTCGCCGAACTGGATCCAGTCGAAGCCCCGCTCCAGGCGGGCGGACACGGCAAAGCGAGACGAGGTGATCGTGCGCGTCCGACTGGCATCGCCGAGGAGGGGGTACTGCGCTTCATCCAGGGGATCGAAGGATCGGTCGAACGCATTGAGTCGGCGCGAGTCGACGCTCAACACGACCGACGTCCGGGCGTCGAGGCGGCCGCGGGCTGTGAGGGCACCGAACGCGTCCGGGCTTGCGCCCAGGCCGAGCCGACCGACGCCGGTGACCATCAACGGCCGGACGGCGGGGAGCAGCTCGAGGTCGATCTCATGGGTAGCCTCTCCCGCCACCAGCGTGAGCTTGCCACGCCTAACCACGTGGCCAGGCTTCAGGCGGATCGTGAGCCAACCGGATGCATCGGACTGGACCTGAACGCCGGCCACGGATGGGTCGTCGTCGGCCACGTCGGGGGTAGCCCCTTCTGCCGAGACGGTGACGTAGACGGGCTCCACGACGGGCACGCCCCACTCGTCCAGGACGCGCACCTGGATGTCCTGGGCGCTGTACCCATCCGCGGTGAGTTGGATCCGTGTCGCTGACGCTTCAAGAGCGGCTGGCAGGCCGGTGACATGGACCGCCAAGCTGTCCCACCGTTCCCGACTACGGGAGTCTTGCATTCTCACACGCAGGCGGTGTGGACCGCGATCGAGGGGGAGCGCGATGAAGCGGTGCGCACCATCGACTGGTACCTTGGCTTCGGCCACGAGCGAATCGCCGTCGAAGACGGACACAGGCTCGCCGGGGGCGCCACGCACACCGAGATCGACACGGCCGTTGCGGACGACTGCTCCATCGGGTAGCGCGAAGACCTCGACTCCCGGTCCGCTGTGCGTTGTCTGCTGCCGGTCAGCTGCTCGTTCTTCGGCTGTGCGGAGGGCTGCGATGCGTACCGTGCTTATCGAGCCTAGCGAGTCAGCTCCCCGGAGCTGGACGGTGACAGGTCCGTGGGCGCGATCGCCGAAGTTCCAGTACAGGTAGTGCTGCCCGGTGCGATCCCTCCGGAGTTCCGGATCGGGCGCGGGCGCGTCACCGATGCGAGCCGTGCCGGCGAGCGGCGTCCAGTTGGGCGGAATCGGGTACGCGAGCTCCGGCCAGCTGGCTTCATACGGTGTCATGACGAGCGCCACGATGCTCCCGCGCGTGGCGGTCTCGAGCGTGAAGAGGCTGTCCGACTCAGAGTTCAGGGTGAACAAGCCGTCGACGGGCGTCAGCGGATTATGGACTGGCGCCTTCAATTGTCCGATGTGCTGTCCGTCCTGCTCCACGACGACGGTCACGGAGTCCTGCCATGTATCGGTCCAGGCGCGGAGCGTGC
>JBDHFY010000003.1:0-80810 GCA_039590195.1 Gemmatimonadota bacterium | reverse complement strand
ACCGGTCGAGCTCGACGCGCAACTCAACGAACTCGCGCGTGCTGGTCAAGAAGGGGTTGGCCGCGTACCAGAGTCCCACCAACAGGATCAGAAACCCACCGGAGATCACGGCGACGCGAGCTTGATCCTCGTAGGCGACGATGAAACTCAAGAAGACCAGGCCCATGCCGACCAGCGTCGCGGCCAATCCAACATACCGATTGAAATTGCGGCGCCAACTCATCGTATTTCTCCTCGTTGTCTCCGTCGGAGATCTCACTCCGACAGAACTTCAGTCTACCCTTAGTTCCAGCGGTTTCCGCCCCACCTCTACCCGAAGAGAGGGACGCGGAGCAAGGGGCAAAGCCGCTCACCCGCATCGGCGCCGCACGCGGAACCGATGGTAGCGGGTGAGAAACAGTTGACCGTGAGTTGACAGATTGCGGAAATGGAGCGGCGCCCGCCGTGACACCGATCACATAACCCTTTTGAAGTCAAGTAGTTCGATGATGTCGCGGTCTACTTCGGCAGGCCCGCAGCACGCTTGCACAAGCGCACTTACCCCACCTCCGCGGCTGCCTGACGGCTCTCGGAATGTGCCACGATCGTCGTGCCCACCATATCGCCCATGCAGTTGATCGTCGTGTTCCCCATGTCGATGAGCCGGTAGATGCCACCGACAATGGCGGCGATCTCGAGAGGAAGATGGAAGGCCTGGACAAAGATGAGCGCGATCACGAGGCCGCCTCCGGGAATCCCTCCCGACCCCTCGGAGAGAACCAGACCGATGAGGATGATCGTGACCTGCGAAGCGAGGTCGAATTGTACACCGGCCGCCTGCGCCGTGAACAAAAGCACGGCGGCAAGCATGATGGCCGTGCCGTCTTTGTTGAGTTGTGCCCCTAACGGCAGGGTGAACGAGTAGATGCTGCGGGGAATCTTCAGGCGTTTCTCTGCGATATCCAGTGCCACCACCAGACTCGCCAAGCTGCTGGTCGTCGCGGCTGTCGTCGCATAGAGAGGCCCGGTTTGCCGCAAGAATGTGATCGGTGAACGTCTGGTGAACACCACCAGCAAGGTCATGTATACGATGACCATGACGATCTGTGCGCTCCAGATACCGCCCAGAAACACGGCAAGGGGACCGAAGATCTCGGCACCGTACTGCCCCACGGTACTCGCGGCGAGCGCACCGATACCGATTGGGCCGAAGTAGAGGATCACCCCAACCAGCTTGCGCAGAACCTCGGCCAGCGCCTCGAAACCCCGCCTGAGCGTTAGACGTTGAGCATCGGGGAGCAAGAGTGTCGCCACGCCGAGAAAGATCGCAAACACGACCACCTGTGCGACTTGGCCGGAGCTAAACGCCTGGAACACGTTATCTGGAACCAAATTCACCAACACATCCGTCACTGCCGGGACCTGTCCGAACGTCCCTTCAACAGCTTCCGTGAGCTGCATCCCCTTCCCCGGTTCGAACAGGTGCATCATGGTGAGCCCCAAGGTGAGCGCCACGATCGTCGTCAAGAGATAGTAGGAGACGATCTTGCCACCCAACCGACCAAGCACTCCGAGATCCGTGAGGCTGGTCAAGCCCGCTAGCAGGTTGAAGAACACGAGGGGGATGGCCGCCATCATCAAGAGGCGGATGAACAGATCACCTAGGGGCTGTACCACCTGTGCGCGCTCGCCGAATGCAATGCCGGCAATGATCCCGAGCGCCATGAAGATCAGGATCTTCATGCCGATGGAGAGCCTGCGATAGCGTCGGTAGAGGCTCGGCCGCGCCTTCATCGTGGGGCCCGTCACTGCAGGCCCAGATGTTCCAGCGCCCGAGCCACCAAGATCGAGTAGTAGGAGAGGTAGTTGTCGCGCGTGACGGGAATGAACTCGTCCACGTCGGCGGGGTTCCCTTCCAGCACTTCCCCATTCGGCCGAATCGTGTGACCGATGGACCACATGTAACGCACAATCGGTTTGCCGCTCAATGGGAAGCGAATGATCTCTTCCCACTCCCAGGTGTTGCTGTAGCCGTGGCTGGACATGCCCAGCAAGTGGCCCAGGTCGTTATCGGCAACGATGGCGGCGAACTGATCTAGATGGGACCCGCCGTACGGCCCGAGGAAACACACCAACGGCCCACGAAAATGGACACCGGCCGGTTCGATGATACCGTCGGAATCCTTGGGCAGATGAGCCAACTTGAACGGCACGTCGTTGGAATACGCCTGGCCGGCTGTGATAGCGTCGGCTACGTCGCTCTCCAGCCACTCCAGCAGCCATGTACCGTCATCGATTTCACCCGGCGCCGGCGTGCTTGGCTCCTGTCGATCGAATCTGCGGCGCCGGGTTTCGATGAAGGTTGGCGTCACATCGCTGATGCGCAGGTTGCCGAACGTGGTCTTGAAGGATTTAGGCGAAAGGCGACGAATGGCGTAGGCTCCGTTCGACCCTCCGCGACTCCGCGTGCCATCGAAGATGACGGCGTGACCGAGCAACCCATGTTCTTCGGCGAAGTCCATGAGTCGATCCATGTCAGCGACGAGGTTCTCTCTGAATCCATGCCACGCCAACAACACTACCGGTTTGCCGGCATCCGAGCGATAAAAATCAAATGTCCCTGTGCTGAATTCCAGACGAAAGCCTGGGTATTGGCGCTTCCCAGGTTCCGCCCACTCGATGGTGCTGGCCGGGAGGTACGGGAATGTCAGGGAGTATTGCTCTCCGGAGCCCCGCTCCAACTCAAAAGTCACGTTGTCGCGATAAAAGCTCGGCGGGAACTGATTGCTCTTTTGGGGGAGCCAGGTGGCAAACTGCCACCAGAAACCGTTGACCGAGGCGTAGCGGTGATAGGGCTCGATAGCCTTGCGGTACGCTTCGATGTCTTCGCCATTGATGGCGAGGAGTTTGTCCCCGGCACTCGGAATACCCACGCCGGCTCGATCACGAATGTTCGTGGCGTAGTCACTGACGAACAGGGAATACCGCCCCGGCGTCCCGTAGTCCACGGCAAAGCGAATGGGGGCATGAGGAATCGCCGAACCGGGAACCGGATAGTTGCCCAGCGTGGTGCCGGTCGTGTCCGGGAGGGTGAGCCCCTCGGGAATCAACTCGACCGTGAGGTGCCGGTCACGACGCGCGTTGCTGATCTTGACGAGGCTGTAGTACAGCTCTTCTTCAGTGTCGGCCGCGATAAACTCGTCGCGATACCGTCCCATTTCGGCCTCGATGTCCAGGCCCAGCCGTTGGTTCTTGATGGGCGAGAACGCCTCACGCTCCATCGTCTTCGCCAAGAGGGAGTCGAAGAGCGCGGCGCGGTCCTCAGGAGTACCCGGATCTCCAACGTCGGGAGCGGGCCGGGCGCACGCCGCCAACAGGGCCAAGGGTCCCACGGTCCACAGAATCCGAACGATTCTTGATGATTGCCGCACGGGGTCTCGAGAATTCTTGAAGGTCATCGGAGACATTGGTAAAAGAGGACTCGCGTCGAGTTGACAAGGGATTCAAACCTATTTGCGGGTTCGGACGGCAGCAAGCACTTCGCAGTGCCACTGCTCCGGACCGCACCACCCCCGGTGGCTGGCGGTTCCGGCCGATGCGACATGATGCTTCGACGTTCCTCGCCGCCCTCCGCGGATCACTTCAGGACGACACGGATCACAGCGAGGGTAATGATGGCCAACAGGGCACTCCCGTAGAACGCGCCCGAGAGTCCGCCGAACTGCAGCATCGCGCCGGCTACCAGCGGACCCAGCGTCTGACCGACGCGTAACACCATCCCGTTCACCGACATGAACGCCGCGCGGTACTCCCTAGGCGCGAGGTCGGAGAGGAGGGTCAGGATGCTCGGGATGTTCATGCCGTTCGCGGCGCCGTACAACATGATCAACGGTAGCATGAGCCACATGTTCGGGGCGAACGGAATACCGAGAATGGCGACTGCATAACATGCAAATCCCGCCAGCACCAAATTCCGCTCCGAGAACCTCTTCGCGAGACGCCCGAGCTTGAACGACGCGACAGCCGTGGCAACCGAGGCACCGGACATGACCAAGCCGATCACCAGGGCTGAGGCTCCGAACGACCTCTCCAACAGAAACGGGAGATACGTCAGGAAGGCGCCGTAGAGAATGACGAAGGTCATGAGACCCGCCAGAAAGAGCCCGAGAACCTGCGGCCTCCTTAGGGCAACCAGCGCGTTGCGCAGGTAGTCACCGAGCCGCTGCTCGTTGACCGGTTCCGGATTGCGCAGCCGCACCATCACCATCAGGGCGACAGGCAGGGCCAGGACGGGAAGAAAGAACGGATAGTACCACCCGAGGAGTGCGAGCGCCCCACCCACGGCCGGGTACACCGCCGTGCCGATGCTCAACACCCCGGCATTGTAGCCAAATGCCCTGGTTCGCTTCCACCCGCTGTAGAGATCCCCAACGACGGTGACGTTGAGGGCCCCGAGCGCCGCGGCCCCAACGCCCTGCACGAAACGCAGGGCGAGCAACAGCTCGAACTGTCTGGCAAAACCGCAGGCCGTTCCCGCCACGGCAAAGAGCAGGAGTGACGGCACGAGGACGTGTTTCCTCCCGAATCGGTCGCCCATCACGCCCAGAATCGGAGAGAGCACCGCTCCGGGAAGCGTGAAGACGGCTACCAGCAGTCCTACGGCCTTGGGAGTGAGATCCAGCCCTTGAGCGATCTGGGGAAACGCCGGCGTAATGCTCGACACACCGAGCACCGCCATGAGCGTCACGCTGAAAATGACGTGGAGGTTGGGGTCGCGGAGGAGGGATACCTCCCTCAGCTCCGACGGTGCCGCATCCTCATCGTTGGGCATGCCGAAGGTTAACGGCGGGGGCCCACAACCTCCACACTGTGCCCCGGACAGATCAGCCAGCGGTGTTTGGTTCGTCGCGGCGATGAATGGCGTCCGCTCTTCTCACTCCCCGGACCCGACCCTATTATGGAGTCGTCAGTCGGCCGATTCGGACCGCAGTCGAGCCTCTGGTTCCCCGTGCGGCCACCCGGCTTCCCCAACGACCTCAAGGAGAGCGAGATGAAAGCCACTTCAATCCGCACTTCTATTGTTACCATAGCGGCGATCGTCGCCGCCCTACCCGTTGGACCCGTTGAGACCCTGCAAGCCCAGGCGTCGGGGCGGACCGCCAACGACCTCTTTGACCCTGCCCTTTACGGAGCCATGACGTACCGCTCCATTGGCCCCTATCGAGGCGGCCGGGCCACGGCTGCGGTTGGGGTACCACACCAGCCCTACACGTTCTACATGGGCTCGACCGGCGGCGGCGTGTGGAAGACGACCAATGCGGGCGAGACTTGGGCCAACGTCTCCGACGGGTTCTTTGCGGTGGGGTCGATAGGCGCCATCGCCGTCGCGGGCTCCGATCCCAACGTGATCTACGTGGGGACCGGCTCGGCCTGCGTACGGGGCAACGTCTCAACCGGCCGGGGAGTGTACAAGTCACAGGACGGGGGCAGGACCTGGACGTTCATCGGGCTCCCCGACGCTGGGCAAATAGCCCGCATCCGTGTCCACCCGCAGAATCCCGACCTCCTCTACCTCGCAGCTCTGGGCAATGCCTTTGGAAGGAATGCAGAGCGCGGCGTGTACCGCTCGACGGACGGCGGGGAGTCGTGGGAAAACGTGCTCTTCGTCAGTGACAGTACGGGCGCCGTCGACCTCGCCATGAACCCCAAGAATCCCCGAGAGATCTACGCGGGCTTTTGGCGCGCCGAGCGGAAGCCGTGGACGCTCATCGATGGTGCGAGCGAAGGCGGCATCTACAAAACCACGGACGGCGGCGACACTTGGGAGAAGCTGGCCGGCGGTCTCCCTGAGGGTCTCACCGGTCGTGTCGGCATCACCGTGTCACCGGCGAACCCCAACCGCGTTTGGGCCATCGTGAACGCCCACGATCCCGAAGGCGGCGTGTATCGATCCGAGGACGCCGGCCACACGTGGCAGCGGATCAACCGGAACCGTTTACTCCGCCAGCGCGCCTGGTACTACTCGCACATCATCGCCGATCCGCAGGACGAGAACACGGTGTACGCGTTGAACACGCGTTTCTATCGATCGATAGATGGAGGCAAGACCTTCGAGGGCGTCAGCGTCCCTCACGGGGACGTGCACGATCTCTGGATCAATCCCAACGATCCCGACAAGATGATCGTGAGCAACGACGGTGGAGCTCAGGTCAGCATGAATGGCGCACGAACGTGGTCCACCATGCTCAACCAGCCCACGGCAGAGTTCTACCGGGTCACGGTGGACAACCAGTTTCCCTATCGCGTGTACGGTGCCCAGCAAGACAACAGCACCATCAGCGTTCCCAGTTCGCCTAGCGGCGCGCTGACTCCGCAGGGAGACTGGTATTCGGTAGGCGGATGCGAGAGCGGCCACATCGCCGTGGATCCTCGAGACCCCAACGTCGCCTACGCCGGCTGCTACATCGGTGAGATCACCCGCGTCAACCGCAGGACCGGAGAGTCCCGCAACGTGATGGTATACCCGGTGCTCGTCGACGGCGTGGCACCCAAGGATCTAACGTACCGTTTCCAGTGGAATGCGCCCATCGTCATCTCACCCCACAACCCGGACGTGCTCTATCACACGTCCAACCACGTGCACCGCACGAGAGACGGCGGCATGAGTTGGGAGACGATCAGCCCGGACCTCACGACCGACGACGAGGCCAAGCAGATCCATCCGGGTGGTCCCCTGCAGCATGATCACACATCCGTCGAGGTGTACACGACGATCTTCTCGTTCGCCGAATCGCCTCACACGCCGGGAGAGCTTTGGGCCGGAAGCGACGACGGGCGTGTGCACCTTTCACAGGACGACGGTGTAACGTGGCAGGACGTGACGCCGCCCGGAATGTCGCCCGACGCCACAGTGAACACGCTCGACATTTCGTCCCACCAGCCAGGGCGCGTGTTCTTAGCCGTTCACCGGTATCGTATGGATGACTTCGCACCGTACGTCTACCGGACCAACGACTATGGGCAATCCTGGACGTTGCTCACGAGCGGTGGGAACGGCATACCGGGAGACCATCCGGTGAGAGTCGTTCGGGAAGATCCCGACCGACGAGGGTTGCTCTACGCCGGCACCGAGTTCGGCATGTTCGTCTCGTTTGACGACGGAGACCATTGGCAAACACTCCAGCTCAACCTCCCGATCGTCCCCATCACCGACCTCCAGGTCCATCGCAAGGATATCGTCGTCTCGACCCAAGGACGTTCGTTCTGGATTCTCGACGACCTGACTCCACTTCACCAATTGACGGCCGAAGTTGCAGGCGCCGATGCTCACCTGTTCGAGCCGCGCGACACCTATCGCCTGCAACGGCAAGGCTTTCGTGGAGGAGAACGTGGGCCCGAGCCTCCCCCCAACGGTGCCGTTATTCATTATTACTTAGCGCAGAAACCCGCCACCGAGGTAACACTCGAGATCCTGGACGAGCAGGGTGAGGTGGTGCGTCGCTTCTCTGATCGCAGCGAGCAGAGCCGGTCCGCCGTCCCCGCGAAGGCCGGCATGAACCGGTTCGTGTGGAATCTTCAGTACGCCGGTCCGGAGCTCACAGAGGATGCGCTGCTCTACCTGGGGTTCTCAGGCGGCCCCTCAGCGCTTCCAGGCACCTACCAAGTGCGGCTCACGTCGGGGGCGGGGGCGGGGGCGGGGGCGTCGAGCCAAACCCGTTCCTTCGAGGTCCTGAAAGATCCCAGGTTGATGCATGTGACCCAGCAGGATCTCGCCGAGACGTTCGATCTGCTCATTCGCATCCGCGATCGGATCACCGAGACACACGACGCCTTGAAGACCATTCGCTCCGTGCGCGAGCAAACAACGTCGGTGGCCAAGCGGGCTGCGGAGGAGGAGCGCGCAAACGACCTCAGCGAGCGCGCCGAAGCCATCTCACAACAGCTGACCACCATCGAAGAAATCCTGGTACAGGTGAAGGCCGAAGCTCACCAGGATCCGATCAATTTTCCGCCGATGCTGGACAACCAGTTTGGGTATCTGTACCGCTACGTGAATGGCGGTTACGGACGGCCGACGCAGCAGGCCTACGAGCGCCTGGATGAACTCGAGTCGCAACTCGCCGAGCAAAGAGGCCGGCTGCGCCAAGTGCTGATGGACGATCTCGAACGATTGAACGCGATGATGCAGGAACAGGGACTCAGCGGTGTCGTCGTGCCGGGGCGGGCGGCCTCGCGGATTAGTTGACTGGCAACGATCACCAGCCACAACGGACCATGACCGGAATCGATCGGAGGAACTGACCATGGTGTGTGCCACGAGTTCACGCAAATCGGCGAGATTGGGCCTGCTGCTCGCCCTGTTTGGAACCGGCTGGGCAAGTGCCGGCATTGCCCAGGAAACGGGCCCTGCACTCAGGGCGGAGTACGACGTGGTCATTCAAGGCGGGCGCGTGATGGACCCCGCATCCGGCACCGACATGATCGCCGACGTGGGGATCCGCGATGACCGAATCGTAAACATCTCGAGTGCCAGACTTCAGGGTCGGAGCGTGCTCGACGCGACGGGCCTCGTGGTCGCGCCGGGATTCATCGATGTCCTGGCCCGCCCACCCAGAGAGCTCGAAGGTCAGCGCTTCAAGGTGACGGACGGTGTCACGACAGTTCTCGGCATGCACGGGGGACCCGTGGATGTCCCGGCATGGTACGCCGATCTTGCGACGGCCGGTTCGCTAAACAACTACGGCAGGGTGATCGGACACCAGAATTTGCGTCAGGCGGTCGGTTTGACGGATCGGTATGCCGCAGCCACGGACAGCCAGATTGCGCAAATGGTCGCGCTGGCTGAGGAAGGTATCGAGAACGGGGCCATCGGCATCGGTTTCGGCCTCGAGTACGTGCCGGGCGCCTCGCGTATGGAGACGTTCGAACTGTTCAGGACCGCTGCGAGATACGACGTTCCCTGCCACCTGCACATCCGGTTCTCGGATCCAACACCACCAGGTACGAACTTCGAGGCGATTGAAGAGGTGATCGCGGCGGCCGCGCTGAGCGGCGCCTCCGCGCAGATCGTCCACATCAACAGCACGGGCGGTACCTGGACGATGCAGCAATCCCTGGCGCTCCTCGAGGACGCGCAACGGAATGGCGTCGATATTACGGCGGATGTATACCCATACGAGGCCTGGAACACGGGGCTGAGCAGTGCACGGTTCGATCCGGGCTTCCTCGAGAATTTCCGGATCGATTACAGCGACATCGAGTTGGTTTCGACGGGCGAGCGACTCACCGAACACACGTTCGACCAGTACCGCGAACAAGGCGGCGTGAGCGTTATCGCGCACGCCATGCCTGCGGAAGACATCGTGGCCGCCATACAACATCCGTTGGTCATGATCGGCAGCGACGGAATCATTCAGGCGGGTCGCGGCCATCCACGAGGGGCTGGGACGTTTGCCCGGGTTCTGGGGCGCTACGTCCGGGAACAAAAACACCTGTCTTTGATGGACGCCCTGCGAAAGATGACGATCATGCCCGCGAGCCGGCTGGAAGGCTCGACGGCCTCAATGTTCGACAGGGGGCGGATCAAAGTCGGCGCCTACGCTGACGTGACCGTATTCGATCCGAACACCATCATTGACAAGGCAACGTTTCAGAATCCCACGCAGCCCTCCGGAGGTATCCGCCACGTACTGGTCAACGGGGTTCCGGTCGTTCAGGACGGTGAACTCAGGAGAGGAGTCAAGCCGGGACGCCCGATCAGGCGTTGATGCCTTTCCCCCCCTCCCGCCTCCCCCCTCCCTCCTCCCCGGGAGGGGGAGGGGGGGGCTTCACTGACCCCGCCCCCGCTTCCGCCGCAGCTCCTCGTGGCGCCGCCGCAACTCGTCATACCGCTGCTGTACCTCCATCGAGAGCAACATGTTGTCTGCGATGGCAGCAATCTCCTCGGCCTCCTCCCAGGCCAGCTCGAGAAGCCACATTTCGCCCTCCAGGGCGAAACGTTCGTTCTCCTCATTGGCGGCCATCTCGATGGCAAGCCGAACATCCGCCGGGAGTCCAACGAGCGAGCCTGGGCGGCCGATGTGGGAGGCGTGGCTGCACTGGGCGGCAACCGAGTGAAGGTATTGGGCTGGGTGGGCGAAGGTTTCGAGGCGTTTGATGGCCCGATCGACTTTTTGTGGCGTGCCGCCCACGCCGTTGATTGACGGCATGATCAAGCCGGCCGCGTGCAGCGCATGCCCCCCGCTGATCGCGGCTCTGCCATCGACATGGGGCAATTCCAGTTTCCAGCCGCCGTTCGCGTTGGGATCCACCTTCAGGCGGATCCCGGGCAAGTGTTCTCCCAACACCGTGATAGGATCACCTTCTTCCGTGGGAACATAGGCGACCACCCGGCGGTCCTTCATTCGTTTCATCGCCTGGTCAACGGCCTCGTAGATCCAATAGCTTGCCGCCGCCAGCGTTCCCACGACCACACCTCCTGCCAACACGGTACCGGCAGCCCCTACAACGGCCACGCCGCGAACAATGGCCCGGCTGCGGCGCCTCCCGAACTGGTCTCCGTAACGCCACGCGGCAAACTCCGGCCAAAGCGGTGCGCCGATTCTCACCAGCTCTAGCCCTCCGTCGATCCGCGCCAGGCCGATGTTGTCTGAGGTGACACGCTTGCGTGCAGCGCGGAAACGACGCTCGCAATCCTGTACCGCCTCCCATCGCTGCTCGAGCGGGGAGAGATTCCATCGCTCGCAGTGGCGACAGATGACCCAGAGTCTCCCTTTCGCCGCGTCGAATGCGAGTCGGCGGCCGACCGGGAATGGCTCGATGACGTCATTGTGGCCGAGCTGATGCGCGCAGAAAAGGCAGGTGGAGTACATGACGTAACGAAGGGCCTGCTACTAGCCTTCCCTCCCCTTCTCTTCCTCATCGTGGCCCTTTGTGAAGAACGGATCGCTTCCGTCTTTGCTGAAGAATTGGCCAGTGAGCCGCTCACCGCCCTCGTGTTCTCTGGCGATCATCCCCCGCATCTCTGCCAGCTCACGCTTTGCCGCCTCACCAGCCGGTGTGTCGGGAAACCGCTCGGCCAGCCGGGCCAGCTCGGGGATCGCTTTGCGAGGGGTGTGGAGCTTCTGGACATACATCTCGATGATTTCCTGTGTTGCAAGCAGCTCGCGCCCTGGGCCGAGATCCGTTTTCAGGCGGGCCAACTCGAGCCACTTGATCGCGTCCGCGTAGCGCTGCAAGTGGTTACGGAACAGTCGC
Organism: Gemmatimonadota bacterium; assembly: GCA_039590195.1. Classification (GTDB taxonomy): domain Bacteria; phylum Gemmatimonadota; class Gemmatimonadetes; order Gemmatimonadales; family GWC2-71-9; genus JBDHDY01. The sequence continues at coordinate 69,575 of JBDHFY010000003.1, read as the reverse complement.
GCGAGACCGAAATACGGCTCGGGGTCGTCCGGGAACTCTTCGCATGCCTCCACATATGCACGTGCCGCTTCCTCGTATTGTCCCCGAATGGCCAGAGACTGTGCATAAGAGTAGTCCCGCCTAGCCGGTGTGGATTTTCCAGATGGAGAGTAGATGATCTTCGCCGCATCGCCCGTCCGGTGGGTGAGAAACATGGTGACCGCATAGACCGCACCCGTAGCCAGGGGTACGCCGATCAACATCCCGAGAAACGGATGGATGCCGGCCGCCGCGGCCAGCAGGGCACCTGCCGCTCCGCCCAGAACGAGGCCCGCGGTAGCCGCGTAGACGCCCGCCTTGAACTTGAATACCTGTTCGGCCGAATCGGTATCCTTGCGTCGCCGTTCACCCATGTTGCAACCCGTTGTTCTGCGACAAGGACCATTCCCCTGCACCCTACTCCCTACTCCCTACTCCCTACTCCCTACTCCCTACTCCACAGCTTGCCGCCCGCACCGCTTGACGTCAAGCAATCGACGGGCGACCCTTGAGCCAATATTGAGATAAGATTCAACCTGGGTACCCAACGGACTGTGAGACCGATCATCATCGGCGTCGGCGGCGGATCGGGATCGGGCAAGACTACGGTGGTTCACGAAATGCTCCGTAGACTCGGCCCGAACCAAGTCAGCACCATGCAACACGATTCATACTACTACGACCGAAGCAGCGTTCGCCCCTCTGAGCGACACGCCGTCAACTACGATCATCCCGAGGCCCTCGAGACATCTCTCCTCGTCGAACACTTGAAAGCCCTCCGAGACAGCTGCTCGGTGCAAGTCCCCATCTACGACCTCACCACCCACCAGCGCACCGTGGAGACGATGACCGTGGAACCGCGGCGCATCGTGATCCTGGAAGGAATTCTCGTCCTCGCCCATGGCGAACTCCGGGATCTCATGGACATCACGGTCTTCGTGGATACCGATCCCGACCTGCGATTCATCCGCCGCCTCACACGGGACACCACTGAACGCAATCGCACCATCGAGTCGGTCGTGGAGCAGTATCTGCGAACCGTTCGTCCCATGCACCTGCAGTTCGTCGAGCCCAGCAAGCGACACGCCCACATCATCGTTCCCGAAGGAGCCTTCAACCAGGCGGCGGAGGACGCATTGATGGCGAAGGTGACGGAGATGCTGGAGAGGCAGGAGTGAGAAGGGAGAAGGAGAAGGAAGGCGAAACGAGCTGACCTCGGGAGCGAGCCCGGTTACGATCACCAGCTGGGTTTCCCTCCCTCGCTATTCGGGCTCCACGACGACGGCATTGCCGTATGCGAGAATCTCGCTGGCAGCCCCCATGACATAGGCGGTGGAGAAGTTCACATCGGTGATGGCGTCGGCACCCATGTCCTTCGCCTGGGCGATCATTCGGTCGACCGCCTGCTCCCGCGCCTCCGCAATCATTTTGGTGTACTCCTCGATCTCCCCCCCGACCACGTTCTTCAGAACGGCGAGGATGTCTTTCCCGACGTGCCGGGCGCGTATGGTGTTACCACGTACGAGACCGAGGGTCTTGACGACTCGGTGACCGACGATGGTCGAAGCTGGAGTGATGATCATCGTTGGATTTCCTTGTAGGGGTCGTTCCGGCGAAGAGAGAGCTTCTCCCGAAATACGGATACCACGAGCGCCGCGACGCCAACAACGGTTATCAGAACAGCGATCTTCACGAACCCGGGCAGCGAGGCGTCGGCGAGGAACTCCTGGACAGCCTGCCACAGGACGTAGGACAGCAGCACAATCGCGCCGAGGGATACAAAGATCCACCCCACCCAACGCTCGATGCGGTTGTACACGGAAGTCCAGTAATCCTCCCAGATCTCATCGGGGGGCGTTCGCATGGTCATGGTCTTTGTTACCTCCTTTACCCTCGTGAGGCGTTTCCATTCGGCGCGGAGGCTCGGGTCGGCGTCGAGGAGACGATTCAGCTCCTCACGCTCCTCAGCCGACAGTTCTCCATCCAGCCCTCCCATCAAGAGGTGCTGGGCACGTTCGTCACGGGTGCCGGGCTCGCTCACGAGTCGAATCCCCCATCTTCACCCAGGGTTGCTGCGAGTCTCCGGCGGGCGGCGTACAGTCGGGACATGACCGTGCCCATCGGGATCCCGAGCAGCTCGGCGATCTCTCGGTACCGCAACCCCTCGAACTCCTTTAGGACCAACACCTCACGCTCCCGGTCCGGTAGGGCGTCGATCGCCGCTGCGACTCTGGCGCGGAGCTCGGCCCGGATAGCGATCCGGCTCGGGTCACCCGCGGCGGCGCGAGCACTGGCTTCCTCCGCGAGCCATCCCGCGGCCGCCGCCAGCTTCTGGGTCCGCGTCCGACGGTCTCGCAGGAAATTGAAGCAGAGCCTGCGCAGAATCTGGTACAGCCAGGCGTAGAACGGCCGCTCCGGATCCAAGGACCGGCGCGCACGAAACGCTCGGGCGAAGGCCTCCTGCGACAGATCCAGGGCGTCCTCGTGGGAGCCGACGAGCCCCAGAGCCTGGTAATACGCCCGGCGCATGTAGCGGGTGACGAGGTCGCCGAACGCCTGGCGGTCCCCCTCGCGGGCTCTGAGGACCAGGGCACGCTCAGCACCTCCGCTTTCACCGCCCAAGGCAAGGTCCACTGCATCGCTCTCCCTTCGCGACTCGCGGTCGTTCATGAATCACTACACACGAGCGTGCATTTTATTCGGGAATGGAGGGCGGCTGATGCGCGTGAAGGGGGCCGGTGGTGCCGATGGAAGTGAGCAATAAGGAACGTCGAGGTCAAGCGCAGACGCACCAGCGGGCCGCCAACCGGGGCCTCAGTCGGACAGGCAACCTCGAGTTGTTGAAATACGGGGTGGGCGGGAATTCAGCTCTCGTCGGCGCTTTCGTCGTCTTTGTGCGCCACCTTTTTGAACTTCTTGAGCATCTCTTCCTGCTCGTTCATGAGAGCCCAATAGGCGGCAGCGCCACTCGGCTTGGCCTGCTGAGAGCCCTCTTTCTGATTCTCCCCCTGCGTGTCGGTCTTCTCGTCCATGGGGGCCTCCGAATCGGGTGCTACGAAAAGGTATGGGGGAAAGATACGATCCGCACCAAGGGCGGCAAGCGCGCTTAGGCCCTCGACCCTGTCTGGGGGACCCTGCTGGTAGGGCCCGGGAGTAGCAGCACCCTCCCGGGCCACCCGGTCGGCCCATATCTTAGTCTGTGACCTCACCACCCTCCCACACAGCGGGGTTCAACCACCATGAACGTTCACGATCGACGTCGGTTTCTCGGGCGACTGCTAGGAGGCGTGGCCGCGGCGGCAGCCTTTCCCACGGCGGTGAGCGCCCGCCCAATACCGTCCTCCCGTGCGCTCCGCCGAGCCACGGAACCGCTCTTCGCCGACGACCCAGGTGATGAGCCGTTCTGGCATCTCGTGAAGGGACAATTCCCTCTCCGCTCCGACCTCATTCTCATGAACGCGGCCAACCTCTGTCCCTCGCCGTACCCGGTCCAGCGAGCAGTCTTTCGGCTGACCCGCGACGTGGACCTGGACGCATCGTTCCAAAACCGGGCCAAGTTCGGCCGGCTGCGGGAAAAGGCCAGGGTGGGCCTGGCTGCGTATCTGGGCGCTGATCCCGACGAAATCGCCATCACGCGCAACACGAGCGAGGGGAACAACACGGTGGTGAACGGCCTGGACCTCGGCCCGGGCGACGAGGTGGTGATCTGGGATCAGAACCACCCGACCAACAACATCGCCTGGGACGTTCGGGCCACGCGGTACGGGTTTACGGTCAAGCGGGTGAAAACACCGCCCGATCCTCGTACGGCCGATGACCTAATCAAGCCGTTCCGGGACGCAATGAGTGGAAGCACCAGAGTCGTGGCGTTCAGCCATATCTCCAACACCTCCGGTATCGCGGTGCCCGCGAAAGCCATCTGCCGCCTGGTGCGGGACCGCGGCGCCCTCACTCTCGTGGACGGCGCCCAGAGCTTCGGGGCCATGCAGGTGAACTTGCACGAGATGGGCTGCGACTTCTACACGGGAAGCGGCCACAAGTGGTTCGTGGGCCCCAAGGAGGCGGGGGTCCTCTACGTGCGAAGGGAGCGGGCCGCTGATCTCTGGGCGAGCGATGTGGGAGTCGGCTGGCAGAGCGCCGTCGACAATGGAGCCCGCAAATTTGAGACGCTCGGTCAACGGGATGACTCAGCGGTAGCGGCGATGGGCACGACCGTCGATTTCCACAACACGATCGGCCCGGAGCGAATCGAGGCACGGATCCGCGACCTCGCTTGGGCCCTGAAGAAGGGGCTGCAGGATCAAATCCCCGGTATCAAGATCCACACCCCTATGGAACCCGAGTTCAGCGGCGGTGTCGTCGTCGCCCACCCGCCGGGGATGGATGTGCCAGAGGCTTACGGTAAGCTGTACCACGAGCACCACATTGCGGGCGCGGCTCGCGGAGGGGAGTTCACGGGCATCCGCTTGTGCCCGCACATCTACAACACGATGCAGGAAGTAGAACGGGTGGCAGAGGTGATCGCGGAGATGAGTTAAGGGAGAGGGAGAAGGGGAATTAGGTAGGGGTGCAGCATGCTGCGCCCCTACGGATTCCCCTTCGCCCTTCTCACCTCAGTAGTCCGCCCTCTCGAACCGTCTGACCGCCATCGCAGCTCCTCCCAAGCCAAGCACGGCGACGACGAACAATGACCGCCACGGAGCCCCACCTTCCCACGCGGCCACTCTACTCACCTGCCATGGGCTCCACGCCTCCAGCACAGATCGCCCGAGGAACTCCAGGACGATGATGACACCGACCACCAGCAGAGCAGCGCGAACGGACTCTCGCGTGAGCGATGTACTGAGGAGGCTCAGACCCACCCACGCCACCACACTGAGCGCCACCAGAAGTGAGCCAATGACAGCGATACGCATCGGAAACGAGTGTCCAAAGACAAGGGCGACGGCGGCAAGAACGACAGCCACGTAGGCCGCCAGGGCGAACGTCAGCAGGATAGCCATGGACGCCCGGGCCGTGAGCCAGCGGCTGCGTCGCACCGGGAGGCTCAGCGAGAGCACGTTGGACCGTGCATTTGATTCCGCCACCGTCCCGCCAACGGCCAGCACCACGGACATGATGGCGAAGATCATTCCCGCGCTTTCGTCGTACCACGCCCGCACGAACCCATCCCAACCCATCATCCCCCGCTCGTCCTGCCCGCGTCGCTCATCTGCGGGGGCCTCCTGAGCTGCCGTCGCATCACCCGGTTCCCCTCGGTTCGCCTCGAGCGTTCTCGAGGCGAACACGATGGCCTGGGGGAGCACCAATAGCGTGACGATCGCCAGGCTCAGGAAAAAGCGGCCACGTACGTCAAACCATGCTTTCCAATACACCATCGAGCCTGCCTCGTTTGTAGCCAATGGCGGCGAGATAAATGTTCCGAAGATTCATGTCGAGCACTTCCACAGTGGTCGGCGAAAACGCCGCAAGGCGTCGAGTCATCTTCAACGGATCCGCATCGCTGACGATCGAAGTGGCCTTACCTTTTGCGTCAATCCGCCGAATCTCTTTCCACTGCCTGATCTCGTCGTGCGGAAGGTCACCTACGACTTTGAAGGTCTTCCAGTTGGCCCGCATGTCGTCGAGGTCGCCGTGCGCCACGATCCCGCCCCGGTCCATGATCGTCACGTGATCGCAGATACGCTCCACCTCATCCAGGCGGTGGGTGGCCAGCACGATCGCCCTTTTGCCATCGGAGACCCACTGTACGAAGACCGAGAAGATTTCGTCCACACTCGCCGGATCGAGATCCAGCGTAGGTTCGTCCATGAGCAACAGGTGCGGCTGCCGTGCGAGGACCACCGCAAGCATCAGCTTCGCGCGCATGCCCTTCGAGAGTTGCCCGATCGTCTTGAACGAAGGAATGCTCCACCGGGCGAGAAGATCCTCGGCAAACCTCGCGTCCCAGCTGGAAAAGAAAGCGCCGTAAAATCTGAGAAATGCATCGACCCGCATGCGGTCATACAACAACTTGTCTTCCGGGACGAAGCCGACCGCTTCCCGAATCAAGACCGAGAACCTCTCCGCGTCCAATCCCAAAACGGTGGCGGCCCCCGAAGTCGGATGTGCAATGCCGAGGAGGATTTTCAGCAGGGTGGTCTTGCCGGCACCGTTGGGGCCGAGCAAGCCCACTATCGTGCCGTCATCCACATCCCAATTTACGTGGTCGACAGCACAGACCGTTCCGAAGTACTTCGTGAGATTCGCAGCCTCGACCACCGTCTTGCTGGCGCTTGGTTCATCCATGACGCGGTTACTTCTCCTTTGACCGCGCGGCTTTGCGAAGCAGCGCGACGAGCTCGTCTACCGTGAAACCCAACACGGTGGCCTCCGCGATCAAGCCGTCGATGTGCGGCTGCAACCGGCGGCGACGTTCTTCCAACAACATGCCGGGAGGCGAGAATTTGACGAAGGTGCCGCGTCGCGGACCGCTCTCCAAGAGTCCCATATGCTCGAGCTCGCGGTACGCTCGGGCAACTGTGTTGGGGTTGATGACCAAATCAACGGCGAGTTGGCGCACTGTGGGCAACTTGTCCCCAGATTTGAGCGCGCCAGTGGTAATGGCATGTTTGATCTGACGGGTCAGTTGCCGGTAGATGGGCTCGCCTGACTCCGGCCTTACATGGAACACGGCGGTTTCCTGGAGTTATCAGCGCGGCGATCAGTATTGTGCCCACTGCCTGTGGCAGGGAGTTCGCGCAATACACCTCTCATTGTACTAATACCTTACTACAATAAGAACGAGGCCGTCAAGCCACCGGACGACGGCGTGGCGGCCCGCACAGGCCTATGCGCGACGGCGGAACGGGAGTAAGCTACTGCAGACTTGACGAAAAGGAGGGCTTATGAGGCTGAGATCAGTCACGGTGCTCGCAAGCCTTGCCGCATTCCTGCCTGCCACCGTCCTGGCCCAACGGGAAGGCGTCTCCCAGGGGGACCCGGTAGGAACGTTTTCCATTCTCGCCTACGACGCCGAAAGTGGTGAAATCGGAGGCGCCGTGCAGTCGCGCGTGTTTTCGGTGGGTAACGGCGTGTTGTGGGGGGAGGCGGGCGTGGGGATGGTGGCAACGCAGGCGATCGTCGACGTCAGCTACGGTCCTCAAGCGTTGGAGCTGCTGCGTCAGGGACATTCGCCGGACGACGTGGTGCGCCGAGTATGGGAAGCGGACCCTGATCCACGCCCGGAGAGGTGGTCAAAGTACGGGCGCCAGTTTGCCGTGATGAACGCCCGTGGTGAGATCGCCGTCTATACTGGCCCCCGAGCCAACGAATGGGCGGGTCACAAGATCGCTCGACACGTTGCGGCACAGGGCAACATTCTCGCGGGCGAGGCCGTCGTCACCGATATGGTCACCGCATTCCATGAAACGACGGGCCATCTGTCCCTTCGCCTCCTTGCAGCGCTCGAAGCAGGTCACGCGGCCGGGGGTGACACCCGAGGGATGCAATCTGCCGCAATGCTAGTTGTAAAAGAGGACGGGGGAGTCTGGCTCAACAACGATGTGGTACTCCGACTGCAGGTGGATGACAACCCGGAGCCGATTCAGGAACTCCGCCGGCTCGTGGAGATAGCCGAGGAACGCCGCAACCGGCACAGGAGGAGGTAACGGTCGCCATTGAGCGCGGCGTGTGCCCCATGTTCTCCATCGTCATCGTTGCACCTGCTTCCACACTGCCGACATCCGTGGATGCCGTCGTTGCGGAGGAAGACACCTTCCTCGTCCTGAGTGCCGACCCGGAGCCCAAGGAAACCCACGAACGGCCTGAGCGCTTGTTGGCCCGCGCGCGAGAAGTCGAACCGGAGATCCCGGGCACCATCCTCGTGCGGGGGGATTCTCCGCTGCGGTTCCTGGCCATTGTGCACGACTTGAACGAAGATCCTTCATGGAAGGAAGAATGGGTGGGAAGCGCCCTGCGCGAAATCTTCTTGAAGGTTGAGGAACTGGAGCTCGAGTCGATTGCCCTTCCAATGCTGGGGACGATCCATGGATCCCTGGAGCCCAGACGTTTTGCCGAACTACTCAGACAGGCGCTCCATCACACTTTGCTCACACATCTCACCACAATCTGGCTAATGGCGCCACAGGCATCGGCCACCGAGATTTCGGACGCTCTGTCGGAATTCCACTGCGAGATACGGCGCTGACCAGCTGCCTCGTCAATGCGCCATTCGGCGTGTCGCCGGGGAGTGGAGGTACCCGCTCCCCACTCCCCGCTCCCTAGTCACCTCTCCCCTCTCCCTATCTCATCAAATGTCACATTCATAATCGGATATCGTGACCAATGACCGTAGTCGAAATGCCACCACTCGAACTCGTACACCTGAAATCCTTCCGCTTCCATCGCATCCCGCAAGAGATCTCGGTGCCAGCGCTCGAGCGATGTGCCGCCAACGTAATCGGGAAACGAGCGATCCGAGAATTCATCGTATCCCCCGACCATCTCAATGGGTCGGCCCGTGCGCACGTCGTACAGCGTGAGGTCCACCGCCGCACCGCGGTTGTGACGCGACCCGCTTGCTGGGTCAGCGACGAAAATCTTCATGTCCTCGGGTGTCGCATCCCAGAACATCTTCGTCACATACCACGGTCGGTACGCGTCATGAATCAGCAGACCGTACCCTCGTTCCCGCAACTTGCCGTGTGCCCCGACCAACGCCTCCGCAGCTGACCGCTGCATGAATGCCTTTGGCTGGTCGTAGAACACCGATTGCATGAAGTTGTTGGTGCTGGCATAACGGATGTCGTACTCGATGGTCGGTTCGAGAGTCTTGAGTTCGGCCAGGTCTGGGTCTCGAAACTCGCCCACCTCTTCCGGCGGGCTCGCCGCCAGCGCCTCGCCACGAAGCTCGTCCACCGGGCGAACGGGCTCGATGGTGAACGTGACCCCTGCCTCCGTGCCGACCTCCCTGCGCGCGAACACCACACTCGCAGCCTCGACGCCAGTTGCCCGTCCATCTGCATCTCGGGAGAAGAGCAACCGCTCACCGTCGTACAGGCCCCATGAGGGGAACGCAAACACGTCCGGGGAGATCTCCTCGAGCGGGTACAGGAAGAACCACTCGATCAACGCGTGAAGCTGGCGATCCCTTTCCAGGATGTAGAGGGTGTTGTGATCCCAACCGTACTCGCCCAAGAGTTCCAGCCATTCCGTCGGAGCCCGCGGCGGCTTGGGCACCGTAACTCGCTCGAGCCTGTCGCCGTCGACGACAATTCCGCCTTCGACCGGAATGATCCGCGTCCCATACGCGAGCCGATCGTCCACGATCAGGGTGTCGCCGCGGGCCATGAGCCGGAGGCGTAGGCCTGGCCGGCGCACCCACGCACGTGCCTCCCCTCCGCGGGTTGTGATGTCGATCTGCCGGTCGCCGCGGCCATACCGGCCGGCGATCCGGTCGAACACATCCAGAGGCACGTCTTCCGTCACTTCCGCTTCAGGAAGGGGGCGCCCTTCGCGCACGGCCAGCATCAGCCTCAGGGCGTACCTCGTGATCCGCTCAACGACGGCGTTCGCGCCGTCCATCGTGGTCACTGCAGCCGCTCCGAGCTTCTCGTCGGGCAGCGCCGCGAGGTCCGTCGCAAATCCATAGATCGCTCCACCATGGCCGATCGCACGGTGGCCATCGAACTCCGACAGGCGGAATCCGATGCCGTACCCGGTGGTGGCATCACTCGGCGCGAACTGCGGTGTGAGCATCTCCGCGAGAGTTTCAGACGACACTACCTGACCACGCGCGCCCACACCGTCCGCGAAGAGCGCGCTCATGAACAGACCCAGATCGGTCACGGGAGCGTACATGCTTCCGGCGGGGGCCATCCCCAACTGAAATCCGGGAGCCTCAAAGGTGCGGCCGTCGTACGTCCACATATATGCGCGCGCCAGCCTGCGCGCGATGGAGGCATCAGGATCAAATGCGCTTCGATCCATGCCCAATGGGTCGAGGACTGCGTGCTTCAGATAGTCTGCGAACGGTTCTCCCTTCGTACGTTCGAGCGCATATCCCACCGAGGCAATTCCTGCATTCGAGTACTTCGTGCGCGACTCCGGCTCGTACACGGCCGCTGTTTGGTTGAGGCTAGCGACCGTGGCTTCGAGAGAGGCGTCGGTGTCATCGAAGTAGTGGCCAACCGGCGGTTCTCGCACGAGCCCGGAGCGGTGCGACATGAGTTGCCGCAGGGTCACGCCTTCCTCGAACCGGCTCTCGGGACGAAAATCCGGCAGGTAATCCGTCACGGGCGCGTCGAGATCGATCTCTCCTCGCTCCACGAGTTGCATGATCCCAAGGTCGGTGAAGAGCTTCGAGACCGATCCCACCCGGTACACCGTCGCAGCTGTGGCCTCCACGCTGTCTTCCGGATCAGCATAACCGAAACCGCGAGCCCAGACGATCTCCTGATCGTCCACGAGGACGATGGAGATAGCCGGCAGTGATTTGTCCGCCATCTCGTGCTCAACAAAAGCTGCGAGACGCTCCGCGGCTTCCGCATAGTCCTGCCGCGGAGGAACATCCGCCGCCTGTCGTCCACAGGCGAAGGCACCGGCAATGACAACCAGCGCGGCACCGACAACCCGCCTTCCCCGTTCAAGCATTCTCAGCTCCTTTGATCCAACCCGAGAAGTGTACAGCGATCTCGTCTCGCAAAAGGCTAACAGCGGTCCTGCCAATCCACGCGTAATCTTACGGGGCGCGTTGCAGGCCGCAAGGAACGTGTCCACTCGGGATGATCACGAGTCGTGAGTGGCGCCTTGCGATCTTCAAGCGTCGATGTCACCGTTGATGTCACAGCGCCGTGTGCGGTCGCTTCGGACGATATTCTCGGAAACGGAACGGGGAGGTAGGCCGTGAGGTTCCGGACTCTTGTAACGGTGGTCGGTGCGGGCTTCGGCATGGCATGGGGACCTTCCGGCGTCAGCGGGCAGTCCCGACCCATGCCCAAGGTCGTGATCGTCACGACCGGCGGAACGATTGCCAGTCGCGCAGGGGCCCCAATCATGGAGGGGCCCGCGCTCGTGCAGGCGGTTCCCGAGCTTCTGGACCACGCCGACGTCTCTGTGGAGGAGTTCAGCCGCATCGGGTCATCGCAGATGACGCCCCCACATTGGCTCCGCCTCGCCAAGCGGATCAACGCGTTGTTCGGCGAGCAGCCGGATCTCGCGGGTGTCGTTGTCACGCACGGCACCGACACCCTGGAGGAGACAGCTTACTTTCTCCACCTCACGATCCGGGACTCACGGCCGGTCGTCATGGTGGGTTCCATGCGCTCGGCAACGGAGATCTCCGCCGATGGTCCGGCCAACCTTCTGAACGCGGTGCGCGTAGTCGTATCGCCGGAAGCAGGCGGGAAGGGCGTTCTCGTCGTCCTCAATGAGGAGATCAGCAGCGCCCGCGACGTGTGGAAGACTGACAACCGCCGAGTGCAGACGTTCCGCACTCCAGAGTTGGGGGTCCTGGGCTTCGCCGATCCAGACACCGTCGTGTTCTACCGGGCGCCGTTGCGGCGCCACACGGCGCACTCAGCGTTTGACGTCATTCAGTTGACCGAGCTGCCCCGGGTGGAGATCGTCGCGGACTATGCCGGCTTCGACGGATCCGCGATCGACTACTGGATGGAAAAGAGAATCAGTGGGCTTGTCGTGACGACCTTTGCCGGCGGGCGGATGAGCGCCGGCGCTCGAAGGGCGCTACGCGAAGCCTCCCGACGGAGCACAGCACTGGCCATCGCCTCCCGCGTTCCCGGGGGCCGCATCACCGGAAATCCGTTGGATGACGACGTACGAGCCGTAATCGCGCGCGACCTGTAGCTGTTAGCTGTTAGCCGTCAGCTGTTAGGTACCGGCTGCCGGCGGCCGGCTCGCACCAGAGTGGTTCGGTAGACTGCTTCCATCAGTTTGTACTCCTTGGCTACCGCAGCTCGGCGAGCGACGGGCCATGGTCACGGCGCAATTCCTGGGCAACCCGTTCCATCTCTCGCATCGCCCGCAACATGTTTAGGCCGGCGATCTTCTTGATATCCTCGTCACTGTAACCTCGCCGCAACAGTTCCGCGAACAGCACGGGGAACTTGCTGACATCCTCGAGGCCGGCCGCCATCGAGGGCCCGCCGGCATCATAGAAATCTGACCCTACTCCGATGTGGTCGATGCCGGCCACGTTCCGGATGTGGTCGATGTGATCCGCCACGTCCCCCACCGTTCCCCTGGGTGGAGGATTCTGCCGTACCCACTCGGCGAGACGCCGCGTGATCTCCGCGTCATCATCCAGCTCCGCCCGAAGCCCTTCCACCACCTCGATGCGGCGGGCGTTCCACACGGGCTCGTCGGCGGATTGCCCTGCCTGGAGATGGAATGTTGCCGCGGCGCTGCCCGTCAGGCTACGCCATTCCGGCGGCGTCGGCGGAACGTAGCCGGCGATGAAGTTCACCATCACCACTCCCCCATTCTCCGCCACCATCCCAAGCACGTCATCCGGGACGTTGCGAGGGTGTATGTTGACCGCGAGAGCGTTAGAGTGTGAGAAAATCACGGGCGCGCGGCTAACTCGGAGCGCGTCTCTCATCGTCTCGACACTGACGTGCGAAAGGTCGACAAACATTCCAAGTCGGTTCATCTCCCGTACGACTTCTTCACCAAACTCCGAGAGCCCACCATGTCGGGGCACGTCCGTGGCGGCATCCGCCCAGTCGGTGGTTCGAAAGTGGGTCAGCGTCATGTAGCGGCCGCCGAGCCTGTAGAACATCCTGAGCGCCGCGAGGGAGTTGTCGATCATGTGCCCACCCTCGACCCCGATCATAGACGCAATCTTCCCCTCCGTGTGGATCCGTTCGACATCCTCAGCCGTACGGCCAAGCTCCAGATCCGGATATCGCGCCACCAGGCGGTGGACCATGTCGATCTGCTGGAGGGATCGCGCTAGCGCGTCTCCTGTGAACATGGTCTCGGCCGGCGCATGTGCCGACCAGAACTGCCCTCCGACCATCCCTTCCCGCAACCGTGGCAGATCGGCCGACTGCTGCGGCTGGCGGAGGGCGATGTCGGCCCGATTCAAATCGCCGCCCACGGTCTCCAGCAGCGTTGACGGGAGATCGTTGTGTCCGTCTATGAGCGGCACCTGGGAGAGAAGCGCTCTGGCCCGGCTCAACAGCTCCGGGCCGGGCTCCGGCCAGGGCTCTTGGGCCTTGGTGGAATGGATGAAGCCGAGCATTGCCATAACCAGCACGCAGCCGCCAGGTCGCATGTTGCACTCTCCAGACGTTGGCCCGAATGCCTCGCGGCAAGGGCGATTTCTTCTGCGTCTATTAGCTTGCACGGCGGCGGAGCGCAACCGCTCGTCTGGCGCCTCTGCCCCGGCACCTTCTGCTGCCTCTTCTGCCCCCTTTTCGTCTCCTGCCTCTCCTGCCTCTCCTGCCCCTTCTGCCCCTCCTGCCCCTCCTACCCCTCCTGCCCCTCCTGCCCCTCCTGCCCCTCCACCCACATGGACAAAACCCTACATTGTGATATGCTATTGCTCACCGACCGCGCCCAAGCTCGAGCAGCGGGCGCTACCCCATTGCGATCGTAGTTGTGGGAATGACACCAAGTCGGGGCAGGACTCTCCACGCCGGCTGGATCCCCTGCTCCGGCCTCTCGAAGGAATGGAATCGGTGAAATCAGTGTTCTTTCAGAAGTACCTGTTGCCTGGCTTCGTGTTTCAGTCGGTGGTGATCGCGGGGGGCTACGGGACCGGCCGCGAGTTGGCGGAGTTTTTTCTCACGTACGGGCCGCTCGGCGGCCTCCTCGCCATGATTCTGGTGTCCACGACCATCTGGAGTGCCGTGTGCGCCTCTAGTTTTGAGTTCTCCCGGCTCTTCAGAAGCTACGACTATCGCAGCTTCTTCAAGCACTTGCTTGGAAGAGGCTGGTTTCTCTACGAGCCGCTGTATGTCGCCCAGCTTCTCCTGGTGCTGGCGGTCATTGCGGCCGCCGCGGGCGCCATCCTGCAAGAGTCCTTCGGACTACCTCACGATCTGGGAGTCGTGGGCATCATGGCGGCTGTTGGCTTTCTGGTCTTCCGCGGAACGGGCCTCATCGAGAAGTTTCTGGCCAGCTGGTCATTTGTGCTCTACGGTGTGTACGCCGTCTTTTTCGTGTGGTGTCTCAGCCGATTTGGCGGCGACATCGTATCGAGCCTGGGCAGCGAGCCCCCGGGCGCGCGTTGGATCGTCGGTGGCGTAAAGTACGCCGGTTACAATCTCTCGCTCATTCCGGCGTTGCTCTTCTGCGTGCGGCACGTCGACACGCGACGCGAAGCTGTCACGGCGGGGATTCTGGCGGGCCCAATCGCCATCATTCCAGGTTTCCTTTTCTATCTTTCGATGGTAGGCCAATACCCTCAGGTGCTGGAGCACGCCGTTCCTGCCAACTTCCTGCTGGACATCCTTGGCTCGCGAGCGTTCCAGCTCGTATTCCAGATCGTGCTCTTCGGAACGCTCATCGAGACCGGCACAGGCATGATCCACGGGCTCAACGAGCGGATCGCCGGTGCGTTCAGTGAACGGAATGTCACGATGCCCATTTACCTCCGTCCGGCGGTCGCGCTCGGTCTCCTCATCGCCGGCTCGATCATCGCCCGATTCGGATTGATCGGCCTCATTGCCAGAGGATACGGAACGATTACCTGGTTCTTCCTCGCCGTGTTTGTCGTGCCGATCCTGACGCTCGGAATCTGGAAGATGCGAGGGCAGGCTCGGAAGTCGCTCTGATGGTACCGCCTTCATCAACCTCTTCGTCCACCTCATTCCACGGCATGACGCTCCGCGAATTCCATTCGTTTGATGATTACGAACAATGCAAGGCGCTCCAACGCGATACCTGGGGCCAGGAATTCACCGAGTGTGTTCCCTCCAGCATCCTCATGATTAGCCAAAAGGCGGGGGGGATCGCGGCCGGGGCGTTCGACGGTAGCGGTCAGCTCATCGGATTCGTGTTCGGCTTGACGGGAATCCGAGACGGCCAACCTGCACACTGGTCTCACATGCTGGCGGTCCGAGCAGAAGCTCAGGGCTCAGGTTTGGGACGACGCCTCAAGGAGTACCAACGCCAGCTTCTGCTCAGCCGCGGTGTCGAGGTTGCCTATTGGACGTACGACCCCCTCGAAGCCCGCAACGCCAATCTCAATGTCAACCGCCTCGGAGCGCTCCCCGTCGAGTACGTCCCCGAAATGTACGGTGACGACACGGGAAGCGATCTCCACAGCGGGCTGGGCACCGATCGGTTCGTCGTTCGATGGGATTTTAACCATCCTCGGGTCGAGCAATCACTGGCCGGCTCCCGGGCTTCGCCGCGACCCGAATTCAGCAAGGTGGCGGTCGTGAACACCAACAGCGAAGGGGAGCCCCTGCCGGCGGGAACGACATTACCCACTCACGCGTCGGTCAGGATCGAGATTCCGGGAGACATCCAGCGTGTGAAGTCCGTCTCCTTGGAATCCGCCAATGCCTGGCGCAGGACGACCAGGACAGCGTTTCTCTGGTACCTGGAAAAGGGGTACCAAGTTCAGGGTTTCCACTTGGATAAGGGCAATCGTGGCTTCTATCTCCTCGAGCGCCAGTAAACAAACGCGGATCGGTGAGGCCGATGCCTGGGGTGCCAGTGCGACTGAAGCCACTGGAACCCAGCCGCGCCTCGAGAGAGTGCTCCTCTCCCGCCTGGCAGCACCTGTCGTAGCTCTCAGCATCGCCTTGGCGATCTCAGTGTGGCTGGCACCTGCGCTACCCCTCTTCGGCGTGCTAGCCGTCGCACTCGCGCTCGTCGCTTGTGCCACGGCAACACTCGCATACGGAAAACATCTGGTTCGCAAGCTGGTCATCGGTCCGCTCGAATCACTGGCAGCGACCGCGAACGCCCTCGCCGCGGGCGATCCTACTCACCGTGCTCCACAAGCCGCGAGTCGCGAATTTGCCGTCTTGGCTAACCGATTCAACAGCATGACCGAGCACGTGGCGGACGTCCAGAGACAGTTCGGACGCGCCGAGCAGTTGGCCGCCATCGGGAGAATGGCCGCTGGCATCGCTCACGAAATTGGGAATCCCTTGGCGGCCATGAAGACATACTTAGCACTGCTGGAACAGGGCGAGCCCGATCCAGAAATCGTCCAGGCGATTACGCGCGAGATGGACCGGATCGATCGCATTGTCCGAGGCTTGCTGGACTCCGGCCGCACTAGGCGGGACTCCCTGACCGAGGTTGATTTGGGGGCAGTCGCGCAAGCCGCGATCGAACTCCTGACTCAGCAGGGTGTGTTGAAGAATATCACCATCGTTGTGGAGCGCGACCCTGAGCTACCACACATTGTCGCGCAGGTCCACACTCTCGAGCAGTTGATGGTCAATCTGATCTTGAACGCGGTGGACGCCGCCCCAGCGGGGTCGATCACTGTGGCAACGCTCTCGGCGCACTATCGACCGTTGGGCTACGCGTTGCGCCGGAGGGGAGATGCCCGTGATCGCCCCGTCCACACGCGCCCGCGCGTACGGAGGCCCTGGCGCCCCGAGTTGCTCCCGGGGAGCCCAGGGGTGTTGATCTGCGTGGCTGACTCTGGTGTCGGTGTCCCCGAGGAATACGTGGAGCACATCTTTGAGCCCTTCTATACCACGAAGGACGCCGGGAAAGGAACGGGGTTAGGTCTTGCCATCGTCCAGCGTACGGCGTTCGACTTGGGTGGCATTGCGTGGGTCGATCGGGCCCGGGAAGGCGGTGCAGCGTTCAAAGTCTTCCTACCGAGCGCGCAAGACATCCCCCCGGAATAGGCTACGAGAACGGGAGAAGGTCATGGCTCCATGACGGTTCATGCAATAGAATTGTTGCGTCACCACGCCCAGGAAGAGCTGGGAGTCCAAAAGCCGGCTTCAGATCGGATGTTTTACGCAATCCCCATCCTCTGCCGTCGCGCTGAACACTTGCACTTACGAGCTACGCTGTGAGAATCGAACGCCTTACCCTCCGCGAAATCCACCTCCCGCTCCGCGAACCGTTCAAGATCTCCTCAGGGACGTTGAGCGTCCGGAGGATTCTGCTGCTGGAACTCCACGACGCCGGCGGCCGCACGGCTTGGTCCGAGTGCGTAGCGGATGAGCAGCCCAACTACTCTCCCGAAACCATCGACACCGCCTGGTTAGCCATTTCTCTATGGGTAGCACCGCGGGTTCTCGGCGTAGCCTTCGAACGAGCGGCTCAGGTGCATGATGTCTTGGAACGAGATTTCCGAGGTCACAACATGGCGAAGGCCGCAGTGGAGATGGGCATGTGGGCCCTCGAAGCAGAATGCCGGCGCATGAGCCTGTCCGAACTCATTGGCGGAACACGCACGGAGATCGGCACCGGCATATCTCTCGGCATCCAGCCGAGCCCCGCCGCGTTGGTGGAAAAGGCGCGCAGCGCACACGAGGCGGGCTACCGCAAGATCAAGATCAAGATCGCTCCGGGCTCGGACATGGAGTACGTCAGCGCGGTCCGTGAGGAGCTGGGCTCAGTCGTCTCGCTGATGGCCGACGCCAACAACGCCTATACGCGCGACGATTTCGATCATTTGACTCGACTCGACGAATTTGACCTGTTGATGATCGAGCAGCCTCTCGCGTGGGACGACGTCGTGCAACACGCCGAACTCCAACGACGGCTCAAGACGCCGATCTGCCTCGACGAGTCGATCACGAACGTGGCCAGGGCGCAAGACATGATCACCCTTGGCAGCGGCAAGATCATCAATATCAAACCCGGAAGGGTCGGCGGCATCACGGTGTCCAAGGCTATCCACGACCTCTGTGCACACCACGACGTTCCCGTGTGGTGTGGCGGCATGCTGGAGAGCGGAGTGGGACGAGCGTACAACGTGTCGCTTGCATCACTGCCCAATTTCACGCTGCCGGGCGACCTGAGCCCAAGCGCTCGATACTGGGCGCGTGACATCGTGACACCTGAATGGACCATGACCGCGCAGGGGATGGTGTCCGTGCCACGGGACAAGCCGGGCATCGGAGTCACGGTGGACGTCGCCCGCGTCGACGAGCTGACGGTGCGCTCGGAGGAGCTCAGGGCTTAGGGGTTGGGGCTTAGCAAAGCGGGCACCCGGTTGTGAATCAGGTGCCCACCCCGGCGTTCAGCTTCCGGTTCAGGGCGCGCGCGGGGGGAGATCGCTCCGTGGAGACGCCCCGGTCGCGGGCGCCACCGAGGACCTGAGGCGCGACCTCCCTCACGCGCGCGCCGGGCCAGCTGCCGGCTGCCAGCCATCTACGGCTACAACCAAGGAGCAAATGCCATGACCGTACGGAGTAAGTTGCTCGCTGCTACGTACATCTGCATTGCGGTGGCCCTGCCCTCCACACCGCTCGATGCACAGACCGACCCGCACCTGCAACATTTGGAAGCGGAAATCGCCCGGCTTGCCGAGCTGGCGGGAGGACCGGTCGGGGTGGCGGCCATCCACCTCGAGACGGGGCGACGTGTGTCTCACAACGGCGGGGAGCGATTCGGCATGGCCAGTACCTACAAGGTGCCCATAGCCGTGCAACTCTTCACCCGCGTTGACGCGGGCGAGATCAGCCTAGACTCCATGATAGAGGTCCGGCAGGTCGACCTGCATCCAGGAAGCGGAACACTCTCTCGACTTTTCGACGACCCCGGAGTCATCCTCTCGCTGCGAAATCTCACTGAACTCATGCTTCTCATCAGTGACAACTCGGCAACGGACATGGTTCTCACCGCCGCCGGTGGAGGGGAGGCCGTGACGGCCAGGATGCGAGCCCTCGGCATCGATGGTATCGACGTGAATCGGCCAACGGTCCATTTGATCGGCGACTGGATCGGCGTGGAGGGCCTGCCACCCAGCGGTGACGTGACGCCCCACGATTTCTCCGAGCTCGCCGACAGCATTCCGGATGAGGTGAGGGAACGAGCGGGCGAGGCGTTCGAGCGAGATACCCGGGATACGGCCACGCCGCACGCCATGGCCGATCTCCTAGCGCGCATCTGGCGCAAGGAGATTCTCAGTGAGCAGAGCTCCGACCTACTGCTGGACATCATGCGACGAAGCACGACCGGACGTGCGCGGATCAAGGGCCTGTTGCCGCCGGACACGGAAGTCTTTCACAAGACCGGAACGATCGGTGGTACCACCAACGACGTGGGCATCGTCACGCTTCCCAACGAAGCCGGACATGTCGTGACGGTGGTGCTCGTCAAGGAGTCAGATCTCGAAGGGTCCGAACGCGAGCTGGCCATAGCCCATATCGCAAGAGCAATCCACGATTATTTCCTCTTTAATCCGTGATGCAGCTGCTAGCTGTTAGCCATTAGCTGTTAGCTGCACCAGACGTTTGAGAGAGAAACAGTCGAGGAGGCGTCGATGAAGAATTACAGAGGTCTACATGGAGTGAGCCGAATGGTGGTGGTAGGACTTTCCCCCGTCCTCTCCGCTAGCCTCGCGCATTCAGCTCTGGCTCAGGAGGCACCCTACGACATCGTGATCCGCGGCGGGCGGGTGATGGATCCAGAAACCGGTTACGACAGCAGGGCCAATGTCGGAATCTCCAACGGTCGAGTCGCCGTCGTGACGGTCGCTGCGATCGACGGTGATCGGGTCATCGACGCAGAGGGCAAGGTTGTTGCTCCCGGATTCATCGACATCTTGAGCAGTGGCTTCTCTATCGAGGGAAATCGCTACAAGGTGATGGATGGCGTCACGACCATTCTCCGCATGCACGGGGGCCCCGTGGAAGTGGGGCGCTGGTACGACTCTCTCTCGGGCGAGGGGCGTATCATCAACTACGGCACGACAGTGGGACATGGCGCGTTGCGCGTGGCCGTCGGGATCGAGGACCGCAACGTCCCTGCGACGACCGCCCAGATCGAGGGCATGGTGACGCTGGCGAAGCGAGCGATCCGCGAAGGGGCTGTCGGCATCGGATTCGGTGTGCAATACGTTCCCGGAGCGTCTGCCGACGAAGTATTCGAGTTGTTCCGCGTTTGCGGTGAGACCGGAGTCCCGTGTCACCTCCACATCCGCTTTCTGGGACCCCATCCGCCCGAGAACAGTGCAAAGGGCATTCAGGAGGTTATCGCCAACGCCGCCGCCACAGGAGCCGCTGCGCAGATCGTTCACATCAACTCCGTGGCGGGCCACGAGATGGACATCTCCCTCAAGTTGATCGCAGGCGCACAGGCGCACGGGATCGACGTGACGGCTGATGCGTACCCGTGGGAAGCGGGCTCCACCGGTCTCGAGTCGGCGGTGTTCGACCCCGGATGGCAGGAGCGCATGCAGATCTCGTACAGGGATATCGAACTGGTGTCCAACGGTGAACGGCTCACCGAGGAAACCTTCCGGCGGTATCGCGAGGACGGTACACCCACGCCTGTCGTCATCCACTTCGTACCGAAGCGCGGCAACGTGATGGCGCTGACGAGCCCGTATGTCATGGTGGGCAGTGACGGTGGCATCTCAAATGGGCGAGGCCATCCGAGGGGCGCGGGGACGTACGGGAAGATGCTGGCGATGTACGTGCGTGAAGAAGGACATCTCACGTTGATGGATGCCATCCGACGCATGAGCTACATGCCGGCGCAGCGTCTCGTCCAGGCCGCGCCGGTGATGCGACGCAAGGGACGTTTGTCGGAAGGGGCCGACGCTGATATCGTCGTTTTCGATCCAAGCCAGGTGCGCGAGCGGGCCACGTATCAAGATCCAGCTCAGTACTCAGAGGGATTCACGTATGTGCTGGTGAACGGTGTGGTGGTCGTCGACGGGGGTGAGTTGAAGGAGTCCGTGCGCCCGGGGCAGCCCGTGCGGGGAACGCCGTGACGGAACAAGGTTATCAATAGCCAGGGATCGGATTGGGGGATTCGGCGGGTTCGAAGTCGGGATTAGCCTTTCCCCGCCCCAGCCGCCCGTGCGCCGACGCTTGGAGAGGCTGCCATGAAATCGGTATCAGCCCTGCGCCTTTCCCCGTTGATCGCTCTCTTCCTCCCAACGGCGACCCTCCCGGGACAGACCGGCCCACTCAGGGGGCTGGATCGGTACATCCAGGACGGGCTTCGGGAATGGAAGATCCCCGGTCTCGCCATCTCCATCGTTAAAGACGACTCCATCATCTTCGCCAAGGGTTATGGCCGTCGAGAGGTCGGCGAACCCACACCAGTCGACGAATTCACCAACTTCGCGATCGGGTCCGCCTCAAAGGCCTTCACCGCAGCGTCCATTGCGATGTTGGTGGACGAGGGTCGCCTGAAATGGGATGATCGGGTCACGGATTATCTTCCCGGCTTTCAGCTCCACGATCCGTACATAACTCGCGAAATCACGGTGCGCGACCTCCTCAGCCACCGTAGCGGCTTGGCTCGGGGGGATCGGCTCTGGTACGGAACGGAATTCTCCCGTGACGAGATTCTGCGGCGCATTCGCTTTTTGAAGCCAAGCTGGAGCTTCCGCTCGCGGTTCGGCTACCAGAACATCATGTTTCTCGCGGCCGGGAGCGTCATTGAGGCCGTTGCCGGTCTGACCTGGGATGAGTTCGTCAAGCAACGCATCTTCGATCCTCTGGGAATGTCTCGGAGTGGCACCTCAGTCGATCTCTTTGCCGACCGGGTCAACGTGGCCACCCCCCATGCCAGGATCGATGGAAGGATTGTAACCGTTCCCTGGCGCAACGTCGACAACATCGCTCCAGCCGTGGCCATCAACTCCAACGCCATCGAAATGGCTCAATGGGTGCGGTTGCATCTGGGTGAAGGTGCGCTTGGCGGGGTGCAAGTCATCAGTGCTGAGGGCGTGAGGGAGTCGCAGACACCTCAAACGGTGGTTCGCAAAGAAGGGGAGTGGGTCCTCCTCGCGCCGGAAGCGCGCTTTCTCAGCTACGGACTCGGCTGGTATCTCCTCGATTACCGGGGACGGATGGCCGTACAACACGGAGGCAACATCGACGGAATGACCGCCGTCGTGGCCATGATGCCGGAGCTCCGGTTGGGCGTCGTCATATTGACGAACATGGAGGGCACGCTCTTCCCCCACGCCCTCACGAATTGGATCTTCGATCTGTGGCTCGGCCACATCGAACGGGACTGGAGCTCCGAGCTCTTCACGGCGTTCGAGGATCAGCAAGAGCAGGAGTCGAAGCAACGCAAGGCGATCGAGGAAGCCCGCATCCCCGGCACCACTCCTTCCCTACCCCTGGATGCGTATGTCGGCGTGTATGGGGACAGCGTGTATGGACAACTCGAGGTCCTACCCCACGATGGTTCTCTGGTCGTCCGACAAGGTGGAGCCCTCGTCGGCGAGCTCGAGCACTGGCATTTCGATACTTTTCGAGTCACATGGCGCGACCGCCGCGTCGGCAAGACGCTGGTGCAGTTCGTGCTCGACAGCCAGGCTGGTGTCGCCGAGGTGAACCTCGAGGGGTTCGCCAGCTTCTCCCGAATACCCGAGAGGATCGAGCAGCCGTAGTCCCTGGTCGGGACCCATCCGTCATTCAGCGCTCACCTTCTGCAACCCCTCGGATTATTATTGCTCCTGACAGGTGCCGTCCTCGAAACATCCGATCAACAGGAGGCGACGACTTGGCTTCGGCGCTCACTCAATTGCAGCAACGGTTTGCACCAACCCTGCGAGATCGGCTGGTTACGCTTCGGCGAGACCTCCACCAACATCCGGAACTCTCGTTCGAGGAGGGGCGGACGGCCCAGCGGCTTCACGACGAGCTATCCGAGCTCGAGCCCGTTTACCTGAAGCGGGTGGCGGACACAGGTGTCGTGGCCCGGATCAAAGGGAAAGATCCAACCGGCCCCGTGGTAGCAATCAGGGGTGATATCGACGCTCTACCGATCCAGGAGAATAGCGGGCTGGCGTTCAGCTCCGAGCACGCCGGAGTCATGCACGCCTGCGGGCACGACGTACACGCAACCTGGGCAGTGGGCGCCGCACACCTACTCTCCCACGAACCGGCCCTGGGGGACGTGCTCGTCGTGTTGCAGCCTGCGGAGGAGACGGGCAAAGGAGCACCGGCCATTCTCGAGACCGGTGCTCTCGAGGGCGCCAGCGCCATCTTTGGCGCCCATGTCGACCGCCGATTCGCCTTGGGGGAAGTCGTCGCAGACACCGGCCCCCTCGCGGCCGCTTCTGATGCGTTCATCGTCGAACTCGAGGGAAGCGGGGCGCACGGGGCCCGGCCCCACGAGGCCGCCGACCCCATCGTCGCGGCCGGCGCATTGATCGGTGCACTGCAGACAATAGTGTCACGACGGTTGAACCCCGCCCAATGCGGCGTCGTCACCATCGGCAGCATCCATGCGGGCACTGCTCCGAATGTGATCCCTGATTCCGCCACGCTCGGCGGGACCCTTCGAACGGTGGAACCGGCGGTGCGCCAACTCCTGCACGACGAGGTTCGGCGAATAGTCGAGCATACCGCACAGGCGCACGGGGTGCGGGCAACCTTGGACCTGAGCCTCGGCACACCGCCAATCATCAACGAAGAGCGGCCCGTTGCCTGGGCGAGAAAGGCGGTTGCGGCGCTCATGGGCGAGGCCGCCCTTGTACCCCTTGGGTTCCTCAACATGGCCGGCGAAGATTTCGCGTTTTATCTCGAGGAGATTCCCGGTTGTTTCCTGCGAATAGGCGCCCGCGAACCTGGCGGTGAGGTCATTCCCGCCCACACTCCCCGTTTCTTTCCGGCAGAGGAGAGCATCTTCGTGGGGGCCGCCGTCCTGGCCGAAACGGCACGCGTGGCCGCCCACGCACTGGCAAGCTGATCTCCGGAGTCATCGCATCGCGGAACCGGCGAGGAGAAAGGGGGTTTGGTGAGCTGCCTCACATATGACCGGCCGTTTCGCTCTCCCGTTGTTCGGCAACACCGCAGCGCGCCACAAACACCGTCTTTCCATTACGCAACGCGAGCGGTGCCTGCAGCACATTGCACTCCCAAATAGCACGCCACCGCACCCGCCGAGCGGCCTCGGTTCCACCAGAAGCCGATCTACTTTTGTGTGATTTGCGTCATCCCAGCGCCCGCTCGCAACGGCGCAAAGCCCATAGAATCGGTGATTGTGCCGAGCTGATCCTCAGTGTTTGGGTGAAAATGACGTGGCTCACAGAAATCATGCCACCAATCGTCCCAACTTAATGCCCCATGGACGGTGTGGTGGGTGGTGTGATGCTGACATTGAATCCGGAGGACCGTGCGCTCGTCAACACTCCATGGTGCACGCCTGTATTCGCCGGCGTTGGATACCGCGTTGGTCATCCGGAACAAGGCCGCTCACGATGCGGCTAACCGACAACTTCGGCACACGGTGATCCCGTGTTTCCGTCCCGGTTGCCATGGCCGGAGTGTCTGTCGTTGAGGGAAGTGGTGATCCGGCAGCTACCGGCACGGATAGTCGAGGGCTCGAGGCGAACGGTGTACGTCGCTCGGCTTGGTCCTGGACATCCACCGGGCCGAGACGTTATGTGGAGAGTGTTTGCGGTATGATCGCCCAGAGCGAGGACGTCCAGCGCCAACTCGCGCGAGCGGAGAAGCTCGCGAGCATCGGGAGGATGGCCGCAGGGATTGCCCATGAGGTCGGCAATCCCCTTTCGGCCATCAAGACCTACATCGGTCTCCTCGAGCGCACCGACGCGGACGGCGAGATCGTCGAGGCGCTTTCACGCGAAACGGAGCGCATCGATCGCATCGTGCGGAGCCTGCTGGATTACGCTCACACTCACAGGGAGTCAGTCAGCGAGATCGACATGGCTGCGATGGTGCGGTCCGCCATCGAGCTGTTGAAGCAACAGGGTGTGCTCAAACGCGCCAATCTGGTGTTCGAGTGCGACCCTAAATTGCCGAAGGTGCGTGGAAATGCCCACGCCCTCGAACAGCTGATGGTGAACCTGCTCCTCAATGCGGTGGACGCGGCACCCAACATCTCGATTGCCGTGGGCGCACTTGCAGCCGGGTACCAACCTCACGGTGATGCGCTGCGGCGGCGCGGTGACAACCGTCGGCGTCCAGTTTCGACCAGACCGGCCACGCGGCGTCCATGGCGGCCGGAACTCCCGCCGGGCAGCCGCGGTGTCCTCCTGTACGTCGCCGACTCGGGCCCCGGCATTCGCAACAACGACTCCGAGAACGTGTTCGACCCCTTCTTCACGACCAAGGAACCGGGCAAAGGAACAGGACTCGGCCTCGCCTTGGTGCAGCGAACCGCGCACGAACTGGGCGGAATCGCCTGGGTAGACCGGGCGCGCGAGGGGGGAGCGGCGTTCAAAGTGTTCCTACCGTGCGGCCAATGAAGGTTCTGATCGTCGACGACGATCCCGGATTGCGTGACGGGCTATCCAGGTTTCTGAAGCTCGAGGGCTACAACGTGGTCGCTCAGAATTCACCGGTTGATGCCCTCGACCTTACCCGACAAGCTCCGTTCGACCTCATCCTGTGCGACGTACGAATGCCCGAGATGGACGGCCCGGAATTCCTGCGTCGCTACAAGGAGGCAGGCGGTGCGGCACTCGTCATCATGATGAGTGCGTACGGCACCGAGGACGCGGCGATCGAGGCCATGAAGCGGGGCGCGTATGACTACTTGTCGAAGCCGTTCCGCCCGGATGAGGTTACGCTTACGCTCCGCAAGGCACAGGAACGGGAGCAGTTGCGGGATCAGGTGGCCTCGCTCGAGGCCGAGCTCGCTAAGTGGCGGGACCACGACCTGGTCGCCCAGTCTCCTGCCATGCGCCGCGTGATGGAGCTGGCCGCCCGGGTCGCGCCCCACACGACCACCGTCCTCGTGACCGGCGAAAGTGGGACTGGCAAGGAAGTATTAGCACGCAAGATCCACGCGATGAGCCCCCGCTGCGAGGGCCCGTTCGTGGCGCTCAATTGCGGAGCCATCCCGGAGTCCCTGCTCGAATCCGAGTTGTTCGGACACGCCAAGGGCGCCTTCACCGGGGCCACCTCCAAGCGGCGCGGGCTGTACGAGGAAGCCGACGGCGGCACGCTCCTACTCGACGAGATCGGTGACCTCCCGTTGCCCCTCCAGGTCAAGCTCCTTCGCGTTCTGCAAGAGGGCGAGATCCGTCCCGTGGGCCACCCCGGTGTCCGCAAAGTTGATGTCAGGGTCGTGGCGGCCACCGCCCGCGACCTCGAGCAAGACGTCGAGGCGGGGCTGTTTCGCGAGGATTTGTACTACCGCCTGAATGTGATCCGCATTCATGTACCGCCGCTCAGGGAGCGACAGGAAGACCTGGAGCCCCTCGTCTTCGCCCTCTTCCAGCGGAGCATGGAACGCACCGGACAACGAGTCACCGTCACGCCGGAAGTCCTGGCGGCGATCTGCCAGCGACCCTGGCCCGGAAACGTGCGCGAGCTGGAAAACGCCATCGAGCGGGCTGTCGTGCTCTCCCCCAACGGTAAGGTGCCTGCTGAGGCGTTCGCGGCGTCTGCCGAGGCTCCCTCCGCTGCATCGGGCAACGGGCAGAACGGCCAGGATCGGGGCCCCCTCCCCCTCAAGGTGGCCGTCAGTCGCGCCGAGCGCGAAGCCATTCAGGCGGCGCTCAGCGCGGCAGGCCGCAACCGTGCCGAAGCCGCCAAGATCCTGGGCGTGAGCATCCGCAGCCTGTTCTACAAGCTCAAGCAACACGCCATCTAGTCCTGTAAGCTCGCGGGCCCCGCCTGCACCAATTTGCACCTCTGTAAGATCTTGCATCCTCAGAGACTCGTCGCAAACACGTTAACCCATTGTCGCCATTACAGTTAGATGTTGGCACGTCAATTGCCACTATCGGTGCCGACCGCAGAGAGATGACGACAATGAAGAACCGAGGCTTCACCCTCATCGAGATCGCAAACGCCCTTGCCCTGATGGGTATTCTGGCGGGCGTTGCCTTTCCGAAATTCTCCAGAGCGTACGCTGGATACCAGGTGCGGGCAGCAAAGGATGCCATCGTCACCATCCACGCCAAGGCTCGAGCGACAGCCATGCAGCGGGGAAAGACCACGTTCCTGCATTTCCGTGGCGATACGCTGGAGATCCGCTCCACGAACCCGGTTTCGGGTGCGACGGAAACCGTGGGCGTCATCGAGAGCATGCACCGGCGCTTTGGCGTGGCGGTCATGTCCACACACGATTCCCTGATGTTCGACGGCCGGGGCCTAGGCCCGATGAACGCCGGTATCGCTGCCATCTACCTCAGCACGGGTGCATACAGCGACTCGCTGAGGATCTCGCCGATGGGGAGGGTCATGCGATGAAGAACCAGAACGGGTTTGCTACCGTTGAAGCCATTGTGGCCATCCTCATGCTCTCGCTGGGTATGATGGGACTCTTGGCCACCGCCGCCGCGACGACCCAGCTGGTCGCCGAGGGCAGGCAGCACACCTACGCGAGTACGCTCGCCGCTGACCGCTTCGAACTTCTTCGAAGTCAGGACTGCGCGACTCTATCGCCTGGGTCGGAACCGGTCGGGCGGTACACAGTCAGTTGGTCGGACGAGCTGCTGCCGACGGGGAAGGCTACCAAGATCAGCGTGAACGTCATTTCGCCGACGCCCAAGGGCTCGCGCACCGATACGTTTTCCACGGTTGTGAGGTGTACATGAATTCCCGTGGATTCACGCTGATCGAGCTGATCGTGGGAATGGTTCTCACGGCCATTGTCACCGCGGCCATCTTCACGGTCCTGGTCAACGGCCAGCGGTTATACATGAGCCAAACACAGCGCGTCAAGGTGACGGACAACGTGCGGTCGGGGATGTCGGTGTTGCCGACCGAGCTTCGCGAGCTCAACGCCGGCGACGTCACCGGCAGTGACATCATTGCCATGACGAGCACGTCGCTGATGTACAAAGCGATGCGCAACCTCTACACGACTTGCGTTGCGGGCGTCACCGGGAGCCAGCAGCTCTTTCTCGCGTCCACCAATGGGCTCGGTCTCCGACCGCTGGACCCGGGCCGGGACTCGGCCTTGATCTTCGTGGACGCCGACAGCACGACCGATGACGACGACCAATGGCTGCACGTGGATTTGGAAAGTGCATCACCAGGCAACAACTGCCCCGGCGGGGCGGCGAGCCTGGATGTGACGATCAACAACGGGCCAGACCTGGGCGGGGTCACCGCCTGGTCTCCCGTGCGGAGCTTTGAGGTCGTCGAGGTCCAGCTCTACAAGGACGCGGCGGACGACTGGTGGCTGGGAGGCCACGCCTTCGACAAGGGCGCCGGCGCGTGGGACGACCTCCAGCAGATCGCCGGTCCACTCACCGCATCCGGACTCACCTTGAGCTACTTCGACGCAGCAGGGGGAGCGACGGCCACACCGGCTGAAGTGACTCGGATCGGCATCGCGCTCACCAGCCGGAGCGCTCAGCGTGTGCGAACGTCGTTGGGGACGACGGGATATCTGATGGACTCCCTGACGACTCAAGTTGCTCTCAGGAACAACCCGTGACGAACAGCCCGCGAAGGAGTCCGATGATGGCGAACCGAAGAAACGAACGCGGTATGGCCCTAGCTGGTGCCGTGTTCGCCCTTCTGCTGATCGGCGGGTTGATTTCCGGCGCTTTCTTCGTCGGAATGCAGGAGCAGCGGGTGGGCCGCACCACGCTCAAGGCGCAGCAGGCCTTTAACACAGCCGACGGAGCCGCTGAATATCTCGTGGCGGACTGGGATGCGTTTCGGTACAACAACCTCCAGATCGGCTCGACACTCACCCAGAATGGGTGGATGGACGACGGCACGGGCTGGTACCGCAGCACGCTACGCAGGCTGAACACGATGCAGTTCTTGGTCGAGGTGGAGGGCTTCAGTGCGGACAGCTCGACACAGCAACACGTCGGCCTCCTGGCCCGGCTCAATCTGGTGGAAGTCAACGCCAACGCCGCCTTCAAGACGCGCGGCAACGTGAAGGCTCGTGGACAGTCCGAAATAAATGGCCACGATCGCACGCCGCCCGGGTGGCTCGATTGCCCCTCGCTCGATGCTGGGGCTCCCGGACTGCTGGTGGACGATATGGCGAACGTCACAGAAGAAGGTGGGGCACACATCATCGACGGCAACCCGCGCATCGACGAAGATTCGGAGATCGACCTAGCCGAGCTCACCACGTTTGGGGACACCGACTTTGATGCCCTGGCCGCCGAGGCGACGAAGGTGCTGGCTCCTGGATTGTACGCTCAGCTTCAGCCAAGCCTGGTCGGCGGCGAATGCAATCTCGCGGATCCCAAGAACTGGGGCGACGGGCAGAACCCGTTATCGCCTTGCGGGACGTACTACCCTATCACGCATATCAAGGGGGACGCAGAGGTCCGCAACTGGCAGGGCCAGGGCCTCCTCCTCGTGGACGGCGACCTCTTGGTAAAGGGCAATTTCGAGTACTTCGGCGTGATCATCGTGCGCGGACGGTTCTCGACGGAGGGGACCGGCCAGAAGTTCCACGGCGCGGTGATCGCCGCCAATAACGGCAACGGACTCAACGACGTCGCTGGAAACGCGAAACTCTACTACTCGAGCTGCGCCATTCAGCGTTCGCTCCAGGGAACCGCACTTGCGATTCCCTTCGGCGAGCGAAGTTGGGTGAACCTATACTGAGCAACCTCCTCGCGGCGCCGGGGGCCGTTGAGGATAGGAAGAAACGCTAAGGCCGCGGTTGCATCTCAGTTGATAGAGAGATGCCCTGCTGAATTCCCCACGTGAACGCCGGCTTCCTCACCGGAAAGGTTTGGAGCAACGCTGGCACCGGACCGGTAACTGGTCCGCATCCACACAATCGGATCTGGTTCGGAAGGGATCATGAAACTCCTCATCATTGACGACGACCCTGGTCTCAGAGATTCTCTCGTCCGTCTGCTCAAGTTCGATGGACACGACGTGCAGGCAGAAGGCTCCCCCGTCCAGGCGCTCAACCTGGCGACACACGAGCCTTTCGACCTCATCCTCTGCGACGTCCAGATGCCGGACCTGACGGGTCCTGACTTCCTGCGTCGCTACAAGTCAGCGGGCGGCGCAGCGCTGGTGATCATGATGAGCGCATACTCGGATGAGGACGCCGCGATTCAGGCGATGGAGTGGGGTGCGTACGATTACCTCGCCAAACCATTCCGCCCGGACCAGCTGGCGCTCACCATTCGTCAAGCCGAGGAACGAGAGCTACTGAAGAATCAGTTGGCAACGCTGGAGGCCGAGCTCGAGCAGCGGAGAAGCGGTGAGTATCTCGCCGGTGTCGCAGCAGAGGCCGATCACCTTCCCCGTACGCTCGATGACTTCGAGCGCGAGCACATCGAAGAGGTCCTGCGACATCACCGGGGCAATCGCACGCACGCGTCGCGCGAACTCGGGATTGCGCGGACGACGTTAATCAAGAAGATCAAGAGTTATCATCTCAACGCATGAGGGAGGAGCTAACAGCTATTAGCTGTTAGCTGCCAGCTCGGAGCTTCACTGCCCCAAGTGGTTGCTCGATCACGGACTTGGGGCGCGGGCGAGCTAGAGCCCTCGAGCGAGCTGAGTCCATGATGATGGCAAACCGAACGGATGAACGCGGTGTAGCGCTGGTGACCGCCGTGTTCGCCCTTCTGCTGATCGGCGGGTTGATTTCCGGCGCTTTCTTCGTCGGGATGCAGGAGCAGCGGTTGGGACGCAGCACCGTCAAGGCACAGCACGCTTTTAACACGGCGGACGGAGCCGCTGAATATCTCTTGGCGGACTGGGATGCCTTCCGGTACAACAGCATCGCCGCCGGCTCGACGCTCACCGACGAGGGGTGGATGGACGATGGCACCGGCTGGTACCGGCGCACCCTGCGCCGCATGAACACCATGCTGTACCTGGTCGACGCGCAGGGCTTCAGCGCGGACTCCTCGACACACCAACATGTAGGGCTCTTGGCTCGCCTCCGTCCCTTCGAGATCGACATCGATGCGGCGTTCAAGACAAAGGGAGATGTGAGGGTCCGCGGAAACTCCGACATCGACGGCCACGACCACCTGCCGCCCGGGTGGTCCGACTGTCCTCCGCTTGGGACCTCGCTCCCAGGGATCCTGGTCGACGATGCTACCAACATCAGCACCTCGGGCAACTCTTACGAGCTAGATGGTGTTCCCCCAGTTCTCGGCGATGCGACGATCGACGAGGCCGCCCTGACAACCTTCGGCGACGACAACTTCGACGCATTGGCAGCGATTGCCACGACGGCACTGGGTCCGGGCACCTACACTCAGATCCAGCCCAGCTTCGTCGGCACCCAATGCAACCTCGCTGATCCCCAGAACTGGGGTGACGGAAAAGACCCCTCTTCTGCATGCGGCAAGTACTTCCCCACCATCTACATCTCGGGAGATGCGAGGATCAATGGCCGGCAGGGTCAGGGTCTGCTTCTCGTCGATGGCGACCTCAGCGTTGCGGGAAACTTCGAATTCTTTGGGGTCGTAATTGTACGCGGACGGTTCAAGACGACGGGCACCGGACAAAAATTCAACGGTGCCGTGATCGCCGCGAACGGATTCGATGACGAAAATGACATCGGCGGGAACGCGCAGTTTCACTACTCGAGCTGTGCCGTGCAGCAGTCGCTCCAGGGAACCGCTTTCGCCATCCCCTTGGGCGAGCGAAGCTGGATGCACCTTTATTGAGTGATTTCCTGCAGATCTAAGGGCGGGGGAGAGCCCGGGAGCCGGCTACGGTCGCCACACCGGAACCGCTTCGCTCGACGGGTGCTGCGTGACGTTGGCGAGACCGCTTCCGTCTGGGAGCATCGACAGGATCTCCCAGTCGCCGGTTCTATTGCTCTCGAACGCGATCCGCAACCCATCAGGTGACCAGACAGGTCGGCTGTCGTGCGACCCCAGGTTCGTGACGTTGACGACCCCGCTGCCGTCCGCGTTCATCACGTAAATCTCCCAATCTCCGCTGCGGTCGCTTTGAAACGCAATGCGCGTGCCGTCCGGTGACCACGCCGAGCCGGCGTCTTGCCGATCGTTGCTCGTGACATTGGCGATGCCGGTGCCGTCGGCATTGACGACATAGATCTCTGAAACGCCGTCACGATTGGTCTCGAAGGCAATCCGGGAGGCGTCCGGCGACCAAACCGGGGAGAAATCGTCCCCATCGGGATCGCTCGTGAGATTGACGACGTCGCTACCGTCAGCGTTCATGACAAAGACACCAGCGCGTGGGATCCGCGTGCTCGTGAAGGCGATCCGTGAGCCGTCAGGGGACCACGCCGGATCCGTGTCATGCTCAGGATGGTTGGTGAGATTCTCGAGACCATTCCCCTGCCCATCGACCACATAGATCTCGGAGTTTCCGTCCCGATCGCTCGTGAAGGCGAGCCGGCCATCGGGTCCCCAGGTAGGCTGGTCGTCGCGCGCCTCGCTGTTGCTCACATTGACGATCCGCCCATTGAGCCGCATCACGTACACTTCATCGTTGCCCTCGCGGTCACTCACAAACGCCAGTACGCGACCGTCCGGAGACCACACCGGATTCCGGTCGCGCCCTGGGTCGTTGGTGACGTTGTGTACCGAACCGTCGAGGTTCACTACGTAGATCTCGCGGTTCCCGTCGCGGAGGCTCTCGAACGCCATCCACGCCTCGGCGTCTTCGGGACCGAGGGCATCGGAGCACGCAGCCCCGAGAATGCCAGCGGTAAGCAACCACGCCAGGGTGAATTGAGCCGCGGAGGAACGCGGAGGAACGCCGAGGACGTTGTAGTTCCTCCCTTCCACCACACCAAGGCTCTCGTCAGTCGAGCATGCAGCGCTATCGCCGGCCGCTGGCAGCCGGCCGCTGGTAGCTGACTTCACCGTTGCCCCCCGACTTGCCCAGCCGCCACCACCACCGACGGGTGCTCCTTGAGATACCGGCGCAGGTCACCCACGTCGTAATGGCCGTTGTGATTACCGAGTGAATCGAGGCACTCGGCTTCCTGCACCGAGAGCAGCAGACCTCCTCCGTCGGTGAAGGGGCTGAGGAGCTGCTCGAGAGAAAGGGTGGTGGTCGACAACACAATTCTCGCCAAACCATCCTCGAGTGAAATCGAGTAGAACGTCACCGGCGACGCCGCGCCCGAGTGGAGCCGGGTGGAGGGCGTCGTCACGTTGGACAATCGCTGCGGGCCTGATGCCCCGAAGACATCTCCCGGCACGCCCCGATCACCGCCGTCGAATGAGCTGCGGAGGAGCGCCTCGTCCCCGTCGGCCTCGACGACGTGCACATGATAGATCTTCTCACATGAGCGGCACGGCCGTCGCGGTCGGTTGACGTCGACGTGGTAGACCAACACGCCGGGGAGCGGAAGATCCTGATCGAACCCCGCGCGTTCGCGAAACTCGACAAGGAAGTATTCACTGTCGCTGAGCGGTACCCGAAGAACCTTCCCCGACGTGATCACCGGCTCGAGCACGAATTCCTGATTCAGCCCCTCCCCCACCACTTGCTCTTCGGACAGCCACCCCAGCTCGCTCTTCTCCCACGGACCCATGTGCGGCGGGCGCCTCGTCACCGTCCTGGCGCTGCCGTCACCACAACCCCACGTGCCTCCAGCCATCAACGACCAGCAGCCGGCCACCCAGGCGCGAAACGCCGGCAGCGAACCCTCCGTGTTGTCGTACAGGTCGGGGAGGCCCAGCATGTGTCCCATCTCGTGGGCGACAACGCTCGCGTTCAGGAGCTCCAGCGTTTCGCACGTGACCGTGCTCTGCATGATGTAGTCATTGACTAAAACGGGTTCGCCGTTCGGTCGCAGGTCATCGGTGGCGAAGGGATCTCCCGTCCAATTGGAGATGCGCGACCGGTGGGGCCAGGGAGCGGGACCCCCACACGATGCCGCTTCCTCGATGTACTGAAAGGCCAGGGCGTCAACGTGCCCATCGTCATCACCGCTGTTCGGAAGACCGTCGGGCCCATCGTTGTCGAACTGCCCGAAATCGGTGAAGCTGTCGGCCTCCCTCAGCGCCTGCTCCATGTAAGTGGGGGTCCCATCCCCAATCCGCGCACCACCTTGTGTCGCGGCCAGCGTGATCTCGGTGCGCACCCAGGGGAGCACCTGCCCCTCCACCGTGAGCCGTCCACCCGACACCTCATCGTAAAAATCGGTGAGCGTCCCGTACGGCGCCGGTCCGTCGAACAGCACCTGCTGGATTTCTTCACGAGTGAAGCGAGGTTCCGGCGAATCACCGAAGAGGGCCTGCACAATCACCATGGGCAGCGTGCCCGTGACTGGTGCGTTTTCGAGCTTGCCGATCCAGCCGCGCTTGACCTCGAAGAAATCGGGTTGCCGTTGGATGATCTGGTAGTACTCGGCCGGGACCTGCTGACCCATCACGTGTGCCGTCATCTCGATATCCTGGCCGTACACCGGCCGCGGCAACACCGTGAGCAGACCGGCAACGGTTATCAGGGTAGAGGGTTGCAGGACCTTCATGGGAAGGGGCATATGGCTACAAGGTCTCCTCGAGGTCAAACTGCACCTCGTAGCCTTCGAGCGATGCTCTCAACTGGTCGTCGCCGTCGGCGACCTCGAGCACCGTCACCGTGGGAGGCGAGCGGATATCGGCAACGCTCACACGAAAGGTGATCTCGCCCGGCTCATCGAGAATGATGATAAGCGTGACTACGCCGGCTCCCTGCCTTGCAAACACCCTTCCCTCCACGGGCGTGACCTCTCCCAATCCGGCGCTGGTCAGCTCGAGTACGGCTGCACCCTCGGCGCCCGCCGGGGAGGTGAGCACGGCGTGGAGCACGCCCGGGGGGCCGGGACCCGTGGGCTCAGGGGTGCACGCGAAGAACGCCGTGACCAGGACACAACTTGTCAAAACAAGGTCACGAACTCGGAAGAGCCAAGGGTTCTTTGCACGAACCGTTCGGCACGAAGAACGCATGATCGCGCGCCCCCAAAGGAGGAGAAAGGGCTGGCTAGATCGCGGGCTTGTCGCCTCTATCGTGGAACGAATCTGTTACCCGCGATGTGACACAATGATCCGGCCGCATCACTGAATTCGCAATCTATCTCACAATGTCGATAGAGCGAGTCGGTATAGGGATTGGGGCGTGGGGCTTGGGGCTTGGGGCTTGGGGCTTAGGGCTTAGGGAATAGGGTGTAGGGTGTAGGGTGTAGAGGTGGTGAGAGGTGAGACGTGAGAGGTGAGAGGTGGTTTGCCACGGAAACGGCGGCTGGCAGCCGGCAGCCGGCAGCCGGCAGCGGGCAGCGGGAGGGGTGGGGGTGTGGGGGGGAGTAGTCGCACAAGGCCGGGGCTGTCATGTTGCAGGAGACATGGCTGCTTCGGCGTGCGTTGAATTCCTTAAGTGGGCGCTTCCCAGACTCCACCTCCACTGGGAGGGATTTCGGCGGGTGCATCATCAGGTGTGCAAGCGCATCGCCCGCCGCTTGCAGGAGCTCCACCTGCCAAACCCGGCGGCGTATCGCACCTACCTCGAATCACACCCCGATGAGTGGGGCGTCTTGGATTCGTTTTGCCGGATCTCCATCTCCCGATTTGGGCGCGACCGAACAGTGTTCGACCGGCTTGCCGCCGAGGTCCTGCCGCATCTCGCGTCCGAGGCGGAGGCGCGCGGTGATACGGAACTCAGCTGCTGGAGCATAGGCTGTGCGTCAGGGGAAGAGCCCTACAGCCTGAACATGCTGTGGAAGCTCGAGCTGGCGGAGCGGTTCCCTGCTCTACGGCTTCACGTCGTCGCTACGGAGATTGACGAACAACTCTTGGACCGGGCCCTCACGGGTCAGTACCGCAAGAGCAGTCTGAAAGAGCTGCCATCACACTGGATCGACGTTGCTTTTACCCGTTCCGGTGAGTGGTACGTGATTCGCGCGGCATTCCGCAAGCCGGTCGAGTTTCACGTACAGGACATCCGCACGCGCACACCCGACGGACCGTTCGATCTCGTCCTTTGTCGCAACCTGGCATTTACGTATTTCGATCCATCCGCACAGCTCAAGACGCTGGAGCGAGTGCTCGCGACGCTCCGGGCCGGTGGTGCGCTGGTGATTGGCTTCAAGGAAACGCTGACCGACGGGGCCGGCGGCGTGGAGGAGTGGGTGGGGGAGGCGGGGGTTTATCGGAAATGTTGAGTCCGGCCGTGAAAAGGGCTGCCGGCGGCCGGCTGCCAGCGGCCGGCAGCTCTTGCTTACATGCGCCGCCGATGTGTCACTGCGTGGGTGCCGAGCCATATTTGCCGGCAATGTGAACGAAAGCATTCTGTTATCCTCCTGTCTCCTGGCTCCTCCCTCCCCTTTGTTCCGGCCTGGTGATCACCGCACCCACCCCTCGCGGACGGCTCACGTATCCTACATGATTACAGTTGTTGGAACTGTTATTCCCCTGAGACACCATGGAAACTTCAATCATCCGCACCGATACAATCTCCACCAAGGAGCGCTACCAGCTCCTCTCCTCCCTCGTCGTTCCTCGACCCATCGGGTGGCTTGGCACATTCTCCAAGGCCGGCGTGCCGAATCTCGCTCCTTTCAGCTTTTACGCGGCCCTCTCCGCGACGCCCATGCTGGTGGGGGCATCGATAGGCCAACGGAAGGGGGAGGCGAAGGACACGCTGACCAACGTTCGGGAGACGGGTGCCTTCACGGTGAACGTCGTGACGGAACCTCACCTCGAAGCCATGAACGCGACATCGGGAGACTATCCGGCGGACATCGACGAGTTTCGCGTGGCCGGGCTATCCATGGCCCGCGCGGAGTCGATCCATGCGCCGTACGTGGCGGACTGTCCAGCGGTGTTCGAGTGCCGGCTCTTCCAAGAGGTCGAACTGCGGGGCGCATCGAATGCCTTTGTGATCGGCGAGGTGTTCATGATACGCTTGGACTCGGCCCTTCACTTCGTGTCGGGCACACGCAGCGTCGAGACGGAATCGCTCAAGCCCGTAGCCCGCCTGTGGGCCAGCGCCTACGCGTTGTTGGGCAAGACCATCATCCTGCCCCGCCCCAAGATCGAGTGAGAACGGGGTGGCTATCCTTCCACGCAATACGCCATGCGAAAGCTGGCCACCTGCCGCCGGCAGGCTCTGACGCCCGTCACGAACACACGATGACGAGAAAGAAGAAATGACACCTCCCAACGAGACCCGCCGCAACGTTGTGACGTTCCTCATACTCACCCTCGCCCTGAGTTCCATCTTCTACTACCTGATCATCTCTGCTGGCACGCTGGGGGCGGGCAGCGGCCTCTTTGTGCTCGGCTTGATGTGGTGCCCAGGCATCGCCGCGATCATTACGCGTTTGGCGTATCAGAAGAACCTGCGGGGCATGGGCTGGGGATGGGGCAAGACACGCTATCAGGCGCTTAGTTACTTGCTGCCCATCGGCTACGCGCTCGTGGCCTATGGCATTGTGTGGCTCGTGGGCCTTGGCGGCATCAGCCGGGGGTTTTCAGTCAACCCCCTGCGGTTCGTAGCTCTTGGGACGCTGATGTCGTGCCTCTACGCCCTCGGCGAGGAGATCGGCTGGCGGGGTCTCCTCGTTCCGGAGCTGGCGAAGCTCACGAGCTTCCGCAACACGTCGTTATTGAGCGGCATCATCTGGTCGGTGTGGCATTACCCGGTGCTGCTCTTCGCCGACTATAACGCCGGAACACCGGCGGTGTACGGGCTGTTGTGTTTTACCATCATGGTCGTGGGGATCAGCTTCGCGTTCGCATGGATCCGCCTAGTGGCCGGCAGCGTGTGGACTGCGATGTTCCTCCACGCGAGCCACAACCTGTACATCCAGGGGTTTTTCGATCAGGTCACGACGGACGTCGGCATCACGGAGTACATCACCGGCGAGTTCGGAGCGGCGCTGGCAATCATATCCCTGGTTGTGGCCTACTGGTTCTGGAGAGTGCGGGCGAGGACCCAACACGCCGAGCACAAGGCATACATCTTGTGACGGAGTGGTCACTCTAGTTCATCGGTTATTCATGAACCTTTCACGTGCGGAGTCGCATGGTATTGTGCTGTACTCTCGAGATCCCGGACTCCCCTTGACCGTTTGGTGATGGGTGGGTGACCTCTTGGGGGGGGGATGGGGGGGATCAGGGCGAGGAGGCTAACATGAGTCATTGGAGCCGCAGAGATTTCGTCAAGACATCCACCGTCGGCCTCGCAGCCTTCACCACAGGGAAGCTCGGCTGGCCGTCACCGCCCACCGCCCGAGTAAGCCTTGTACACGCCGGATCCGGCGGCCGCGAGCCCGCCATTCGCAAAGCGATCGAGTTGATCGGCGCGCCGCAGATAGCCGGCAAGTGGGTGGCCGTCAAACCCAACTTCAACAGCGCCGACGACTTCCCAGGATCGACCCACAACGACACCCTGAACGCACTCGTCCGGCTGCTCAAGAGTTTCGGGGCGAATCGGATCACCGTGGCCGACCGCAGCGGAATGGGAGATGCGGGACGGGTGATGCGAAGGAAGGGCGTGTTGGAGATGGCGAACGCCATCGGATTCGAGACACTCCCTCTCGTGAACTTGCCCGCCGAGCAGTGGAGTCACGTGACGCATCGCGACCTGCACTGGCAACAGGGCTTCTACCTGGGTCGGGTGTTCCAGGATGTCGATGCCATCGTGCAGACCTGCTGTCTCAAGACCCACCGGTACGGCGGCCATTTCACCATGTCGCTGAAGAACAGTGTGGGCATGGTTGCGAAGACAGTCCCGGGAATCGAGCACGACTTCATGCAGGAGCTACACGGCTCGAGCTTCCAACGGCACATGATCGCGGAGCTAAACCTCGCCTACACGCCCGCGTTGATCGTGATGGACGCGATCGACTGCTTCACGAGCCGCGGACCAGACGCTGGCCCCACCGCCCGGCCCAATGTCGTCCTGGCATCCACCGACCGGGTGGCCATCGACGCGGTGGGTGTAGCCATTCTCAGAGAGAAGGGTACTACGCCAGAAGTGTCGCAAGGTACGATCTTTGGTTTGGAGCAGATCGCCCGCGCCGTGGAGCTTGGCATCGGCATCAATGGACCTGACGCGATCGAGATCGTGACAGACGACGCGGAGAGCGCACGCTACGGGGAGCAGCTCCGAAGAATCCTCGAAGCTGTGTGAGACGTTGCGATGTTCCGACAGGGCTCCGTCCGCTCCACGCGGCCCTACTCCCCGCTACTCGCTGGACAACACGCGCACGGGATCGATGGAGATCGCGCGGCGGGCGGGGAGGAGAACGGCGACGGCGGCGACGCCCGCAAGCGTCGCCATGACAGCAACGTAGGTAAGCGGGTCGGTCGGCTTCACCTCGAAGAGCAGTGAGCCCATGAGCTGCGTGAGCGCGAGCGAACCCAGCGCGCCGAGCCCCAGCCCGATCGCGATGAGCATCGCCCCCTGCCGCAGCACCATGGTGATCACCCGCCCCTGCCCCGCCCCAAGAGCGATCCGGATCCCGATCTCATGGGTCCGCTGCGTGACCGCGTAGCCTATCACGCCGGCGATCCCCGCCGCCGATATGATCAGAGCCAGCGAGGCAAACATCCCGAGCAGCACCGCGGACAACCGCGAAGAAGCTAGGGAATCGTCGCGAACCTGCGCGAGAGTCCGAACGAACGCCACGGGCTGCTGCGGGTCCACCTGGCGCACGGTGCTGACAATATCTCCCGTCAACGCCGTGGCCTCGCAGGCGGCCCGCACAAAGAGGGTAGCTCCTTCCCAGGAAGATTGCCGCAGCGGGAAATAGACCTGATCGGGAGCCGTACTGGCCAGGCCGTCCTGCCTGACGTCATTGACGACGCCGACGACCGTGATCCAGTTCTCGCGGTCCATGGAGATTCGTTGTCCCACTGCCTTGTCCAACCCCCAATGGCGCACAGCCATACCTCGGTTGACCACCGCCACCCGTTGGGTGCCTTGGCGATCACTCTTCTTGAAAGTGCGTCCCGTAAGCAGGCTCACACCGACCGTGCGGAAATAATCTTCGCTGACAACATTCAACTGCGCCGGTTCGGCAACTTCGTCACCGGAGAGCGAGTGATCGACCCAAAACCCCACCGTGGGCAGCCCGCCCTGGAGTGGGACGTCGCCAGCGAGCGCGTACGATTCGATGCCTCTGCGCCAACGAAGTCGATCCAACAACGTTGCGTAGAAATCGATGGGTCCCGGACCCGTCGAATCTCTGCCGATCCGGACTCGACCCTGGGGGGTGTAGCGGAAGAAATCGAGGTCGAGCCGCATCGTGAGGACATTGGCCGCATTGAAGCCAGGATCCACATCCTGGAGCTTGAGCAGGCTGCGGACCATCAGGCCGGCGCCGGACAAGAGGATAAATGACACGGCAAGTTGCGCCACGATGAGCGCGCTGCGCATACGATGGACACGCCCGCCGGCCGAGACTCGCGCTCCCCCCTCCTTGAGCCCCTCTTGTAACAGCGGGTGTCGCGGCAGGGCCGGCACTAACCCGACGGCTACACCCGTGGCGAGCGATATCACGAGCGTGAAGGCAGCCACTGTTCCGTCGACACCGATCTCCTCCGTCCTCACCGTGAAGCGGCCTGCGAAGTCCACCAGCAGATCCAAGCCGGCAATGGCGAGCAACAGGCCGAGCCCTCCGCCGAGCAGCGCAAGCACACAACTCTCGGTCAACAACTGCTGCATCAGCCGCCGTCGCCCCGCCCCGAGCGCCGAGCGTATCGTGATCTCGCGCCCACGCCGCATGAGCCGGGCCAGGGTGAGGTTTGCCACGTTGGCGCACACAATCAGGAGCACGAATCCAGCGGTCGCCAACAGCATGACCAGCGTGGGACGTGCCTCCTGGGTCAATTCCTCATAGAGGGGAGTCGCCGCGATGGTGTGTTCCCCGGCCGGGGGATACGAATCGGGATGCCGGTGACGCAAGCGGATCGCGACGCGCTCGATGTCGCGACGCGCGCCATCGATCGTGGCACCCCCCTTGATGCGGCCGAAGACCGTCAGCGCCCTGATGTCGCGGTTATCGAGCCACTCCGGCGTGCGGAACGGGCAAGCCGACGCCGGCATGTACACGTCATCGGCTGCATTGGGGTACCGCGGGATAGGGGGAAGAACGCCGACGATCAGGTGGGGCATGCCATTGAGTTTGACCGTCTTGCCCACGACCTCCGGATCGCCCCCAAAGCGCCGTTTCCAATAGTGGTGGCTCAACACCAGAACCGGCGCTGCCCCTGGATGATCGTCTGCCTCGACGAGCGCACGTCCGTACAGCGGTCGGACCCCCAGGACATCAAAGTAGTTCCAGGAAACGACCCCGGTCTGGACCCTCTCGGGATCTCCCGCATTGACGAGGGTGAACCACAGAGTGTGATACTCCACCACGCCGTCGAGCGTCGATGTCTCATCCCGGTAGTCGGCTACCTCCGGCACAGAGAATCCCATCTCTGCAACCGTTGTCCGCCGCACCGACTGCTGGAGCCGCACCACCCGCTCTCCACCATCATACGGGAGCGGCCGCAGCAACACGCCGTTGACTACGCTGAAGATCGCCGAGTTCGCACCGATGCCGAGGGCGAGCGTGAGCAGCACCACAAGGGCATACCCTGGCTGCTTCAGGAGCGTCCGGAGAGCGTAACGGCTGTCGTGCCACAGCATCTCCCCGAAACCGCTTCTGTGAGAACGCCAGGGATGGACGGCGGCCCGTGGAAAGACCACAGGCCGAGATCCCCTGCGGCGACGACGGCTCCAGAGGGCGTCCCATCTGGCCGGCACGCCGCAGACTACGGTGTCCCATCCGACTCTCAGACACAGCCGCAGCCGCCCAAGCGGACCGCCCGTGTCGTACGCGTCGCGATAGAGCTCCACCAGCTCCCGCTGGTGCCGCTCTCTGAAGTGCGGAGGATAGACGACGAGGAGGAACCGGAGAACCCGTTCACTCCAAGGCGTGGGTCGATTCATCAAACCTGTCGAAATGCCTTGCCGGTGACGTCCGCTACAAACTCTCCAAGCATCTCCGCCTCGGCGGCAACGACCCGCCGCCCAAGCGGTGTGATCCGATAGTACGTCCTACGCTCGGCGTCCAGGTCGTGGACCACCCGCCGTTCCGCTACCTCGAGGAGGTCTCGTTCCATCATGCGATCGAGCACCCGGTACAGGTTCCCCGGCCGGATGCGGATCCGGTCAGTCGTGCGCCGGCCCACCTCCTGGACAATGCCGTAGCCGTGCAGCGGGCCGTCCTTCAAGACCGCCAGCACGAAGAACTCGACCGGCCTCAACGGCAAATGGCTTTCGATGTCCTCACTGCGAATACGTGCGACCATGCAATACCCCAAGAGCAGCGAGTCGTTTCCACGTGAGAGCCGGCGAACCGACCCCAAATGCTCGTTTTGAGCATATCAGATAATAACACCCTCATCCCCCACCAAACAGCCAGCTTCACCGGCCCGGCCGCCGGGAACTCCTACACTCATCATGAGTATACTCTTAATGAGCACTAAGGTTCATTTCTGTAACTGCACTGGGATCCCGATGAAGCCCCCTCCATTCGTCCGGGTCCTTCGGCTCCATGCTGGTATGCGTCAGGGCCCACCGAGTGGACTGCAGCGGTGGGTTGGTGCCGAAGGCGAACTCCGTTGGGAGAGGAGACCACAAGTGATTAGGGATCAACAGGCGCAGGGCCAGGTGCCTCTGGCACCTTCAACCTCGCGGGGTCGAGATCTCGCTCTGGCGAGTTCCAGCTCGTTCGTGCTCCTGAGCGTCGCGGTCAGCCTGACCGCCGGCCTTCCGGCAGCCGCCGCCGCCCAGACCGAGGCATCGATGGAACCCCCGATCTTCGCCTCCTCTGCCCGCGAGGAGTTCCTGGTGGATCGCGCTGAATCGACGATTCGCGTGGACGGTGCTCTCGACGAGGCCGCCTGGACATCCGCCATGCGGTTGTCGCTGCCGTTCGAGACGTCACCGGGCGACAACACGCCCGCCAGAGCGGAAACGCGCTGTCACGTCACGTACGACGATGCCAACCTCTATTTGGCGTGCGAGGCCTTCGATCCTGACCCCGCGAGCATCCGCGCGTTCGTCACGGACCGCGATGATGTGGACGAACACGACCGGGTGGGCTTCACCATCGATCCGTTCAACGACACCCGCCGCGCCTTCGAGTTCGGCATCACGGCGTTGGGGGTTCAGTCCGATGGGGTATTCGACCAGCAACAGGGCTGGACCGATCGGTCCTGGGACGCC
Source organism: Gemmatimonadota bacterium (assembly GCA_039590195.1). Lineage (GTDB taxonomy): Bacteria > Gemmatimonadota > Gemmatimonadetes > Gemmatimonadales > GWC2-71-9 > JBDHDY01. Next base: position 26,370 of record JBDHFY010000003.1, on the reverse strand, counting down.
ATCTGGACTTCGGCCGGCCGCATCACCGATAGCGGCTACATCGTGGAAGCGGCGATCCCGTTTCGCTCGCTGCGATTTCCGAGCTCGGCTGGCATTCAGACATGGGGCATCTTTGCGTGGCGGCAGTGGCCCAGGAGCGAGGCGGTCGAGTTTCGCTCCATGCGGCTCGATCGCAACAACAGCTGCATGCTGTGCCAGGCCAACCTGGCCACCGGCTTTCAGGGCATTTCGCCAGGAGTCAACCTCGAGCTGGTGCCGACAATTACCAGCTCCCGTACCGACAGCCGGGACGAGTTTCCAACAGACCCGCTCGCGCGGGGCTCGCTAGACGCCGAGCCGGGATTGGATCTTCGCTGGGGAATCACGTCGGATCTTACCGTCAATACGACGGTGAATCCCGATTTCTCCCAAGTCGAAGCCGATGTCGCTCAGCTCGACGTGAATAACCGCTTCGCGCTCTTCTTTCCAGAGAAGCGTCCCTTCTTCTTGGAGGGGGCAGACTTCTTCAGCACGCCGCTGCGGGCCGTGTTCACCCGCACCATCGCCGACCCGCTCGTCGGCACCAAGCTCACGGGCAAGACGGGTGCGAATGCGGTTGGTACGATCGTCGCGCGAGACCGGACGAGCAATTTCGTGTTTCCGGGTAACCAGGGCTCTTCCAGTGCCTCGTTGGAACAAGACATGACGACCGTGGTGGCGCGGTTTCGCCGAGACGTAGGTGCCTCATCGACCCTCGGCGTACTCTACACCGGCCGGGAAGGCGACGCTTACCACAACCGTGTGGGTGGCGTGGATGGATTCCTCCGGCCGTGGAATCCTCTCACCGTCCAGTTCCAATATCTTCGTGCCGGAACCGACTATCCGGATTCGCTGGCAGAGGAAAACGACCAGGCCACTCGCGGTCTCGGAGGAAATGCGCTCACAGCGCGCGTCAAATACTCGACGCGCAACTGGCTATTTCAGGGTTTTTATCAAAGGCTCGATCCCGGGTTCCGCGCCGATGCGGGGTTCATCAACCAGGTGGATCTGCGCAGCTTCAACTTTTGGGGCCAGCGCAAGTTCTGGGGACGGCCTGGCGGAGGGTTTTCCCAGATCGCGCTGAACGGAGGGGTGTGGCGCGACGAAAACCTCGACGGACGGCTGACCACGGAAGGCGTATGGGGCAATATCTACTTCGAGGGGCCGCTCCAAACGTTCTTTTGGATCAACCCCGACCGTGTCAGCGAGTTCTTCGAGGGTCAGATCTTTACCCAGACCCGACTCTGGAGCGGATGGGGCATCCGACCCAGCGGGAACGTCGGAGTGAATCTGCAATTCAACACTGGGGATGCCATCGACTTCACCAACGCGCAGAAGGCATTCCGGCTGGAGCTCAACCCATCCGTCGATCTCCGGCTCGGCCGGCACGTCGACCTCCGGCTCTCGCATCGCTTGCAGCGGCTCTCCACCAAAGGAACCGAGATCTTCACAGCCAATCTCACTCAAGTCCGTACGGTGTACAACTTCAACCCCCGAACGTTCGTGCGGGCGATCGTACAGTTCCGCAACACCGATCGGAACCCTGCTCTGTACGGGGACGAAGTGAATCGCGGTGAACAGAATCTGTTCACGCAATTCCTGTTTTCCTACAAGGTGAATCCTCAGACGGTGGCCTTCCTCGGTTACACTGACACCCGGCTCGGCTCCACCGACGAGAGTTTCCAAACGATCCCCCTCAGGCAGTCTAGCCGCACGTTCTTCATGAAACTGGGATACGCGTGGCGACCGTAGGTCCTCGACACAGTTGCCAACGCCAACCAGGAAATCGATCCACGATCCTCCACGCCAAACCGGAGAACACACCGTGCCACCCATCAATCGCCTCCGCCACTTCTGCCTAGCTATCCTGACCTTCGTGGCCGTGAGCCCCGTTCTCGTTGCGCAGAAGTCGACACCTATCAACTATCATCGGCCGATCTGGTCACCAGATGGGGAGTATGTCGTTTTCATGTCCGATCGAGACGGCACCTGGGCCATTTATAGCATGGACCTCGAGTCTCGAAAAGCACACCGCCTGACCGACGACCCCAACGGTGAGTGGTATCCGGATTGGTCCCCCGACGGCAAGCGGTTGGCCTTTTGGCGATCAGATGGAAAGGGCACGAGTCAGATCTACGTGCTCCACCTCGAAACCCATCGAGAAACTGCTATCACGAGCGGCCCCCACGGAAAGTACGTTCCCACGTGGTCCCCCGACGGACATCACATCCTGTACACCTACGCCGTGGACGGGGAACCGCGTCAGGTATGGAAGTCAGCCGCCGACGGGACATCATCCGAAACCTTACTCGCCTGGGAAGCGGGCGCGTCGGAGGGGCGGCTGTCACCCGACGGATCGAAAGTCGCCTTCTTGTCGGATCTCACCAGCGGCGGCGAGCTGTATGTCGCTGACTTCGATGGTTCGAACAGGGTCCAGCTCACGCACGACGGTACCAGTCTATACGGTGTGTCATGGTCACCGGACGGCCGCATGCTCGCATTCAACAGTGAACGGGACGGTAGCCACGACATCTACGTGGTGCACGCCGACGGCACGCACCGAACCCGACTGACGAACCATCCTGGCACAGACCACCTACCCATGTGGTCCCCAGACGGCAGGAAACTGCTGTTCACGTCGGAACGGGACGACGGCGAGGCCATATTCGTGATCGACGTCGACGGCACGAACCAGAAACGCATCACGGCGCGTTTCACATCGCCGTGAGTCCTCAATGAAATGATGGGGCCGGAGGAATGACCTCGGCGGTGAGGGACGGTTAGCAACCGTCGCGCCAAGTCGTCGCTCAGCGGCGTCCGGGAGTCCGCAGGTCGGCGCTCTCGAACCGTAGGCCTACTGTGCCGGTCACCGGCTCCACGCTCGCAGCGAGGTCGCTGAACATCGCCGTGCGGCCCTGGGAATCCTTGACTTGCACGGTGCTGTTCTGAAACAGCCGATAGTACCCGATGCTTGCTCTCACCACCCCGGGCGACACAATGCACTCGCACGATTGCGAGAACGCGAGTCCCGCATTGACGATCACCTCGAGGGACTGATCCGTCGCATTCGTGATGAGGGGTGCGAAGAAGGCCGAATCCGCCGGCCAGTTGTTGGCTGTCCCGCGGATCGTTCCCCGGGGATTGGCTTCCACGATCACTCCCTCGACCGGCACGCCCATCGCGACACCGGCCGGTGTCGTGGGTTGTACGACGGACCAATGGGCGACCAGGTCTCTTCCCTGCTCGAGGCCCATGCTGAATCGTGCACCAGGCTCGACCACTGAGACTTCTTGGCCGTTGACCGTGATCTGAATCGGTGCGATCAACCGATTCTCGATCACGAGTGACGGGCCGCCAAAGAGGAGATAGCCACCGATACCGCCACCGATCAACCCGAGTCCCACGGCGAGGGAGACCAACATCTTCCGCCGCCCCGCCCGCCGAGCTTCGGTTGGCGAGAGCCTGGTCGCCGGCGTCTCCTCGCTCGGGAGCAGCGCCGTAGCCTCCTCTTCGCCCGAGAGGGGCCGGAGTACGCTCTCCGCTTTCGCGACGTCCTGTGGACTAACGCCTCTTCCCTTGTCGAGGGCTTCCACGACCGCCTTGGCCGACTGGTATCGCTCTTTCGGCTTTTTGGCCAGGCAGCGCAGGATCACGTTGGAGAGCCACTTCGGTATGCCGGCGTTCCGGTCCATGGGCACCGGCGGCTCCTCATTGATGTGTTTGGCGACGACCTCCTGTGAAGTCTCCCCTTCAAAAGGTGGTGATCCCGTGACCATCTGGAACAGCACGGCGCCGATAGCATACAGGTCGGTCCTGGCATCCAGATCCTTCTGGCCAAGTGCCTGTTCGGGACTCATATACTGGGGCGTCCCGACCACAAAGCCAGTCTGGGTTTGCGATTGCCCTCCTCCCAATTGCTTGGCGATGCCGAAATCCATCAGGAGAGGTCGACCCGTCGTATGGTCGATCATCACGTTGTCCGGTTTGATGTCCCGGTGGACCAACCCCCGCTCATGGGCATGCTGCAGGGCCTCGAGAATCGGGCGCATCACGCTGATGGTCCCATCCACGCCCAGCGCTCCGGTGTCCCTGAGGACGTCGCCGAGCGATTTGCCTTCGATGAACGGCATGGCGTAGTAGAGGAGACCCTCACCCTCGGCGACAAAGTGGATGGGGATGATGTTCGGGTGGTTGAGGCGGGCGATCGTTTTGGTTTCCTGGCGAAACCGCGCCAACATCCCGGAGGTCCACGAGACCTCTGGGTGAAGCACCTTGATGGCAAGTCGACGCTCCAGGTCCTTGTCCCAAGCCTCGTACACCTCGGCGAAACCGCCACGGCCAAGAAGCTCTCGAACTTCGTACTTATCCCCCAGGGCCTTGGCAAGCTGCTCCTGGATTTCGGTATCCGGCTCAGATCCATTCACGGAAGATTCATCGCTATCCGTCACGTGAGGTCATACCTTTCGGTACGAATGTGGTTGCGCAGCAGTCAGCGGGTCCCACGGCGCGTGGGTGAGAGCAACAAGTCCCAATAACGTAGCGCTTCAAGAAGTTTTCAGGATCATGGGTCAACCTCAATCGCATCGGTCAACAGTGCGAGCGCCTCGTTGAGCGCTCGCCGCCCCGGCGCGTTGCCACGAAAATGCCCCAGGCGCACGACCACCAGGTCGAGGGACGGGACAATGAGGGTCAGCTGCCCACCACCACCGGCCATGAAGTAAGCATCCCGGGGGAGATTCCACTGACCGGTGCCGTTCAGCCAGAATAACCCGCCATAGCGGGGCTCATCCCACGCGGGAGCGGGTGAACTCACGAACGCCACCCATCCCTCTGGCAGGATTCTGTCGCCCAGCCAGACACCGTCCCACAGGTAGAGCAGACCCAATCGCGCCCAGTTTCTCGCCGTGCCGTAATCGTAGCCGGTCAGCAGAAAATTGCCGTGCGGGTCCGGTTCGAGAACTTGTCTGCGAATCCCGATCCGATCGAAGAGCGCCCGCTGGGGAAAAGTCAGATACTCCTCCCCGCGACCCGTCACTGCCTGTTTGATGAGGTATCCCAGCGTCAGCGGATCGGAGTTCCGATACCTACCTTCGGTGTTTACCGGGAACTGCACCGGGCGCGTATACGAGTGCTCGAACGCATCAATCGCGCCGGTATAGATGTACATGTGATCGGGATACCCTAGATCCGGCGTGTAATCCGGATCCTGCGTGGCGATGAAGCGCAGGCCGCTACTCATGCGTAGCAAGTCGGCGATCCTGATCTTGGCCCGAGGATCCCCCGGCTCCTTGCGCCACTCGGGAACCGGCGCCGGATCGGAGAGGCTGAAGTGGCCTTCCCCGACGAGGATGCCCACTAACGTCGCCGTCAAGCTCTTCCCCATAGACCAGCTCTCGAGCTGGGTATCCTTGTCGATCCCGGGCATGTACCGCTCGGCAATGATCCGCCCTTTGTGGACCACGAGAAATGCGGCCGTCAACGCTTCCGGATCCGCAAAGGCGGCGTCGACTGCGGCAGCGAGCTTCCCCTCGTCGATCTCGGGCGGCAACGGCTCGTCCGGCTCGACATCTCCCATAGGCCAGTCTTGGCTCATGGCATCGGGAAGGGTGGTCTCGACTGGAACAGGAGAGAAAGACACGCTGTCCTGACCCTGTGGATGAATCACACAGCCCTGGTCGCCGTAGAACTTGGCGGTGCGGGTAATGGAATCGCTCAGGGTCATGTGGACCACTCGACGCCTACGGTCGACCGTGATATCGGTGATGCGGTCCCGGTCCGCCTCGGCGAGCATGAAGAAGCCGCTGTTCCGAGCCGCCTCCTCGGGTTCGCGACCCGAGACGAAAACGGCCGAGCAGAGGACTTTGGCGTAGCCGGCAATGCCAAGCTCGGCCGGGGTGCCCGGCGGAGCGTACGCACCACGGTCACCGGCCGATTGAAGCCATTCCACCGTTCGAGCGGCGAGGTCGCGGCCGTCGGCGCCACATCCCGTGATGCACGGAGCGAGCGCGAATGCAAGTACGGGGATGGCAGACGACCGACGACCAAACCGCGCCGCAACCCCAGGAGATCCGAGCACAGTGAGCATGCGTCCTTCTCAGCTGTCGGTTGATGTGATTCGCGGGCAATATTGTCGACCTGGTGGTAAAAGTCGAGCGATCGAACACCCATAACGTGGGCCGCCCTCCCAACGAGCTCAAAGCTTGGCCCACAGGGCAATGGCGGCCGCCACCTGGGCCACCGCCGTGAGCACGCCGTACAGGATCGCCCCCATGGCACCGCGCTCGGCGCCTTCCTTGAGTTCCTTGAGGAGAGAATCCGCCTGGGAGGCCAGACTGTCCGCCTTGGCTCCGACGCTGGCCAGACTCTCCGTCGTTCTCCTGAGGTCCTGCTCCATGCTATCCCCAACAATGCCGGCCAGAAGTGTCCGGCTCGAGTCGAGCTTCTCAGTGACACCTGCCACGTTGGCGAGAGTTGTATCCAATGATGCAGCGCCGCTTTCCGTGAGCAGTAAGCTCGCCAATACACCGTCACCCCGATGCTCATCGGTTACACTGTCGATGATCTGAACAACCGACGCCATGCTTCGAAGGATGCTGTCGAGATTCGCCAGCATGGGTTCGTCGAACACGAGGCGCCCTGCCAGGCCTTGGGCTCCCTCACGTCCCACAGCCGCCACGGAATCGGTGATCTCCCGTAGATTCTCGCTCACCGCCGCCACCTCGCCGAGCGACCGGCCGACGTTGTCCACGAGCTCCTCGTAACGGTTCGTCGGTGGAGCGCGCCTCTTGGCCGGCGACATGAGGAAGTCCGCACTGCCGCGAATGGTGGACTCCAGATCCAACACGAGATCTGGGACCAGCTCCCGCTCGGGCCCCAGCACGCGCGCCACCAATCGGTCGGCGACATAGGACGGCCGCAGTGTGAGTTCACGTTTGCCGATACCCGGGAGGCCCGACACGACGAGGGCAGAGCCCGAACCAAGCAGGGCGTCGGCCGTCGCCCGACTCACACCCGTCACCTCGGCCATCCGGCGAAACGCCGTCGTATCGAGATAGCCTTCGACCCGCACGAACCGCTCGAGGTCCCCCCATGTGATCTCCAAGTCGGCCGCTTCCAGCACGAGCACATCCCCGTCGTAAAGACGGAACGACTCGCCCCGGGCCCGCCCGCCTCTCGCGTCAGGGATTGCGATCCGAACTGCAAGCGAATCGCCGATCGGGACCCGCCATTCGCCACGATCCTGCCATGTCGGACGCAGCCGGAGGGAATCGGACCAGAGCATCGACATTTGCGTATCTGAGACGGTCGCAACGCTCAGCACGTTGTCGATGGTGAGGGCGCGAGATGCTGTGTCGGACGCTGCGAGCGTGGCAACGGTGGCCAGCGGCGCAACGCCGGACTTCTCGACCCGCAATTGCAGCGCCATGGTGGCGGGTTCCACGGAGACGATCCCCCCCACACATCTTCCCTGGTAGCGCACCGGCGAGGCCGTGTCGAGCTCCAACTCACCTGGCAGGAAAACCACGAATCGTTCATCATCGTCATCGCAATCCCACCGAAACGCGATTGCGGCCGCGATGACGGCTCCCACCACTACAAGGAGCACAACAGCACCCGCAATCACGTTGACCAGGGGCGCTACGGGTGCGACTGGATCGTCCCTCCTCGGCACGGTCACAGCGGCCTCCAGAATAGAACGGTGAGCAGTGTGCAGACCAACACGGACGTCACCGTGCTCTCCCACACGGCATAGTGCAGATCTCGTGCTTCCTTTTCGCGTGAGATGTACCGTTCAGCAGCCTGCACGCCGAACGCCGAGGCGACATAGACGACGATACCACCGAACAGGATAGCCTTCACCGCGCCGAACGCAAACGGCGCCGAGAGTGCCCGCGCAAAGGCCAAGGTGTCGGCGTGAGGGAGCCGCCCGAGCACTCCGTTACTGGCGTAGCCTCCGAGGATGCACGAGGCCAAGACAACATAGAAAACTCCCGACGTCACCAGGGCCGCCAGGAGGTTCGGAACGACCTGCTGTTGCAAACGCTGCGGCGAAAAGAACACGGTCGGCTCGTCCTGCAACAGGGGAACCATTGCCAACTTTGCCGCTATGGTACCTCCCGTCCTCGCACTCAGGAAGACCGCGAGGCCGAGTGGTGAGGCGTCGCGAATCACGACGGCCATCACCGTGTCGTCAAAGATCGGTCGCAAGGCGCTCCCAAGACCCGACGTGACGATGCCGAGCCCGATGCCGAATGCAAGGCCCAGTGCCATCACGGCGAGAATGCCGCGCAACAGCGTCTTGAATGTCTGCCGCACGCCGATCCACACGACCTCGGCGGCTCGCCTCGAGCCGAGGTCCGCAAACCAGTAGGCGAGCGACCGCACCAGGCGAAGGCTGAAGGTGGCGAGACTCAAAGGGTTCTCGATCCACAAGTGTCCGATTCGCCAGAGCCAGTCGTGGACCCACTGTTTTATATAATTCGGCGTCATGGGGATGGGGATGGCTGTGAGGTTGTCAAAATAGGTCGCGGGCCTATGAACAGCCAGGGCGGCAGTCGCACACATTCTCGCCCCCGCACAGACGTGGCACTCCTCCGTCGTTCGACGGAAGCCGAGGGCAACGAGCGACGCCGCGTCAGGCGATGGGTCTTTCTAAGTAGGTTCATTCCAGCGAGTTACGTTAGTACATGGCGACCATCAGTCTCGAATCTCGGCGTTTTCCCTGGGATTTCGACGGCGTGTGGCGTGTCCCAATAACAACAGTCGGTGACCCAATACCAACCTAGCGCGCTCACACGCCATGACTTAACGTTGCGCAGCTTCCATCCGTACCGATTTCTTGATACCGACGGTGCCTCTGCTGCTGATATCGGCGAGTTATTTGGCGGCCAGTTCTCAGGCGCTCGTGCGGCCGCAACTCAATGAACGTCAGCGACGTACATCGAACGGCGTCCGGCGGACCGTCCTTCTTGGTGGCGGGCGGTGACGGCCACGAGACACCCCGTCTATTCGCGTGATGCCACCGTTCACCTGGTCGGCGGGTCGACCAAGCTCGACGCCCTGGAGACGGCACTCGGCGAATCTCGCTTCTACGATCATCTCGAAGCGCACTGGCGGAACAGCAAGAAACGCCGAGAGTCGTTCCAGATCGTCATCAAGCCGAATATCATGACGGCATCCGTGCGGGAGACGGACTCCCCGGTGTACACCGATCCAGAGCTAGTAGAGCGTCTCATCGCCGGAATGCGGAACCGGGGTTTCACCAATATTGCCATCGTTGAATCCCACAACGTGTACGACTATGCCTATCGTGGGCGCTCCGTGACGGCCGTGGCCGAGATGGTGGGGTACAGTGCTAACGGTTATCGTATAGTGGATCTCACGGAAGAGAGAGTGCCGTTTGACTACGGGAGCGTGCTCGGTCGCCACGTCGTCGGCAAGACGTGGCGCGATGCCGATCACCGGATATCGTTCGCCAAGAACAAAACTCACTGGCAATGCTTCTATACGGCCTGCATCAAGAATGTGTACGGGTGCCTGCCGGAGTGGGACAAGATGAAACACTATCACGGCAAGGGCATCGAGTACTACCAGACGGCGGCGCTCATGGCCGACCGTCTTCCGGTACATTTCGGTTTGCTCGATGCGTGGACGAGCGGAGACGGTTTCACGGGCCACGTGCGAGATGCCAATCCGAATTCCACCAAGACGATCTTTGCCAGCGACAACATCTTCGCCCTCGATTGGGTCGCCGGCGAGAAGATGGGCCTCGACCCGGCGCACAACTTCGTGATACAGGAAGCGCTGCACCGGTGGGGCCCGATCAATGTCACGCGACGGGGCGATCTGACTCCGTGGTACCCGTGGCGTAACGTGGGTCGTCTGCCGGTGGTAACCCTTGCCTGGATGGAGGAGTTCTACTGGATCAGCCGGTTCTTCTCACGGGCCCTTGCTTCGCAACAAGACAAGCGCTTTCGGCCCGTGTCCCGCTTCCAGTGGCTCTTTGGCGTCTTCCAATGGCTCACCCGGCTGACAGAACGGCTGCTCACCAGGAAATCTCGACCAATTCGCGAACGAATCAGGGAGGCAGTGTGACAGGGCAGATGCGACCATACGGTATGGGCGTCGTCGAGGCCTTCGTCGGCGATCTCAGCAGGTGGGTGGGGTGGGCAATGGTGGTGTTCGCCGCCGCGGCCACCGTGTGGCGCTCGGGGCTGACGCCCGACGGTTTTGTCGGTGGCCTGTTGACCGGTGCAACGGCCTTGGTGGGCGGCGTGCTTCTGCTTGGCGCCGGAGGCGTTCGCCAGAACCGCTCGGCGCTAGATGTCGGCTTCGTGACGTGGGTTCTCCTGGCCTTGGGCTGGCTAGTCAAAGGACTCGTTCCGTTCCATGCGATAGGACTCGGCGTCGGTACCGTTCTCACCTTGACGGCAGTTCTCGCATGGGTCGCGCGTCGTCACGCCGTCAAGACGCGCTACAATCCCCGCTTTTTCAGCACGCGGCAGTTCGAGACCATGATCCAGCTTGCCGACGTGATGATCCATCGGGTGGGTCAAAGCGATGATCATCCCATCCAAGTGGCCGTGGACACCGACCATGAGCTGGCGAAGCGCGCGGACACGACCCGTGGCCAACTCCGCGCCGGATTCTTCTTGCTGGAGTGGGTGGCGCCGATCCTCGTGGGCCTCCCGATTCCGTTCAGCGACCTCGGTACCCACACGAGGCGGCGTATCCTGCAAAAGGCCGCGCGACGACGCCGGATCTTCCAGCCGGTCTTGAAGTGCCTGACGATTATCTCGAATACGCACCGGATGCAGACTCTCAAAGAAGGTGCGAACCGCGGAGGCGAGTAGAGACATGGCAAAGGTTTTTGTTACGGGTGCGAACGGATTCATCGGAGCCCATCTCATCACGGCTTTGCTGGAAAGGGGAGATTATGTCGTCGGGCTCGTCCGCCCCACGAGCGATACGCGCTCGCTGAGGCCGCTATTCGATCGGTTTGGAACGCGCCTCCGACTGGTGATGGGAGACATCCGGGATCCGGCATCCTTGGATGTCGGGCTCGAGGACGTCGAGTTCGTATTTCACCTGGCCGCCGTGCTACTCGGCACCTCAGAAAAGGAATTTCGGGATGCCAACGTCGACGGGACCCGAAACGTGTTCGAAGCCGTCACGAGACACCGGACCGACCGCCTCCGTCGCGTAGTATTCACATCGAGCCTGGCGGCGGGGGGACCGGCGACCGGCGATACGCTGATTGACGAAAACAAGCCTGCCAATCCGGTTTCCTGGTACGGCAAATCGAAGCTCGACGCCGAAGCGGTCGCCAGAGAGTACGTTGACAAGGGCCTACCGGTGACGATTGCGAGACCGGTCGCCGTGTACGGCGAGGGCGAATTGGATCTTTCCGGGGGAACGTTCGGGCCCGTGAATGCCGGGCTGGCACCCCGGGTGGGATTCAAAACGAAAACTCTCTCCTTCGTCTACGTGGGCGACCTGGTTCGAGGGCTCATCGCGGCAGCTGAAACCGACGGTGTGGTGGGCAAGAAGTACCTCTTCGCCGACCCGATTCCTCGTCGTGCGAAGGAGTCTATTTCCATCATCGCCGATGCATTGAACAAGAAGATTCGCATTCCGCTCATCACGCCCCATTTCGTGCTGAGTGTGATGGCCGTGCTGGTGGAGTGGCTCCACAAGTTCACTCGCGGACGGCCCATGCTGACGCGAGACAAGGTTCGCGAGATACGCCAGCGTTTCTGGGCCGCCACCGCGGCGGCAGCACAGCGGGATCTCGGCTGGTCCGCCCAGGTAGACCTGCCGGAAGGCATGCGACGCTCGGTGCGCGATTGGCGGCAGCGTGGAGAGGCCAGGCGGATCATCCACGAACCGCTCAGAGATCGCGCCATCAAGACGTATTCCCTCGGCATCCTGTTCGGCATACTCACCGAGGGTTTGGCCGCGCTCGCCAACTGGTTCCACTTCACACCTTGGTGGATCATCTTCATCGTCATCGTCGGTATCTACGGCGGCATCATGGCATCCATCGCACTCTGGTCCGCCGGCTTGCCGGCGATTGTCCAATTCGTGCTGGGTGGAGCGGTCGGGTTTGCGGCCGAGACGATCAATCACCTAAGCGGCAACATGTTCTGGTACTTTGACACCTTGCCGGTCCCCGACAATCCCTGGGTCGGTGCGCTACTCGCCGGCGTCATTCCCGCTGGCGTGTTGGTGCTGCTCATCAACTTTCTCGTGGGTGCGCTGTACCGTCGGCGCCTGCGGCTCGGCTGATGGAATCTCGTTCGGACACGATGGGGGCGTAGCTCATGGAAACCGTCAGTAAACCGCCGCAGGAACGCTCGGACGATCGGTGGCCTCGGTTACTCCACGTACCGGAGAGTGAGATCGAGAAGCCGAACTTGAAGACGTTGCTCAAGCTCATCGTGAACACCGTCTTCCGCCTCTTCCACGACCCGGTGGGAATCATCCTGGGCAGCGCCTTCGTCCTGATCATGTTGTGGGGCGTGCACGGGAAGCTCACATGGCTTTCGGTGCTGTGGGACGGATGGAAGGGCCCGGGTAGCGATCCCGACGCGCGTGCTCAGATCATCCCGGGAATCCCATGGGATCAGGAGTGGATCAGCTTCTTCGCTGGGGCGTTTCTCCTGGTGGTCATCCCCATCCTGCTGATCAAGCTCGTGCTGAAGCAGGATCTCAAAGACTACGGACTCTGCCTCCCACCCAAAGAGCGCAGAACTCTCGCGTGGCTCGCGGCCGGTGTCCTCTTCGCCGTCAGTTTGCCGGCGTTCTTCTTCGGCTTGCGTGACGCCGGTATGCAGGCAACGTACCCACTGTTTCGGGACTTCACCGGCGTTGGGCAGTTCGTGTTCTTCCTGGTGATCGAGTTCACGTTTCGCGGTTATCTGTTGTTCGGGCTATTCCAATTCAAGGATCGCGACGCGCCACCCGGGGTGGTGGGTGTGAAGGGACCGTTGGTCTTCGGCTACTACGCCATCTTCATCTCCATGCTCTCCTACACCGCGTGGCACCTGGGCAAGCCGTTGCCGGAGTTGTGGGGCACGCTTTTCTGGGGGATCACCGCGGGCACCATCGCGCTCGAGTCAAGAAGCATCATCCCCGTGACCCTCGTGCATTGGGTGCTCAACATCCTGCTCGATTTGGGAATTTGGCAGGGGTGGGCAAGTTGACAAAAGACAGAGCGGGGAGCGGGGAGCTGGGAGCTGGTCGCTCCTGAGCCTACCTAGGATCTCGGCCTAGTCAAACGCCCGACATCCAGGTTCACCTTCCTTAATATCTCAGTGAATCTGGGATCGTCGCGCAGCGAATCGAAGATCGGCGAGGCGATCGGCTCCGAGCCGAAGAATGGATCTCTGAGGTCCGCCGCCCGATCGAGCCACGAGAGGGCCGCCGAAGGATCGCCGAGTCCCAGATGGATCCGCGCGACGGCGGCTGCACGCCCGGAACCGGGCCCTGCAGCCGTGAGCGACGCGAGCAGGGCGCGGGCCTCCTCGGTCCGCCCCGTCACCGCGTAGGCGTAGCCCAACATGCCCTGCACCGCCGGGACATCTCCGATCACTCGGGCCGCCTCGAGTTCACGGACGGCATCCGTCCCTCTTCCCCCGTACAGATACACGGTCCCGAGCATGAGTCGGGTCGCTGCGAGGGAAGAATCGACTTCCACAGCCCTATGCAGCGTCTGCACCGCCTCGTCTGACGATCCGATGATACCCAAGGCCACACCGTGCAGTGCCGTTGCGATGGGGGAAAAAGGGTCGAGCTCCGCCGCCCTCTGGAAATTGGCAATGGCCTCCTCGACTCGCCCATTCAAGAGGAGATTCTCCCCGTACCACTGATAGGCCGTCACGTACTTGGGATCGAGTTCGATTGCCCGTTGAAGGTCCCGCGCCGCCGCTTCCCAACGCCAGCTGCTGTTGAGAATGCCGCCGCGCGACGTGTAGGCTGCCGGCAACATACTGTCCAGCGCAATGGCTCGGTCTACCGCCCTCAGGGCGAGCGGCAGCAGCGAGTCTCCGGCTGCGCTGCTGTAGAGGGGCAACACCGCGTACACGTCAGCCATCCCCGCAAACGCAGCCGCATAGACGGAATCTTGCGCTACGGCTTGCTCGAAGTACGCGAGAGCGCGGTGCAGTGCTTCGTCGCCGCGCTTCTGGAAGAAGAACCGGCCCCGCAGGTAAAGATCGTAAGCCGCGAGATCTCGAGTCCCCCTCTGCAGGTGAACATCACCTGCAACATCTCCCCCGAGGCGCTCCCGCAGGGCTCCGACAATCGCTCGGGCGAGATTGTCCTGTACGGTGAAGACGTCACTCATCTCCCGATCGTAGGTGTCGGACCACACGGAGAGTCCGTCCTCGCTGGAAACGAGTTGCGCCGTCACGCGGAGCCGAGTTCCGGCCTTGCGAACGGTGCCCTCGAGTAGCGTCGCCACGTTGAGCGTTTCTCCAATCTCTCGAGGCGTCGCACGCGTATCCTTGAACGCAAACGCTGCAGTGCGGGAAGCCAGGCGCAGGCCCGGTACCTTGTTGAGCGCACTGATCAGCTCGTCGGTCATGCCGTCCACGAAATAGTCGTTATCCTCATCGCCGCCGACGTTGACGAACGGCAGCACCGCAATGGCCCCGGGTGGAGGCGCGCTCGCTCCGGCGCCGTTCGAACCTGACCCAAGCAGGTAAGCGAGTCCGGCTACCACGATGCCGAGGGCGGCCAGGCCGGCCACGAGGCGCTGCTTGGCGAACTGTCCGAAACCCACGCCGAGACCGTGTGAAGAGAGTGCGTGCGACGACCCCGTCACGAACGCGGGATCGTCCAGCACAGCAACGATCTCCCTGGCCGATTGGGGCCGGCGTGCGGGGTCCTTCTCGATGCAGCGCATGACGAGATCGGCGAGACCCTCGGAAATATCCGGTCGCACGGCGGTGACGGGCACGGGGGCTTCCGTAACATGGGCGGCGAGGATTGCCCGTCCCGTTCGCTCGGCAAAAGGCGGCGCGCCCGCCAACATCTGGTACGCCATGATGCCGAAAGCATAGATGTCAGCGCGGTGATCGGTATCAGCGTCACCCGCGATCTGCTCGGGGGCCATGTAGGTTGGTGTGCCGAGGGACATACCGACGCTCGTGAGCTGGTCGGTAGAGCCCGCCTCGTCCGAATGCTGGGCCTGATGGATGGCCTTGGCCACTCCGAAATCGGCGAGCGCCGCTGACCCCCCCGCCAGGAGAACATTCCCCGGCTTCACATCCCGATGGACAATCCCCCGCTCGTGGGCATAGGCGAGGGCGCGGGCAACATCCTTGAGAATGCTGACACTCTCCCGCACCGGGAGCTTGCGCTTTCCTGACAGGCGCAAGCTGAGTGACTCGCCTTCCACAAACGGCATGACGAAGAAGGGCAAGCCCTCTGTCTCGCCAGCGCTGATGACACCGACGATGTGAGGGTGCTGGAGGTTCGCCGAGAGCATGATCTCTCTCTTGAACCGCTCGGCAGAAACCCCGGCGACGAGGTCTGAGTGGAGTACCTTAACGGCGACCTTCCGGTCGAGTTCGTTGTCGTGGGCCAGGAACACCCGG
Source organism: Gemmatimonadota bacterium (assembly GCA_039590195.1). GTDB lineage: Bacteria > Gemmatimonadota > Gemmatimonadetes > Gemmatimonadales > GWC2-71-9 > JBDHDY01. The sequence goes on along the minus strand of JBDHFY010000003.1, from coordinate 10,750 downwards.
GACATGCCGCCGCCGCCGAGTTCCTCTTTCACGGTGTAGGCGGCACCGAGGGTGCGCTGTAGTTGCTCAAACAGTTCCACGACGATCTAACTCGCTCGGGTGGGCAATCCGCTCAGACATACGGAATTATACCACTCCGGGTGATTGACAGATTCGGGACCATGGCAGCACGGCTAAACGTCAGACAACGCCCACACCGCCGTCCGACTCCTCACCAGCCTCCACCTGAAACCCTGCCGAGCACTCCTCCGTAAGGTCCCATACTAGATTTACTCAAATTTGCCGAAAAAATGAGGTGACCATGCCCAAGGGCGGATTTCTAGGAGAGTTCGAGCAGGTCGTCCTGTTGGCGCTGGCTCGGCTTCGGGACGGTGCTTACGGCATGGCCATCCGGGAGGAGATCGAGGCCCGGACGGGCCGCGAAGTGGGGATCGGCTCCGTGTACTCGGCGCTGGATCGCATGGAGCGGAAGGGATATGTGGCCTCCGCGTTGGGCGACCCCACGCCTGAGCGGGGTGGGCGGGCCAAGCGCTACTACCAGCTCGAGTTGTCCGGCTTGATGGCCCTCCGGCGTTCCGATGAAATGATCGCGAACCTCCAGGAGGGATTGGACCTGGACCCAGGAATGTTCGGCCGATGATACGCCTCCCCCGACGTAGGCAGGCCACACCACCAGCCCTGGCGCGTCTTCTCATCGCATTCCTCTCGGCCGGTCCGTACCGGGATCAGCAGCTCGGGGACCTCGAAGAGGCGTTCCTCGCCCGCCGCGAGGCCGACGGTTCCGACGCCGCCAGGCGGTGGTACTGGCGGCAGGTAGTCAAGTCCGCAGCCCCCAACCTGGCGATCCGTACCCGCCCGCCGCGCGGGGCGAAACCCCGGAGTAAACAGCCCATGGAAACCGTGTTCCAGGATCTGCGCTACGGTATTCGTTCGCTCATCAAGAATCCGGCTTTCACCGCCGTGTCCACCGTGACGCTCGCGCTCGCTATAGGCGTCAACACGGCCATTTTCAGCCTGGTGAATGCCCTGGTGTTCGCCGATCTCCCCATGAACGAGGCGGAGACGGCAGTGATCTTCCGGAATGCCAACGCTCAGCTGGGTATCGAGCGGGGATCGTTTTCCTTCCCCGACTTCCTCGACTTCCGGGATCAGAGCCAGAGCTTCGAGGGCATCGCAGCGTGGCGGGGCGGACAGTGGGCTCTCACGAACGGGGGCGAGCCGTTGCGCGTCGACGGGTACCGGGTGACAGACAACCTTCTCGATGTGTGGCGACTCGGGACGGTAACGGGGAGAGGCTTCCTCCCAGGCGAGGACCAGCCGGGGGCACCGCCAGTCGCCATGCTGAGTCACGGGTTCTGGATTCGACAGTACGCCGGGCGGGAAGAGGTCGTCGGATCTCAGCTCCGGCTCGATGGGCGCGAATACACGGTCGTGGGTGTGATATCACCGGAGATGGAGTTCGCCGAACTCGCCGAAGCAGAAGTCTGGCTTCCCCTCGATCTCGATCGAGCCAGCGAGGTGAGCCGGGAGCAGCGCAACCTGTTCCTCACAGGTCGTCTCAAGGAGGGGGTGACGGGCCAACAGGCCTACGACGAAATCCTGGCCATCGGGGCACGGCTCGCCGAGGAATATCCGGCCACCCATCGTGGCTGGGAGCCTCACGCGTTTCTTGCGGAGGACGGGCTGCTGGACAGCGAGGCCAAGACCATTCTGCTCTTGCTGGTTTTGACGGTGGGTTTCGTCCTCCTCATCGCCTGTGCCAACGTCGCGAACATGTTGCTTGCGCGCGCGTCGGCTCGCAGCCGCGAGATGGCCGTGCGCGCGGCCTTGGGGGCCGGCCGGGTGCGCCTCGTGCGGCAGCTGCTCACCGAGAGCTTCGTCATCGCTGGCCTTTCGGCCGCCATCGGATTGGGTCTCTCTCGCGGCCTCATGCAAGGGCTCGTCACCATCTCGAATGGCCGCGAAGTCGTGTTCATGATGGCCGAGATCGACGGGAATGTGCTGTTCTTTACGCTTATCGTGTCGTTGATCACTCCTCTAGCTTTCGGGCTCCTTCCGGCACTCAAGACGTCGGCCGAGGACGTGGGAGCTGCGTTGAAGGAGGGAAGCGCACGGAGTGGCGGGCGCAAGGGGAATCGGACCCGGGGGGTGTTGGTGGGCGCTCAAGTATCGCTCGCTTTGATGCTCATGGTTGTGGCCGGCCTCCTCGTCCGCTCTGTGATCCAGTTGGAGCAGAGGGAGCTGGGTTTCGATGCCACGAACATCCTGTCCGTGCGAATCGGCCTTCCCGAAAGCAAGTACGGCGACGATGACGCTCGGCGACAATTCTTCGAGCAACTGACGGAACGCGTCGAGGGTCTGCCCGGCGTCGCAAGCGTGGCGCTGGCAACTGTTCGCCCGGTGGCGGAAAATGCGGCCCGCCGGTCGTTCGAGATCGAGGGCCAGCCTCCCGTCGACGAGGCGGACCGGCCGACCGGGCGCACGAGCGTCGTGACGCCGGAGTACTTCGACGTCTTGGGAATCCCTACCGTAAGCGGGCGCACGTTCACGACCAACGACACCGACGCTTCGTTCGAGGTCGCGGTCATCGCCCAGGAAACAGCCCGGCGGTATTGGCCGGACGAGGACCCAATCGGGCGGCGCTTCCGTATCGGCGTCGACGAAACCGCGCCGTGGGTGCAAATCGTGGGTGTCGTGGCCGATACGCGCAGCAGCACCTCCGACGAGCGGGTTCAGCCGATGATCTACCTCCCCTTCGCGCAAAACCCACTGGCAACACTGGTCGTGCTCGCGCGGGCACAGAGAGACGCGCTGGCTCTCAGCGGCGCCGTGCGCAACGCCGTCTGGTCACTCGACCCCGATCAGCCTGTCGACGACGTGCGCACGATGGAGCAGGCGTTGTACGACGCGGAGGCAACCGGTTACGCCCTCATCAGCTTGTTCGTCGCGTTCGCGGTCTTTGCTCTGTGTATGGCCGCCGTCGGTATCTACGGCGTGATGTCGTACGCTGTGTCGCAACGCGCGAGCGAGATCAGCATTCGCATGGCCTTGGGCGCCCGCGCCGGCCACGTGCGGCTCATGATACTGAGCCACGGGGGGAAACTCGTCGTGCTCGGTGCCATCGTGGGCCTCGCGGGCGCAGCCCTGCTGAGCCGCTTGCTCCAGAGCCTGGTGTTCGGGATCAGTACGCTCGACCCCGTGACGTTCCTCGGCGTTCCGGCCATCCTCGGGATCATCGGCATGCTGGCCAACTATGTGCCGGCCCGGCGCGCGACTCGCATCGATCCGATGAAGGTGTTGCGGGTGGAGTGAGGGATGGGTTGAGTCCAGGGCTGAGAGCCCGCGCTCGGCGGTTTTGCAACCGCGACTAAGCTCGCGGCTCGGCGGGCTGTCGCTCAAGCTTGCGCCGAAGGGCCCGCCCTCTCAGCGCGGGACTCAACAGGCTGGCTCGCACGCCCATGCCAAGAACGTTACCGCGTGAGAACGCTACTAGCCCCAGAAAACTGGTGACGCTTCCGGGCCTCAGCGGTACCATCATTTGCCGTGGCACCGTATTGCGTCCCTCCCACCGCCGAGGCGAGCTTATGGGCATGGCTGTCCCCGCGTATTACTCGGCCGAGATGGTCCGCGCCCTCCCCGACGACGGCAAGCGCTACGAGACTGTCCGCGGCGAGCTGTTGGTGACCCCTGCGCCGCGGGCCTGGCACCAGGAGATAGTGGGCCGCCTGTACCTCGCCCTACGGGGCTACCTCGAGACGCATCCTATCGGTCACGTGTTTCACTCGCCGGCGGACATTTCCTGGAGCGTCGATACGCTCGTCCAGCCGGATGTGTTCGTCGTCCGCATTGACGAGGCGCGCTCGATGGACTGGCGCAACATGCAAAACCTGCTGCTCGTCATCGAGGTCCTGAGCCCGTCGACCGCCCGCGGTGACCGGTTCACGAAGCGCCGGCTGTATCAGGAAGTGAAAGTTCCCACCTACTGGATAGTCGATCCCGAGACCGCCCTCGTTGAAGTGTGGGAGCCGCAAGCGGAGTTTCCAGGGATTGAACGGGAGCGGGTGGGGTGGAAGCCGGAGGGAGTGGACGACGGGCTCGAGATCGTGCTACCCGATCTGTTCAAGCCGATCTGACGATATTCTCCAGACCTTAGTCTCTGCTCTCCCGATCCTGCTTTCCTCGGCCCTCAACCGTCGTTGCCACATCACAGCCGACAGCCGATCGCTGGAAGCACGCGGCCCTTTCACATCGCCACCAACCACATCCCCCAGCCAACAAACAGGTAGCCGAACACCCGGCTCAGCACTTGACCACGCGGTGCGATCTTCTCGACGCAGACCATCAATGTCAGCACCGCCATCCACAGCAGATTCATCACACCGAGCGCAAACATCAGCCCCATCAATGCCCAACAACACCCAACACAGAAGACCCCGTGGCGAAACCCCATCTGGAACGCACCGACGGGACCGTCCCGCCAATGCGAGAGAAAGTAGCCGAGCGGCGTGCGACAGTGTTTGAGGCACGCCGCCTTGAGAGGCGTCAGCTGAAAGAGACCGGCCACCACGATGAGCGCACCCCCCACCCGCGCTCCCGTGTCGAACTCCACAAACCGCAGCAGATCGCTTTGCTGTAGCGTCAGTTGAAGAAGTGCCGCACCCATGCTGTACGCCGCCCAGATGGCAAAATATCCGGCGCCAAACAACACGACCGGTATGTTCCGTTGTTCCCCGACCGTTTGACTCCTGCTCATCGTGGCAAAGAGCGTGATCCACGGCATCACCGGCGGAAGCATCATGGCCACCATCATGACCATCCACATGACGAACGCCAACGCTAACGGGCCCGGCCCGAACGCCACGGCATGAGGCGCACCGAGCGGATGGCGAACGAACGCGAACGATGCGTGCTGGTATGCCAGAAAGAGCCAGGACAGCACGCACACGGTTGCCGCCGATGCCAGCAGGATGTTTCGATCTCGCTTCATCAGATCCGCAGTCGAAATCCCCATTGACATCCCACCACCTACGATGGCGACACGGCCCAGTCAAAGTTCGAGTAGAGCGCGTGCGTCTGGTCGTTCTTCACCACGATCTCGCCGTCGTCATATCGCGCGCCCCCCGTCGCGATGACCTGCGACGGGGCGTGAATCTGGTTGAACATGTTCTCGAACGTCACGGTCTTCGATTTGTCCCGACCCCGGATGGCTTGGATGCTGGAGTCGAGTAGTCCGTCGATCATGACGGACTTGGTACTCCCGTTGTCGTCGATACGAATCGGCACGTAACGCGTGTCGAGTTGCTTCGCGACAAACTGCGCGAGCACCGCCCACGGTCCACCGACCTTGCCGGTGAGAATGTGTTCGACACCCCGCCGCTGTTCGCGCGAAGCCGTCTCATCGATGAGGAGCACCTGCGTCCAGTTGCCCTCGATCATGTGTTGCGGACTGGTGTAGACAATCACCGCAATGACGCCAGCCAACGACACGCCATCGATTTCCCCGTCCTCAAACCGAACGGCCCAATAGCCGGCGCATGGGTCGTAGGTGCACAGCTGGGAGAAATGCACGTGGCCGGGGCAAACCACCTGGCAGGAGCAGTTCTCGAACAACAAGCCACGGGCCCACCAACCCGCCGTATGTCCGCTTTGATTTGTCGCCGTCATCCACCCTCCTCCGGTTCTCGTATTGCCGTAACGGTGCATCCCGGCGCGACGGTCGCCAGGAATACGGCAGCCGGGTGAGTCACGTAACTCATTGTACTCCAACAACTAACGGACCGCCAGGGTGGCACCTTGTCAGCGCGATGGTTGGCAGGAGGAAGCCGGCCACTGGCAGCCCGCGCCTTGACCCCACGCCGAGAAGAAGCTATTATGGCCGCCACCGGATATATCCACTAGCGGATATATCTACTGACGAAGATTCCTGAAATGGAGGCGCCATGGCAGCCAAAGGCCCTCAGCCGGACCCAGAGACGCTCACGCCGCTGAGGCCGGTCGTGTTCGCCATCCTGCTGATTCTCAACGAGGAGGAGCGCCACGGCTATGGCATCATGCAGGAGGTGCCCAAGCGTGCGAGTGGACGATCCGTTCTGGGCCCGGGCACGCTATACCGCACGCTCAAAGAGCTGCAGCAACTCGGTCTCATCGAGCCGTCCGCACATCGTCCCGCCGCCGAATCCGACGACGAGCGCCGGCGGTACTACCGGATCACGCCGTTCGGCAAACAGGTCGCGGCGGCCGAAGCGGCGCGCATGGCGGCGCTGGTGCGCGATGCGGAAGCCGGCCATCTCCTGTCCGACCCTAAAGTCGTTCGCTGAGTAACGATCAAGGAGCGTTTATGGTCCTCAGCCACGCCGTAGTGACATCACATGAGCTGACCCGAATGCCCCCCGTGGCGTCCGTCATCGCCCTCGTCCTGAGCGAAGCGGAGCGGCACGGTTTCGAGATCATGCAGGCCGTGCAAGGGCGCGCGCGAGGCTCGGCCATCCTCGGACCGGGCACCTTGTACCGCACGCTGCAAGAGATGCGAAGGATGGGCATCGTCGAGCGGGGAGATCGCCGACCCGTGGCAGAGCTCGATGGTGAGGACCGACAGTACTATCGACTCACTCCGCTCGGCCGGCGCGTTGCTGCGGGCGAAGTGGCGGTCGGGAGCCACCACAGCGACACGCCCAATGGGGCGCCGACGCCATGACCGGCGAGGCGAACCGGAGCGGGTGTCGCCCGTCGACCTCCGAGCGCGTTTACGGGATGTTGCTCTTCTCGTACTCGCCTCACTTCCGGCGCGAGGCTCGTGGTGAAATGATGGAAGTTTTCCGCGATCAGCACCGCTATGCTCGTGCGCAGGACGGAATATCCGGGGTGATGCGCCTGTGGCTCCGCACAGGGCTCGATCTCCTCACGAGCGCCGTCCCCGAACGACTGGCAGCACTGCGCAGCGCTTTCAGAACATCCCCTCCACGCCACCAACCTACCAGAACCGGGAAGGGAGTCATGATGGAAACCCTGCTGCAGGACGTCCGCTACGCCGTTCGCACGATGGTCAGGTACCCCGGCTTTACCGCGGTGGTGACTTTGACGCTCGCCCTCGGTATCGGCGCCAACACGGCGATCTTCACCCTGATCAACCAAGTCCTGCTGCGGCCGCTCCCGATCGCTGACCCTGACGAGGTCGTGGCACTGTACACCAGCGATTTCAGCAGCGGCATTTACGGCTCGTCGTCCTACCCCGACTATGTCGATTTCCGGGAGCAGAGTGACGCGTTCGCCGACCTCGCGGCATTTCGCCAACCGGCCCAGTTGGATTTGGCAAGCGTTGGAATCGCAGAGCAGATCAACGGTGCACTGGTGACGGGTAATTACTTCAGCGTCTTGGGAGTCACGGCGACCCTCGGCCGGGTCTTCACGCCCAGTGACGACGTGACACCGGGCGCCCATCCCGTTGCCGTGCTGAGTTACGGTCTATGGCAACGGCGGTTCGGCGGAGAACGCTCAATCGTGGGGCAGACCGTGAACTTGAATGGGGTGCCCTACGCGGTGGTAGGCGTCGCGCCGGAAGCGTTCACGGGAACGAGCTTGGGTTCCACGCCGGACATCTGGCTGCCTCTCAAGATGGTGGGGCAAACCAACCCGGCCTTTCAACAGTTTCCCGTGTTCGAGATGCGAGGTGGGCGGTGGTTGGGGGTCGTGGGTCGCTTGGCGCCGGGGGCGACCATTGAGCAGGCGCAAACGGAGGTCACCGCCATCATGCAGCGCCTCGCGGCCGAATACCCGCAGACCAACCTCGGTACGCTCAGTCAGCCGGATGAGCCGCGGCCCATGACGGTCCTTCCGGCGAGTGAAGCGGCAGTCGGCGGCGGCCTGATGGCAAGAACCGTAGGGCGCGCGCGGCTCCTCATGGCCATCGTGGGACTCGTGCTGCTCATTGCGTGTGCGAACGTGGCCAATCTCCTTCTGGCCAGGGCACAGAGGCGGAGACAGGAAGTGGCGATTCGCATCGCCATCGGCGCGGCAAGAGGTCGACTCATTCGCCAGATGCTGACTGAGAGTGCGATCTTGAGTTTGCTTGGCGGATCGGTGGGGCTCGCACTTGCGTATTGGATCGGCCAACTTCTGGTGCCGTTGGGCTTGCCGTCCGCGATTTCGCGCTTCGTGACTGTCTCCGAGCTAACCATGGACGGGCGCATTTTCGGCTTCACGTTGGCGGTCTCCCTACTCACGGGACTCTTTTTTGGCGCCATTCCGGCGCTCCACGCATCCAGACCAAGCCTCGTGCCAACATTGCACAACACGGACGAGGGAATCGCAGCGACGGGACGGCGGTACGGTGTGCGAGACGTCCTGGTGGTGCTACAGGTCGCAAGCTCCCTGATATTGCTCATCGGGGCCGGGCTGTTCGTGCGAAGCCTGCAGGCGGCCTACGGCACGGAACTGGGCTTCAACGCGGACAACGTGATACTGACCACGCTCAATGTCGGCCGCCAGGGCATGAGTCAAGAACAAGGAGAACAGTTCTACCGTCAGCTCCTGGAGCGTACGTCGACATTGCCCGGAGTGCAGGCCACCTCGCTCGCCGCATTTTATCCGGTGCAATCTGGTGGAAGGCGTCGGGGAGCGGCCGTGGAGGGTTATCAGCCGGACGACGGCGAGGACATGGAGCTCAACTACAACGTCGTCGGTCCGGGGTTTTTCCGTACGCTCCAGATGCCCCTGCTCACCGGCAGACGCTTCGCCGAGCGTGACGACGCGTCGGCACCGCGCGTCGTCATCGTCAATGAGACATTTGTCGAGCGTTACTGGCCCGGAGAAAACCCGCTGGGCAAGCGCATCAATCTTCCTGGCCCCGGCGCCCCCGAACAATGGTACGAGGTAATCGGGGTGGTCCCGGACGGCAAGTACCGCAGCGTGCGGGAGGGTCCGATCCCTTACATGTATCTTGCCCTCCCGCAGGCGTACCAGCAGGCGGTGACGCTCGCCGTGAGAACGGCGGGCGATCCGACGGTGATACTCCCGTCCATTCGCAGTGAGGTTCGCAGTCTCAGCGCGACAATGCCGTTGGTGGGAGTGCGAACGTTGTCCCAGCACCTCGGCCGGGCCTTGGCCCAGGAGCGGACGACTGCGACGATGATCGGCACGCTCGGTTTGCTCGCGCTGCTGGTCGCAGCCGTAGGGATCTATGGTGTCATGTCCTACACGGTGTCGCAGCGCACGCAGGAGATCGGCATTCGCGCAGCTCTCGGTGCCGGAACGGGCGACGTGCTTCGGCTAGTCGTCGGTCATGGAATGCGGTTGGCCGTGGTGGGCGTCGTGATCGGCGTCGGCGGCGGCTTCGCCCTGAGTCGTTTGGTCGAGAGCTTCCTCTTCGGCGTGAGCGCAACAGACCCGCCGACATTTGTTGGGGTGGCTGCACTTCTGGCCGTGGTGGCATTGCTCGCCAGTTACATACCGGCGCACCGAGCAACGAAGGTGGATCCGATGTTGGCGTTGCGATACGAATAGGAAGCGAGAAGGCCCTACCCCATCCCACCGACGGCGGTAGGGTTTTCTCACCTCTTGTTATTACTCCTCAAAGAGTCCGCCGCCCTCGGGTGGACTTAATCGAGCTCTGCAAGCGCACCCCGGCATCCAGCGCGACCTGCACGCTACTCTGGCTCAACCCGTCCGGGTCTCGGCCTACATGTCCGTTTGCCGCGGACGAACATCATCTTTACGACGTCCCTGACACTGTTGGGGCTCGAGGGTTCGTTTCACCCTCGCCAAAGCAGTGTGTGGCCATAGATTGGCCGAGTGTTTAGACTTGGCTAGCAGGAAAAGCCAAAATGCTCTTTCCGGTCGCACATCACGCAAGTGCACGCGTCTGTCGTGAAGACCCAGCGAAACCGCGAGGCCGAATGACAACAGTTGACCGTCGAGCGACCATCATGATCCTTGACGGCGCCCGCCCCGACGTTTTCGAATCCCTTGCTTCGGCGGGCGACCTACCCAACATCAGCCGGTATGTGCTCGAGCCGGGCGGCACCGTTCCGGCAACCACCGTATTCCCCTCCACGACCGGCGTGGCCTACCTGCCATTCCTGACTGGATGTTATCCCGGGACCGCCCACGTACCCGGCATACGGTGGATCGATCTCGAGCGATACAGTGGCCGCTGGATACGCGATCGAGAGCACGTCCGAAATTACTGCGGCGTGCAGGGTGGATTGCTTAACACGGACGTCCCCCCACACATCCGCTGCCTTTTTGACTTCGAGCGTGATTCGATAGCGCTCTGCACACCTTTCTCCAGGGGTTTGGCGCCCGGGCGGGAGCGCGTCGCGCTCGCGAGGCTCGTGTTGGGTGGGCAGGCACACTATACAACTTGGTACGAAGCGGTCGATCGCTCCGTGGGTCGCGAACTCGAGAAAATCTCTCGCCTCCGATGCCGGTTGGTGTTCGCCGTCTTTCCTGCGCTCGACGGCGTCACACACTCCTACGATCCCTGGCATCCAAGGGTCCTGGACTGCTATCGTCGATTTGATGAGATACTCGGCCGATATGCCCGGAGCGGTGGCTTTAGCGGCGATCATCTGATTGCCCTAGCCAGCGATCATGGGGCAGCGAAAATCGATCTTCACGCCGACTTGAGCATTGCCCTGGAGGATGTCGGACTGCCTACCTTGAGGCACCCCATCCTTTGGCGCCGCGACCCCAAGGTCGCAGTCATGATATCCGGCAATGCCTCAGGCCAGGTCTACCTTCGTCCTGGTGATCA
>JBDHFY010000002.1:0-69730 GCA_039590195.1 Gemmatimonadota bacterium | reverse complement strand
CCCCCCTGTCACCTCTCCTCCTTCCTCAACGGCACAAACTGCGGTACGCCACGCCACGAGATGACATCGACCGGCCACCCAAAGACGTTCTCGAGCACGTCCCGCTGCAACACGTCGGCCGGTGGGCCGACGGCACATGCTGCGCCCTTATCCATGACCATGATCCGGTCCACGAACCGCGCCGCGTGATTGACATGGTGCGTGACGAGCACACCACCGATGCCTTCCCGCCGCACGAGTTCGGCTAACAGCTCGAAAACCTCCATCTCGTGCCGGATGTCGAGATTCGCCGTGGCTTCATCGAGCAGCAGCGCACGGGGTTCTTGTGCAAGGGCTCTGGCGATACGCACGCGCTGCCACTCGCCCCCTGAGAGCGTAGCGATCCACCGCTGCCGGAGGTCGGCGACATCACAGCGTTCGAGAGCGGAGGCAACCACCGCCCGGTCTCTTTCACCGGGCGCGCCGAGCGCACCGAGATGCGGATAGCGGCCGAGCAGCACCGCCTGCTCCACCTTCAAGGGGAACGCGGGCTCCTCCCGCTGGGCGACGACACCGATCACCCTGGCCAGCTCGCGGCGTCTCCAGCTGCGCACCGGTCTTCCGAGCGCGAACGACTCCCCACTCTGCGGTTTCAGGGCGCCGGCGAGCAGTCGCAACACCGTGGTCTTCCCGCTCCCGTTCGGACCGACGATCCCCACCAACTCGCCCTCGCGTATCTCGAGATCGACCGAGCTGACCGAGTTCGACGGTGCGCCCGGATAGCGATACGTCACGCCTGACAGTTCGATGATCACTTCGCCCATCGTCGTAATAGCACGGCGAACGCGGGCACGCCGACCAGGGCGGTGACGACGCCCACCGGAAGTTCCTGTGGTGCGAACGCCGTACGGGCCACGGCATCGGCGCCCGTTAGCAGCGTGCCGCCAAGCAGGAAGGCAGCGGGAAGCAGTGTGCGATGCGCGTGGCCCCAGATCATGCGGATGGCGTGTGGGATCACGAGCCCCACGAAACCGATGACGCCGGACACGGCAACGCATGCCGCCGTCAGGAGCGAGGCCACCACGTACAACAATCGCTTTAACCGCTCCACGTCGGCGCCCAGAAACTGCGCCGGCTCCTCGCCAAGAGAGAGGAGATCGAGAGGTCGGCTCCAGTAGAAGAGCAACCCCAACGGTACAACCGCGTACACGACGAAGACTCTGAAAGCGCGCCACGACGCGGCGTCAAAGCCGCCGAGCAACCAGAGCATCGCGTTGCGCAGCTCCGCCGCGGAAGAGAGCGATGCGGCGGCACCGAGTAGCGCTCCGGTAAACGCGCTCACCACCACTCCCGCCAGAATCAGCACGCGGGTATCGAGCACGGCGCCGGACACCAGCGCCAGGCGATAGACGAGGGTGATGGCGGCCAGAGCACCGACGAACGCCGCCGCGGGTATCGCCCACGCTCCGCCGAGACGAAAGGCAATCGCCAGCACGGCGGCGAGACCGGCACCTCCCGAGAGACCGAGGAGGTAGGGGTCGGCGAGGGGATTTCGCACTAACGCCTGGAGCACGGCCCCTGTGACCGCCAGGCACCCTCCCACGGCAAACGCCAGGAGCGCCCTCGGCAGTCGCAGTTCGCGCACGATGGCGAGTGACGTGGAGTCGCCGCGTCCCACGAGGTTCTCCGCAACGGTGGCGATGGGAATGCGGGCCGGACCTACGGCAACGGCCAGGGCAATTACCAGCAGAGCGCTAACGCCAAGGACGACCCAACGCATCATTGTCTCGCCGCCACTAGGGCGGCGCGGAGGCGTCCGACTGCTTCCAAAGCCCGGAACGTGGGCCAACTGAACTCGCTTCCTTCGACGCGCACGAAGCGGCGCTCGCGCACGGCCCGGACGACCTGCCACTCGGGTCGCTCCGCAAACTCGGGGAGCTCGTTGCCGCCGACCAGCAACACGAGTTCCGGGTTGCGCTCGGCAATCGTCTCCATGGTCACCGTCGCTGAGGGACGCTCCACATCGGCGAAGACGTTCATGGCACCGGCGAGTCCCAACAACTGGCTCAAGAAACTGAGCGCGCCGATGATGATCGGTGGGTTGTCCCAACTCAGAATCATGACTCGCGGCCCACTGCCGATCCCGGACGCACCGCGGGCGGAATCGAGTCGTACCTGGAACGCGTTGGCCATGCTGTCGGCTCGCGAGCCGGTGCCGCTGAGTCCACCCAGCAGACGCGCGGCGCGGGGAACGCTACCCAGGCTATCCATACGGACATTGACCGACGCGATCCCGAGCCGATCCAGCAACTCGATCGCCTGTGCGTTCGAGGGGGAGGCATAGAATACGACCAGATCCGGCTGCTGTGCGGCAATCAACTCGACGTTGGGGTCGAGACCGTCACCCACGTTCGGCACGTCGAGTGCTGCGGGAGGGTATTCCGCCCAGCGTGTGCGACCCACCATCAGATCCCCGGCGCCGATGGCGAAGAGTAGCTCCGTGGTGGCAGGCGAGAGGGAAACGATGCGTTGGGCCGGACGGTCGAGGGTAACGAACCGGCCGAGATCGTCGAAGACGCCTTCTCGTTGTTGAGACTCTTCGGAAGCGCACGCGCCGAGACCGATGACGACCGCGAGAACGCAGCAACGCAAAACGCTCACGCTTTCCGCTTCAGGAAAGTCGCGAGCGCGTTCGGAAGACAGGAGTGATCGACTCATTCCACCATCCCTCCCACGAGGGACCTCGAGGTGGTGCGAACGAAGACGTCTCCTGGCTTCGGGCCGCCGACTCGCCTTCCCGGTTTTCCCAGTGGCTAATGAGCCGGCCGATTCTTGCCCGTTACAGTGGCGGGGCCGCGCCGGTCTCACACCGGCTTCCGTCTCCCCCGTTCGCTACAGGCACCGATTTTTTCTCTACTGGATACCCTAGCTTTGAGGACCGCGCCGCGCAAGAGCGGCCACAAGTTGAGCTTTGAGCTCGGCTCGCCGCTTGGCGTAGGCCGCCTGTTCGGCATCAGTCGCAGAGGCCGCTCTCGCCTCGATCGCGTCGTCCAGCAGGGCGATCTGTCCTGCCAGCACGTCAGGATCGTCGCCCAACACCGCCGCAACGGGAGCGCGGCGCCGCCACCACCACCACAGACCCCCAAACAGCGCCAGTGCCGCCACCACCACGACGAACGGCGCAAGCTCGGTCATCGCAAAACCCGGATTGGACAACCGGAACACGACGGTGGAGCCCATGGGAACGGTGAGGCCTTCGAAGTTCGCAAGCCGCAACCTCTCCACCGCCTCCACCCCCAGGTAGGCAACCGGGCCCTCCTCAACGATCGCAGTTGTATCCTCGATCAACACCTGCAGTCGTCCCACAGCCTGGTCGATGGGAAAGGACACCCTCGATGTCGCGGGCGGCAGCAGGTAGCTGAAGACAATTCGCTTCTCGCCGGGCTCGACGGGTGCCAGCACGGCTACCGAGTCCCCGCGGCGGTACACGGCCGCCGCGCTGATGTCACTGTCTCCAGCTTGAAGATTCACCGCGCCGGGCGGGATGGCGCTTTGCCATACCGGATGGGCAGTGTCATTGGTGATTCGGGTGAGGGTTCCCTGGTTGCGTAACACGATCAACTCGAGGACGGAGCGAGTGCCGTTGGACTCCGGGGCGCGTACGACGATCTGCCGCTGGGCGGTCGTGACGAGTGGTTCCACGCTCGAGGTGTCGTACACGAAGAGCGTGGAGGCGGTATCCGTCGTAATCCCGATGGCATGCACCGGCACCGAGAAGTAGGCTATGCCCCTATATCTGACACTGGCCAGGTAAACCGCCGCGGTGTCGCGCTCCGGCGCGCGCAGCTGATAAACGCCAAACCGGTCCGTGCGGCTGGAATCCACAGCGTCACCGCCCTGGGCCTTCACCTGATGCAGCACGACCCAGTGATTCACCAACGGGACGGTGTCGGCGTCGCTAGGAAGGAAAACCCGCCCACTCAAACGAAAGCCCTGAGCTGCGGCGGCTGCCGGCAGGCTCAGGGCAATCAGCGCTACGAAGCTCCCCTTACGGAGTGAACTTGCCGAAATCTTCAGGATCCAGATTCTGGAGGTAGTTCTTGAGCTGGTCGGCGTCGAGCGGACCGGGCTGTTGCGTCGGATCGACAGCATCAATCGATTCACTGCTGTTCAGGAGTTCCTCGCTCGTGAAGATCGGCGATTTCAACCGCAACGCGACGGCAATGCTGTCCGACGGCCGGGCATCGATCTGTACCACGTGGTCGTCCCGGTGGATATGCAGCTCAGCGTAATACGTGTTGTCTTTCACACGCGTGATCACAACACGGTCCAGCTCCGCTCCGAGTCCGACGACTACCTGCCGGAGGAGATCGTGGGTGAGCGGACGCGCGAATTTGATGCCGGCGAGTTCCATGGCGATCGCGCTCGCCTCTGCCGGACCAATCCAGATCGAGAGTACACGCTCCCCACCCTTCTCCTGCAGGATCACGACTGGCGTATTGGTCTTCTGATCCAATCCCAAGTGGGCGACGGTCACTTCGATCATGCTTCCCCCCTCCCCTCTTCACCAGCCGCCAGCTGCCAGCTGCCAGCTGCCAGCGACAAACTGAATCGAGTGGGCAACACCAAGGGGAAGCAAGTGAGCATGCGCAAGCTGATCGATCTTCCCACTAATACCGGTAGTGGTCAGGTTTGTAGGGTCCCTCCACCGGTACCCCGATGTAATCAGCCTGCTCCTTGGTGAGCTTCGTCAGCTCGACACCGATGTGGTCGAGATGCAGCCTCGCCACTTCTTCATCCAGCGTCTTCGGGAGCATGTACACTTTCTTTTCGTACTTATCCGCATGCTGCCACAATTCGAGTTGGGCAAGCACCTGATTAGTGAACGATGCAGACATCACAAAACTCGGATGGCCCGTGGCGCACCCGAGATTCAGCAGACGGCCCTCGGCCAGGATCATCACGCTGTGACCGTCCGGGAAGATCCACTCGTCGTACTGGGGCTTGATGTTGCGCTTTTCGATACCTGACACCTTCTTCAGGCCGGCCATGTCGATCTCGTTATCGAAATGACCGATGTTACCGACAATGGCCTTGTCCTTCATCCGCCGCATGTGCTCGGCGGTGATGATATGATAATTGCCGGTCGCCGTAACGAAGATGTCGGCGCTCTCCATCACGCTCTCGAGGGTCGTGACCTCATAACCCTCCATCGCCGCCTGCAAGGCACAGACCGGATCGATCTCCGTGACCACCACACGACACCCCTGCCCGCGAAGCGCCTGCGCGCAGCCTTTGCCGACCTCGCCATAGCCGCAGACGACAGCGACCTTACCGCCCAACATCACGTCGGTCGCCCGCGCGAGGCCATCGAGGAGCGAATGACGACAGCCGTAGATGTTGTCGAACTTGCTCTTCGTCACCGAGTCATTGACGTTAATCGCCGGGAATTGCAGTGTTCCCGCCTCTGCCATTTGGTAGAGTCGATGCACACCCGTCGTCGTTTCCTCACTCACCCCCCTGATGCTCTTGGCCGCCGCGGTCCATCTTCCCGAACGCTTCGCATGTTCGCTGCGAAGCAGCTCCAGAATCACACCCCACTCCTCGGGCTCGTTCTCCGGGTCGAAGTCGGGGATGCTCCCGGCAGCCTCGAACTCCGCTCCGCGATGAACGAGAAGTGTGGCGTCTCCGCCGTCGTCTACGAGCAGGTCGGGGGCCGAGCCGTCAGGCCAACGAAGGGCCCGCTCAGCGCACAACCAGTACTCCTCGAGCGTCTCGCCTTTCCAGGCAAAGACGGCGGTGCCCTTGGGATTGTCCGGGGTACCGTTGCGTCCTACGGCAACGGCGGCCGCGGCGTGGTCCTGAGTGGAAAAGATGTTGCAGCTCGCCCACCGCACATCGGCGCCGAGGTCCACCAAAGTCTCGATCAATACGGCGGTCTGCACCGTCATGTGAAGACTGCCGGATACCTTTGCCCCCGCGAGCGGGTTTTGTCCGGCATATCGCTTGCGTAGGGCCATCAATCCCGGCATCTCATGCTCGGCGAGACTGATCTCCCGCCTCCCGAAATCGGCGAGGCTCAGATCCGCGACTTCATAAGAGTCGTTGGGTCCAACGGCACGCTTGGTCGCCGCACCAGGGGTATCCACATCACCGTCGACGGAATCGACAGCGGGTTCGACCGCTTCGGCTGTTTTCACCATCTTCCAATCGCTTTTCGTATCTCGGGTGACCCTTCAGGAATGAGCGCCCGCCAGTTCGGCCTGGCGGGTCGCGTCGGTCAACTCGGAGGCAGCCTTGGGGTCTTCCCAAGTGAACAAGCGAACGGACTTTCCGTGCACGGTCGCCGTGACGGGCTCCCGACCGAAATGTCCGTACACCGACGTCGCCTGGAAGATGGGGTTGCGGAGCTTGAGTGACTCGATGATCCCCGCCGGCGTCAGGTCGAACACCTCGCAGACCGCTTTCTCGAGTACCGCCTCCGGAACCTGCCCGGTCCCGAAGGTATCGACCATCACCGATACCGGCTCGGCCACACCGATGGCGTAGGCGAGCTGCACCTCGCAGCGCCGGGCCAACTGCGCCGCGACAATACTCTTGGCAACCCAGCGGGCGGCATACGCCGCGGAGCGATCGACTTTCGAGGGGTCCTTCCCGCTGAACGCGCCGCCGCCGTGCCGCGCAAAACCGCCGTACGTATCGACGATGATCTTCCGTCCGGTGAGCCCCGCATCGCCCTGGGGGCCTCCAACCACGAACCGTCCGGTCGGGTTGATCAACATCCGCGCGCCATCCGCATCCAGGTTGGTGTCCGCGAGCACCGGTCGAATGACGACTTCGCGAATCCCCTCTTCGAGTTTCGCCTGTTCAATCTCGGGTGCATGCTGTGTGGAAACGACAACCGCCCGCACAGCCACCGGTCGTCCGTCCGCGTACTCGATGGAAACCTGAGTTTTGCCGTCGGGTCGCAGCCAGTCGAGCGCGCCACTCCGGCGCACATCGGCGAGTCGCCGCGTGAGACGGTGAGCCAGCATGATCGGAAGCGGCATCAGCTCCGGGGTGTCGTCGCACGCATAGCCGAACATCATTCCCTGATCCCCGGCTCCCCCCGTATCCACACCTTGAGCGATGTCGGGTGATTGGGTATCGAGCGAGGTGAGCACCGCGCACGTCCCCGCGTCGAAACCGAACGACGCGTCCGTGTAGCCTATTCCCTCAATCGTCGCCCGAATGAGTTCGGGGTAACGTACTTCCGCTTCCGTTGTGATCTCGCCGGCAACCACCACCATGCCTGTCGTGACCAAGGTCTCACATGCGACCCGCCCCCGCGGATCCTGCGCAAAGATCGCGTCCAGGATCGCGTCGGAGATCTGATCGGCCATCTTGTCAGGATGTCCTTCGGTGACCGATTCGGAAGAGAACAGGTGTGTATGGGAAGCCATAACGCTCCAAACGGTGGGTGTCACCCGGCGGGGGCACACCTTTTCGGCGGCTGTGCGTTAGCTGTTCAAGGTAGTAGGCGCACGAGCGGCGGGCAACTGCCCTGCTTCGAGGAGTCCGAGGTCAATGAACTCCACGATACCCTCGGTCAAAATCGCGGTGATCTCTTGCGTCGTCGCAGCTTGCAAGACACTCTCGCCGGCCTGCTTCGCCGCGCTCACGTCAATCTGCCGAATGAGCCAACGAACAAGGGGAAGTCGCGGTGGGGACACACTCAACACGCGGTACCCCAGACCGAGCAACAGAAACGCTGCGAGAGGTTCCGATGCCATTTCCCCACACACGCTCACCGCCCGTCCCTCACGAGTCCCCGCGTCGGCGATGATCTTCAGTGCTCTGACGACGGCAGGGTGAAACGGCGTGAACCGGTGGGCTAGCCGGGCGTTGCTCCGGTCGACCGCCAGGATGTACTGAGTCAGGTCGTTAGTGCCCACGCTCAGAAAATCGCTCCGCTTCGCCAACTCCTCGGCGAGATACACGGCCGCTGGGGTTTCGATCATCACACCGACGGGCAGGTCCGACCCGGCCCTCACCCCCTCCCGCACCAGCTCCTCCCGTGCCTGCTCGACAACTTCCCGGGCCGCATCGAGCTCCTCGACCTGTGTGATCAGAGGAAGCATCAATTGGACGTCACCGGCGGCCCGAGCCCGGAGAATCGCCCGAATCTGGGTTCGCAGCACATCCGGATGGTCGAGGCAGACGCGAATCGCCCGCCACCCGAGGAAGGGGTTCGCCTCCGCGGGGGCCCGGAAGGGGGCCGGGAAGGTGTCGCCACCCAGGTCGTAGCTCCGGATTACCACCGGCTGGTCCGGAAACCGCGAGGCCACCAGCTCGAAGTACCGCGCCTGCTCGTCCTCCTGCGGAAGCTCGGTTCGCCCCACGATGAGAAACTCGGTCCGGACGAGCCCGACCCCCTCTGCCCCATGTTCTACAGCCTGATTCAGCTCCTCAGGCAGATCCACGTTGCCGCGCAACGAGATCAACACCCCGTCAGCGGTGACTCCCGGTTGGCCCACCACTCGCTCGAGCTCGCGCTCGAGGGCCTGGAGCCTCTGTTCCTTGGCGTTGGCCTCGGCCACCTCCTCGATACTGGGCTCCAGCAGGACCGTGCCGTGGGTGCCGTCCAAAATGACGGACATGCCGTGCTCGATCTTTTCGAGGCCTCCCACGAGACCCATGACGCACGGAATCCCCAGGCTGTGGGCGAGGATGGCGGCGTGCGAAGTGCGCGTCCCCTGCACGCTCGCAAACCCGATGACCTGGTCTCTGTCAAACTCGACGGTCAGGTCTGGTGTGAGCTGCTGAGTGAAGACGATCACCGGCTCGTCTGGCTGATCGAGGAGTTCGTCGAGCGAGTGGCCAAGCAACTGATGGAGCACCCGTACACTGATTCCGGCCAGATCCGCCTGGCGTTGCCGCAGCACCGGGCTGCCCGATTGCGCCCAGAGCGCTCGGACCTCCAGAGCCTTGAACTCGAAGGCGCGCTCCGCGGAGAGCTGGTTCTCTCGTATGAGTCGCTCGACCTCCGACATGAACTCGACGTCCTCGAGCATCAGGATCTGGGCGTCGAAGATCTTCGCCTCCGAGGGACCTGCCCGGTGGGCGGTACGTTCCCGGAAGCCCTCCAGGTGCCGGCGGACGGCATCGACGGCCCCCTGGAGGCGATCGATCTCACTCGTGATCTCCCTCTGGGAGATCACTCGGTGAGGCACGTCGGGCAGCCCCCAGGGAATGACGTAGGCCCGGCCCACGACATACCCCGGCGACACGCCGAGTCCGGTCAATATTCTGGGATCGCTCATTCCTCCTCAAATCCCCGGGCGATCAGCTTCTCCACGGCGACGATGGCTTCTTCCGCGTCGTCGCCGGCGGCCCGGACCGTCAACAGGGTTCCGCACTCGGCGGCCAGGGTCATCACCCCCAAGATGCTCTTTCCGTTCACGGACATGTCACCGTTGGTGACGGTAATATCCGATGTGAAGCGGGCCGTGAGCTTAACGAACTCAGCTGCCGGCCTAGCGTGGAGCCCAGCCTGATTCACGATCTTCATCCGGCGCTCGATCACGGCCAAATAGCCCCTCCCAGCAACGTCAGCACGATGGCCCCGAGCCCGAACCGGGCGGCCCCCAGACGCGGTACGATCCACCTGGCGAGTATGGCCCCTACCACCACCACACCGGCGACCCCGATCTTCGCATTGAGTGCGAATCCCGCCGTGAGCCACACCGCCACCAGGGGGAGCGCGAAGCCCACGGCGAGGGCGGCGATCGGGCCCGCGTACTTCATTCCAAAGTGAAACGCCGGGGTCGAAAGGGCACGGGCTACCGAGACCCCCAGGCGCCATCCGGTCCCAAGGCCCCAGAACCGAATCCCGAGATGGACCGCATTGAACGCCCCGAGGAAGACCAAGACGCCGACCAGGGGGCGTCCCAGCGCCACCAGCGACACCCCCAGCGCCGACGCGATGGGTAGCGCGCCGACCCACACCAGCCGATCACCGACGGAGCCCAGCGGCCCCTTCAGGATCGACCGCAGCCTCTCAATTTGCTTCCCCGCGACGCCGGTGTGCTCGGCCCGGGCGACGGCCCCCAGGGCCAGCCCCGCCAGGTACGGGTGCGTGTTGAAGAACTCCGCCGCCCGTCGCATGGCGCTGCGATATGCCTCGCCGCCGACCCCCCCTGGAAGATCGCGGAGGAGCGGCTCGATGGCCACAGCCGCGCCAATTCCCTGAAGTCGCTCGTAATTCCACGATCCCTGGACGGCAAAGAGCCGGGCGGCCGCGGTCAGCATGCCCTGCTTCACCAGACGACCAGCCAGAGCGTGCCGGCGGCGACGCCGGCTGCCAACCACCCGATCCCGCGACCCCCGCGCGAGAGTCGCAGCCCGGCGGTCCCCGCCGTGGCCAGCGCCACCCCTATGGTCACGACACTCACAAGCACCGCCTCTTCGAGGCCGACCGGCGACCACCGACGGACGCCGTGGGCCAGCAGCAGTCCCACGGCGGTCACTGCCAGAGCCCTGACAGCGTCTCGCAACAGGCCGCGAAAGTGGAGCCCGGTGATCGTGTTCATGTCCCCTGCATCGAGGGCCCCACGGCACCGTTTGACGTCGGCAGAGTTCGCCCTACGGACTGCGTAAATGCTCAGGTCACCCAACCAAGCCACCAACAGCGCCACCCCAATCCCGAGTCCGATTCCGAGAACTCCAGGGGATCCACCGGCCGTAGCCGCGCCGGCCACGGCGCCCAACCCATAATCCGCGTAGCGGGCCGCTCCGAGGGGAAGCACCTCCAGCGCGAAGAGCTCGAGGATGACTCCCACCATCATCCCGGTCGCCGGGTCGCCCAGGATCCATCCCGCCACGGGACCGGCCACGAGCGGGCGGGCCAGCATGAACTGGCCGAGGCTCACGAGGTCGAGCCCCACCGCGAGGCTCCACGCGAGGAGCAGGGCGATCACGGTCCACTCCATCAGAGGATCTCACCCAAGGGGATTTCGGAGGCGGTCGGGACGTCCTGGGCCGTAATCTCCACGCCTCGACTGCTCAGGGCCCTCAGTTTCGCCAGCTCGTCGTCAGTGAGAAAGACGTAGGGGAGGCGCTCTTCGCGCTGACCTTCCCGATGGATGCCCCCCAGGTTCACTTTGCGGATCTGCGATGAATGCTCGCACAGCCGTGCGAGGGAGTCGACATCGCCGACAAGCAGGATCGTCCGCTGGGAAGAACCGTCCCAATCGTCGAGCCGACCGGCCGCTTCGTCCACCGAGACGAACTCGAGGTCCAGCTCTGGGGGAACCCCGGTGGCGTACAGTTCACGCTCCCACTCGCTGGCGGCCACCGTGTCGTCGGCGAGCACCAGCCGGTCGGGTGAGAGCGCCTGTGCCCACCCCACCACCACCTGGCCATGGATCAAGCGGTCGTCGATGCGCACCAGCACCAGGCTCAGGATCCCACCGTCCGGATGGCACGCATCCCCGTTTTCACTGCCCGCGCGGCGGCCACGTCGGGCGTGCAGTCGCGGTGGTACACAAAATCGAGGAGCATAGCCAGGTTGACACCCGCAACGACCTTCAAGCCGTCACGAGTGTGCTCGAGCTGGGCGGCCGCTTGGTAGCAGCTTCCACCCGGGAGGTCGACGAACACGACGCCCTGGGCTTCCCCGATGGCCGTTTGAAGGCGATCGATCAACGCCTGCCGATTACACCCTTCGTTGCTGACGGCAACGAAGGGTTCCGTTTCGCCGGTAATGCAACGGACCGCTTCCACCAACGCCGCCCCCATGGCACTGTGGGTGACCACCACGCCGATGAGAGGCTCACTCATAGTCTTCCGACAGGTATTCCCGGAGCTCGCGCTGTTTGGCGAGACGTCCCAGCAGTCGTTTGTTGAATTCCTTGGCGGGATCGACACCACTGTAGCGCAACAGGTGATTCATGGCGACCACCTCGGAGATCACGGTGATGTTCTTACCCGGGTTGAGCGGCACCACGACCCTGGGCAGTTCCACGTCGAGGATGGTCGTGGTCTGGTGATCTAGTCCGGTGCGATCGACCTCTTCCGCGCTGTCCCAATCGGTGAGTTGCACGACCACTTCGATACGCTTCTGTTGACGAACCGCATGCACTCCGAAGAGCGCCGAGACATCGACGATGCCCACCCCGCGGATCTCCATGTACCGATGGGACAGTTCGTGCGCCGTTCCGATCAGCATGTCGGCGCCCCGCTGAGTGATGTGGACGACATCGTCAGCGACGAGACGGTGTCCGCGCTCCACCAGGTCGAGCACGCACTCGCTCTTGCCGATGCCGGACCGGCCGACGAACAACAACCCCACACCATAGATGTCGGCGAGCGATCCGTGCAGCGTCGTCGTCTCGGCGAAGATCTCCGCAACGTACGGAGTAATGCGGCGGTAGAACTCCGATGTTTTCAGCTTGGACCTCAGGACCGGTATCCCTCGCTCTTTGGCAATGGACACCAGCAGCTTGGGCACCGCCTGGCCCTTCGTCACGAACACGCACGGCAACTCAAAGCCCATCAACGTTTCGATTGACGCGCGTTGTTGCTCCGGCTTCAGCGACCTCAAGTAGACCAGCTCCGTCTCGCCCAACACATGGAGCCGCTTGCCGAGAAACCGCTTGGTGAACCCGGCCAGCACCAGGCCGGGACTCGAGATCTCCGGCACCGTAATCGGACGGTCCAACCCGATGTCGCCGGTGAGGAGTTCGAGTTGCAGCGCTTCGCTCTTCCGGGCGAAGAGATCGCGGACCGTGAGAGCTGCCATACTACTCCACCGTTGCGCCCCGCGGTTCGCGTTCGAAGGGTTTGTCGAGCTGCCTGCGCAACTTGGATATCGCGCGGTCGAGCGCCGTCCGGAAATCGTCTGCCTCAGCCGAGCAGATCTTTGCCTGGCCACGGGGTAGGTAGAGGTGCAACTCGACGACCTTCCGACCATGATCATTGTCGAAGATGATCTCAGCCCGGTGCGGCCGGTTCGCTCTCGTGGCAATCTTCCTTACCAGCTCTAGCGCCCGATCCCGCAGCTCGTCGGGAATCTCGCAGTGGCGTGCCGATACTCTCGTCTTGAGCAACGAATTACTCCTTTCTCTGGTCGCACGTTGTCGCACGAACGGTTTCACGAATGTGATCACGGGTGGATGCGGCCGCGTCGCTCCACGAGAAACCAGTGGCGAACCGCCGCCCGGCGGATCCCAGCCGGTCGACGAGGTCCGGTTCTGTCGCCACCCTGATCATAGCCTCGGCGAGGGCCGCGTAATCCCCGTGTGGCACAAGGAGGCCAGTCTCGCCATCCACCATCGACTCGCGCAACCCGGGGCTGTCCGAGGCGATGGTAGGAGTGCCGCAGGCTGCCGACTCCACGTTGGCGATCCCCCACCCTTCCTTGGCGGAAGGAAAGATAAGCGCCCACGACCGGCGTAGGCGCATCCGCTTCTCCTCCTCACTGACGTACCCGAGAAACCGCACCGCGTCGGAGACTCCGCTACGTGCAGCAATGCGCGCCAGCCGCGCCCGGTCGTCGCCCTCTCCAACGATCGCGAGCGCGGCCTCGGGAACCGCTCTTCTCACGAGTGCCAGCGCTCGCACCGCGATGTCAATCCCTTTATAACGCTTGAGCCGTCCGACGTACAGGAACGTCGGGGTTGGATAGCGCATCGTCGCGGGATCGGGAGTGAAGTGGTCACAATCCACGCCGGGGGGAATCACACGGATCTGGTCCCTGGCGATGCCGCGCCGCACCAGATCGTCCTGCGTGCTGTTGCTGATCGCATGAAACGTCGAGCGCCTGTAGATCCGCGGGATCGGCTGCTCGGCGAGCCACACGATCACGGCAATCGGCCACGCCGCACCATGAAACGCCGTTGCGCCGAACAAGTGGGGGATGATGATATACGTCGGAAGCGCGGTGAGCGTCGGGACATATAGCGGCAATTTGTTGATGTCCTCGACAACGACATCGTAGGCCCGTTCCCGCAGCGCCTGGCGCACACCTTTCCGTCCCTGCAGCGCAAAGGAATAGCGGTCGGCGATACGCCGCACGTCGATGCCGTCAACCGTTGCCCGATCTGCTCCTCCCTTCCAACCCGAACAGATCAGGGTCACCTCATCCCCGCGCGCGGCCAACCGTTTGAAGATCTCAAAGAAATGGATCTCCGCCCCACCGGCCTGGGGGTTTTCAATATCGAGCCAGTTGACCGCGAGAATTCTCACAGACGACCGTGGCGGCGGGCGAGAGCATCCAACACCCCGTTGATGAACGCGGGGGCCTTCAGCCCCGCGAACCAATGCGCCAGCCGAACCGCTTCGTTGATCACCACGCGAGGCGGCGCCGTCTGCACGAGCAACTCGTGGAGCGCCAGGCGCAGAATATTGTGTTCAACGGTACCGAGTCGTGAGAGGCGCCACTCATCGACCGCTGCTTCGATCTCGGCGTCGAGCCGGTCCGCGTCGGATGCCACCGCACTAGCCAGTTCTTCGGGTCCCTCCGCGGCGAATAACTCGCCGCCGCCACAATGGCTCAACGCGCTCGCGACCCCCGCCAGGGGAGGACGGCCACATACCTCCCACGCGTAGAGCAGTTGAAGCGCCCGTGCTCTGACCTTGGATTCAGCCCTCAGCACGCCGGCTCAAAGCCTCCAGCGCCCTGGCGGTTTCCAGCGCGCTCTCTGCCGCCTCCGCCCCTTTGTTGCCCGCCTCGCCGCCCGCCCGGGCCAGGGCCTGCTGCAAGGTGTCACAGGTGAGCACGCCAAACCCCACCGGTATGCCGGTCACTCGCGCGGTCTCTCCCAGCCCTCGCGTTGCCTCGGCCGAGATGTACTCGAAGTGCGACGTCTCACCCCGAATGACCGCGCCGAGTGCGACCGCGAACCGGTACAGCCCCGTTTCCAGGGCGCGACGCACGGCCACAGGCAGTTCGAAGGCGCCAGGCACCCACACCACATCCACCGTATCCTCCGGGAACCCCTGCTGCCCCAACGCTTCGAGGGCACCGTCGAGGAGGCGGCGGGTCACGCTCTCGTTGAAACGACTCACCACCACGACCGCACGAGCGCCGCGTGGGTTGTCGCTGGATGGAGGAGGAGCCACGCTAGCGAGAAAGAAGGTGACCAAGCTTGTCGCGCTTGGCCTTCAGGTAGCTACGGTTCTCGTCAGTCGGATCCGGTTCGATCGCCACGCGCTCCACGATCGTGAGTCCATATCCCTCGAGGCCGACCAACTTGCGCGGGTTGTTCGTCAGGATTCGAATCGAACTCAACCCGAGATCGATCAGGATCTGGGCGCCGATCCCGTAGTCGCGAAGATCCGGAGGGAACCCCAGCCGCTTGTTGGCCTCAACCGTATCGTGCCCGGCATCCTGCAGCTCGTACGCCTTGAGCTTGTTGAGGAGGCCGATGCCCCGCCCCTCCTGATCGAGATACACGATCGCGCCGGCCCCTGCCTTGCCGATCATCCGCATCGCGGAGCGAAGCTGCCAACCACAATCGCAACGCTCCGAACCGAAGACGTCACCGGTCAGACATTTCGAATGCATGCGGACGAGCACATCCTCCTTGTCCCCCACATCACCGTATACCAAGGCGACGTGCTCGCGCGCGTCGACATCGTTGGAATACCCAACGACGCGAAACTCTCCGTACGGCGTCGGCAGCCGGGCCTCCGCCACCGAATGGACCAGGCGTTCATGTCTGAGACGGTAGGCCACGAGCTGGGCGACCGTCACGAACGTGAGGTTGTGCTCCTTGGCAAACAGCTCGAGCTGGGGTCGGCGCATCATCGTGCCGTCTTCCGCCAGCACTTCGCAAATCACCCCGGCCGGATAAAGACCTGCGAGCCGCGCGAGATCCACACTGGCCTCGGTTTGTCCCACACGCTGCAACACACCGCCCGGCCGCGCCCGCAGGGGAAAAATATGCCCGGGGCGCCGCAGGTCGGACGGCGAGGTGCCGGCATCGATCGCAACCTGCACGGTGGTGGCTCGATCCCACGCCGAGATGCCGGTCGTGACCCCGAACCGCTTCGCGGCATCGACACTGACCGTAAACGCCGTCTCCTGAGCTTCAGTGTTGTGTTCGGCCATCTGCTGAAGGCCGAGGGCGCCGCACCGCTCCGGCGTCAACGTGAGACAGATGAGCCCCCGGCCGAATTTCGTCATGAAATTGATGGTCTCGGGCGTCACCTTCTCCGCCCCCACCACCAGATCGCCTTCGTTCTCGCGATCTTCATTGTCGGCCACGATGACGATGCGGCCTTCCCTGATATCCTCAATCGCCCGCTCTATGGTGCCAAATGGCATCAAGACCTCCACCGTGCTGCCTACGCCTGGCGAGCCTCCACCAGCCGACGCACGAACTTTCCGATGATGTCTCCCTCCACGTGCGCTCGATCGCCCACCTGCAAGGCACCCAACGTGGTGTGCTCGATCGTATAGGGGATCAATGCAATTTGCACCGTCCCAGGGCATGGCAGCGCATTGACCGTCATGCTCACGCCGTCCACGGCGATGGAGCCGTGGGGCACACACAACTCTGCGATTTCCTCCTCCACCCGAAGGTCAATGAGGAGCGCATCCGCTTGCCGCGCGACGCCTACGACCTCCGCCACGCCATCGACGTGACCCTGCACGATGTGGCCACCGAAACGGTCGTTGGTCGACATGGCCCGCTCGAGGTTGACGGGGTCGCCCACCGAGAGATCCGCGAGGGTCGTTCGACCGCGGGTCGTGTGAATCACCTCGACTGCAAACCGCCCTGCCTCCGCAGACACGATCGTCAGACAAGCCCCGCTGATCGCAAGGCTCTCTCCCTCGGCCAGATCGACATACGACGTTTCGATCGTCAGCTTGAGACGATCGCCGCCGGCCTCCACGTCAGAGACCCTGCCGACATCCGTTACGATCCCTGTAAACATAATCTGCGATCCACCACCAATAAGGTATCGCGCCCCAGGCTCCGACGGTCCGTGACCGTCCACGCCTCCGCGTTATCCAGGCTCGCGGCGGGACCTGTTCCGAACGCCGGCGTCCCGGACCCGAGCCAGATGGGCGCTTGAATCCAATAGACTCGGTCTACCAGCTCGGCCTCGAGCAATGCTCCGGCGAGCCGGCCTCCGCCCTCGATCAGGATCGATCCGAGGCCTGCCGCGCGCAGGGCCTCGAGCGCCTCCCCAAGACCGTCTGCCGCGAGCACCCGCGCACCCGTGGACTCGAGGGCCGCTTTCACCGAGGCAGCTTGCTGCGGCCTCACCACCACGGTCGTCGGAGCTTCCGCCGTCGACGCGAGCATGCGAAGCGTCGGAGGGATGCTTCCCGAGGCGCTAAAGATGACCCTCGTCGGGACGACCCTTGGTCGGATGGCTCCCCGCACGGTCAATTGCGGGTCGTCCCCGGCGGCTGTCCGGCGGCCCACCCCGATGGCATCGAATCCCGCCCGCAGCCAATGCACGAACTCTCCGGCCTCGGCTGACGAGATCCACCGCGAGCGGCCGTCCGTGTCAGCGATGAAGCCATCGAGGGAGCTGGCGAGTTTGAGGGCCACAAACGGGCGGTTGGCACGAGCCACATTCCAAAGGAATCGTGCATTGAGTGCCGCCGCTTCTTCTTGGAGCAGGCCGACCTCGACCTCCACCCCAGCTCGGCGCAACCGCTCGAGCGCTCCCCCGGCCTCCGGATTCGGGTCGTGCACGGCCGCGACGACCCGTCTCACTCCAGCCTGCAGGAGCGCCGAGTCGCATGGAGGCGTCTTCCCTTGGTGAGAACACGGCTCGAGGGTCACGACGCACGTGGCGGCCCGGGCGTCCGGGCACGCTTCCAGGGCGACCACCTCGGCATGCGGACCACCGAACTCCGCGTGAAACCCCTCCGCAACGGGGGCGCCGTCCCGCAGTAGCAGCGCCCCCACGAGAGGATTGGGGGCCACCCGTCCCCACCCGCGCAGCGCGAGCTCGAGCGCCCGTCGCATTGCCTCGCGTTCGGTCACGACACGCCTACCCTATCTGCACTCCTTTTCCGGCGACGACCTCTCCGATAACCCACGTCGTCACGTCCATAGCCTGCGCCGCCTCCTGGAGATCTCCCGTGGCATCGCGCGGCACCACGGCAATCAATCCGATCCCCATATTGAACACGCGAAACATCTCCTCGCGCTCCACGCGGCCAGCTTCCTGAAGAAATGTAAACAGGGGAGGAGTGGGCCAGCTTTCGGGGTCGACCGTCGCCCCCAACCCCGTCGGAAGGGATCGCTCGAGGTTCCCCGGGATTCCACCACCTGTCACGTGCGCGAGCGCCTTGACCGTATCGAGGACCGGTGTCACGACGGCTGCATAGCTGCGATGGACGGCCAGGAGAGCGTCGGCCACCGTCACGCCAAGTTCGGGCACCTTGCCGTCGGCTTCGAGGCCGAGCTCGTCGAACACGATCCGACGAGCAAGCGTGTACCCGTTGGTGTGGAGACCGGTGGAGGCGTAGCCGACCAGCACATCGCCAGCCCCCACCCGCTCGCCGTGAAGCGCTTGCCCCTCCGACACGACGCCGACGATCGTTCCGGCCAGATCATAGTGCCCCGGGTGATAGAGATCCGGCATTTCAGCCGTCTCACCTCCCGCCAAGGTCATGTCGTGGGCGCGACAGGCCCGAGCGACCCCCTCCACCAGGGCCACCACCGTCTCGGCCTGTATGGCACCCATGGCGAGGTAATCCTGGAATGCGATCGGGCGGGCACCGTGGACGAGAATGTCGTTCACACAATGATTCACGAGGTCCTCGCCGATGGTGTCGTGGCGGCCGGCACGGATCGCCACGAGCACCTTGGTCCCAACGCCGTCCGTGCTGAGCACGAGAACCGGGTCCGGCACGTCGGAGGGAAGCGACACCATCCCCCCGAACGCTCCCAGCTTCCCCCGGGCCAACGCGCTGCGGGCGCCGGCCACGGCTTGTTGAATGCGGCTCGTGGCGGCGTCAGCGGCATCGAGATCGACGCCGGCGGCTCGGTATCGCTCAGCTTTCGGCGTGTTCCCAGGCATGGTCGATTTCAAAGTGGACGAGTTGGGAGAACTCCCGGGCTCGCGCGGTCACCTCGGCAGGGCCGATCTCCCGAAAGCGATCCACCGAGAACCGCTCCACGGCGAATGATCCCATGGTGGCTCCGAGTACCATCGCGCGCCGGAGGCTTCCGCCGGACAGGTCATCGCTCCGCGCCAGATGGCCCATGAACCCACCTGCAAACGCGTCTCCGGCACCCGTGGGATCGAAGATCTCCTCGAGCGGAAACGCCGGTACGTAAAAGACTTTGTTGCCCGGCTCCACCAAGACCGCGCCATACTCGCCCTGCTTGATCACGACGATGCGGGGGCCGCGCTCGAGGATCCAGCGCGCGGCCCGGTAGACGTTCCATTCACCAGAGAGCTCACGAGCCTCCGCATCGTTCACCATCAAGACATCGATGCGATCAAACAGACGCAGGAGTACATCACGCTTTCCTTGAATCCAGTAATTCATGGTATCACATACGACGAAACCCGGATCGTCCACCTGGTCGAGGACGATGAGCTGCAGCGCCGGATCGATATTGCCCAGGAACAGCAGCTTGGCGTCGCGAAACGCTTCGGGAATCCGCGGCGTGAAGTCCCCAAAAACACCGAGTCGGGTTTCGAGCGTCTCGCGGTTCTGGAGATCGTAGGAATACCGCCCCTTCCAGCGAAAGCTCTCCCCGCTCACCCGCTCCACACCGGACAGATCGAGGCCCCGCTGCGCCAGGCGCTCAAGCTCTTCAACCGGATAGTCATCGCCGATCACCCCCACGACCTGCACGGGATTGAGCAGTGCCGCCGCACAACCGAAGTAGACGGCGGATCCTCCGAGGGCGTCGCTGGTGGACCCAAACGGCGTGTGCACCGAATCGAGCGCGATGCTGCCGACCACCAATAGCGTCATGTTTCACATCCGTTCCGGGGCGGAAATCCCCATGAGGTTCAAGGCGTTCGCCAACACGACCAACGCAGCTCGGGTAAGCGCCAGGTCGGATACTTGTGGGGTTCGAGGGTGATCTCCGCCTCGGCGACGCCAAGGTCTTCGAGCGCCCGTCGCAGGGCCTCTGCTAGGAGCTGGGCCTCAGGGGTCAGGACGAGTCCCCGTCAGCGGGTTTCTTGGCAGGCTTCTTACTCGACGTCTCGCTCTTCTTTTCGCTCGCCTCTTCCTTGGACGATTCGGACTCTTTCTTCTCCTTGCCGGCGCCCGCGTAGTCGGTGGCATAGAACCCGGAGCCCTTGAAGACGATACCGGCCCCCCCGGAGATCACCCGCTCTCCGAGGCCACCGCATTTAGGGCAGCGTTTGCGCGAGCGGTCAGTGATCTTCTGAAACTTCTCGTATTCGTATCCGCAGGTCGGACACCGATACCCGTACGTGGGCATGTGACAATCCTGGGCTGAAAACTGCGTGAGGATGCTAGCTTCCACCACTCACTGGGTCAAGCGGTGGGCTGAAACGTCCCCCAAACACCGCGCAGGGTATCACTGATCTCCCCAACCGTCGCCCGTGCGCGCACGGCGCCGATGATCGCCGGCATGAGCGACTCACATTCGCGGCCCGTCGTCTCCAGGCGGTCGAGGGCTGAGCGCCACTGTTCCTCGTCCCGCTTGGACCTGACATCCCGCACATGAGCGCGTTGTTGTCTCTCGAGCGCGGAGTAGTCTGGGGCGGCGATTCTCGGCTGGCTCTCGTCCAGCTCGAAACGGTTCACACCGACTACTACGGCCTCCTGGCTCTCGAGCGCGAGTTGGTGCTGATGGGCGACTCTGCTGATCGCATCCTGGAAGTAACCCTCCTCGATCGCCCGAGCGGCACCACCTCGTTCGGCCACTTGGTCGAGGAGGGACCGTGCCGCCTTCTCGATCTCGTCGGTGAGGTGTTCGACAAAGTACGATCCACCCAGCGGATCCACCGTTCGCGCGACGCCCGATTCGCACGCCAACACCTGCTGTGTCCGTAGCGCCAAGCGTGCGGCTTCCTCCGTCGGAAGCGCCAGCGCCTCATCATATCCGTTCGTATGCAACGACTGTGTGCCACCAAGCACGGAGGCGAGCGCTTGCACAGTCACGCGTACGACATTGTTCAAGGGCTGCTGTGCGGTGAGGGTGGAACCGCCTGTCTGGGTGTGAAAACGCAGCCGACAGCTCTTGTCATTGCCGCCGTAGCGCTCTCGGACAAGCCGCGCCCACAGGCGGCGAGCGGTGCGGAACTTGGCCACCTCCTCGAATAGGTCGTTGTGCGCCGCAAAGAAGAAGGAGATCCGCGGTGCAATGGCATCGATCGACAGTCCGCCATCCACCGCACGGTCGAGATACTCTATCGCATTGGCGAAGGTGAAGGCGATCTCCTGCACGGCCGTGGCGCCTGCTTCCCTCATGTGATAGCCACTGATGGAGATGGGATTGAACGGCATCTCTTCGTCGACCACGAAGGCGAAGATATCAGTGACGAGCCTGAGCGAAGGTTTCAACGGGTAGATGTACGTGCCGCGGGCCACGTACTCCTTGAGCACGTCATTTTGAACCGTCCCCCGGAGCTTGCTACGTGGGATGCCACGCTCTTCGGCGACAACTACGTACATCGCCAAGAGAATCGCCGCGGTCGCGTTGATGGTCATCGACGTAGATACCTCATCGAGCGGAATCCCGTCGAACACCACCGCGAAATCCTCCACCGTATCGATCGCCACTCCCGCACGTCCCACCTCCGCTTCGGCGCGGGGGTAATCGGAATCGAGCCCCATCTGCGTTGGCAGATCGAATGCTACCGAGAGACCTGTCTGTCCCGCGTCCAGCAACTGGCGAAAGCGACGATTCGTCTCTTGTGCCGTTCCGAAGCCGGCGTACTGCCGCATCGTCCACACGCGGCGGCGATACATGTCGGGATGGATCCCGCGGGTGAACGGAAATTCGCCCGGGTCCTCAGTCGAATCCCGGGCCTCGCTTGCTTGCCGGTACACCCGATCCACCGGAATCCCTGAGGGGGAGTGTTTACCAACCGTCACGCGACGCCGGCCTCCACCTGTGAGAGCGTTCGCTCTACAAACGCGACGTCGTCCCGGCTTCCGATGACCAGCGGCGTGCGTTGATGCAGCTTCTCGGGCTGAATATCCAGAATCCGGTTGGCCCCGTCCGAAGCGCTTCCACCAGCCTGTTCGGCCACAAAACCGAGCGGCGCCGCTTCGTAAAGAAGCCGCAGCTTACCCTCGGGGCACCTGGTGTCCGCGGGATACATGAAGACTCCGCCCGCGAGGAGGTTCCGGTGGAAGTCCGCCACCAGCGACCCGATGTACCTGGCATTCTTTCGGGTTGCCGGATCCTCAACGCCTTTGAGGATCGTGACGACCCGCCGATACCCCTGGTCCCACCGGGAGTAGTTGCTCTCGTTGACGCTGTAGTACTTCCCGACAGGCGGTGTCTTCAGGTTGGGGTTCACGAGCAGGAACTCACCGATCGTGGGATCGAGAGTGAATCCGTGTACCCCCTGCCCTACGGTGTAGACCAGCACGGTGCTGGATCCGTAAATCACATAGCCGGCCGCAACCTGCTGCCGACCGGGCCGCAGACAGTCAATCAGGTCACCCGGCCCTCGCTTCGACTTTCGCAGGTAAATCGAGAAGATCGTGCCGATGGACACATTGACATCGATGTTCGAGGAGCCGTCCACCGGATCGAACATCAGCACGTATTTGCCGGGGTGGTGTTCCTCCGAGATGGGAATCGTTGGCCAGCACGTCGAGCTTTTGCTGCTCTTCGCCCTGAATGTTGACGGCACCGGCCGTACCCAGCACGTCGGCCAGCCCGGCGCGCCGCACGTATTGGGAGATGATCTTCGCCGCTAGGGCGATATCGTAGAGAACGTTCGAGAGCTCGCCTGTCGCATGCGGGTGCAGGCGCTCCTCTTCCATGATAAACCGTTCGATGGTAACGACTTCCGAAGTAAGCACTGGATCCGCTCCAGGAATCTGAGTGTTTCGTTCTGCATAACCTGAAAATAATGACCGTTCGAGCGAATCGTCACCGTCCCGCCTTCATCGGTGCGGTAGATCTCGATCTCGCGTTCTCCAAGGCGCCGGAGGGCCTCTCGCGCCGGATGGCCGTAGCGGTTGTTCTCCCCAACGCTAATCACTCCCACCCGCGGTCGCAGGGCGTCGAGCCAGGGCCCGGTACTGCTCCCGGCAGAGCCGTGATGACCCACCTTGAGAAGCTCCACACCGGCAACGAGGCCGACGAGAGCCGACTCCGCCGGCCATCCGATGTCTCCGGTGAACAGGGCGTCGAAGGCTCCGTAGCGCAGGTGCACCACCAGCGAGTTCTCATTCGGGTCCAGGCGACCGTTCAGCCACTGACTGGCGGGGTGCAGAATCGCCAGGGTCACGGAATCGACAACAATCGTGTCACCGGCTCTGGCCGGTCTCCACCTCGCACCGGAGGCATCGACGGAGCCCAGGAACTCGAGGTAGAGGGCGGAGCCCAATGCCTGGCCCGGCTCCAGCACTAGGCCAGGCCGAAGAGCATCGATGACCGCAGGCACCCCCCCGAGGTGGTCCGCGTCGCCGTGCGAGACGATGACGAGATCCAGCTTATCCGCCTGACGCCGTCGGAAGAAGGGGACGACCACCTGCTCGCCAGCGTCGCGGTTGCCAAAACGAGGGCCGCCGTCGATCAAGATCCAGCGGCCCCTGGGCGTCCCAATCGCGATCGCGTCCCCCTGACCGACGCTCAAGACGTGGATTCGCAGGTCGCCAGCGTCATTGGGGAGTCCCATGGACGGTACGACGAGGCACGCCCAGACCACGGTCGCCGCGGAGGCCAGTAACCGCCTCCGCGCCACGAGCCACGTGGGGCGCCGCCAACTCGCCCAAGTGGCTGCCGCCAGTGCCAAGCCCCACGGAAACGCAAACCGGACACCCGGCGGTCCCTCCAGGTGACCTCCGGGAAAGCCCGCCGCCAGCCGGGAGACCGTCTCGAGGCCCGCCAGTGCCAAACCAGCTCCCGCAGCCAAGATGCCTCCGACTCCCAGACTCGCGAAGATTCCCGGTACCGCCACGGCGGCCAACGGCACAGCAGCGAGGTTGGCCAGCACACCCACCGGCGCTACGCTCCCGAAGGCCAAGGCCGTCAACGGTGCCGTAGCGACGGTAGCGCCAACGGAGGCGACGAGGAGTCTTCCGGCCGGGGCCAATCGTCCACGGACCGGGATGATCCGACCGGCGGTGGCAACGCCCCAGACGGCAGCAGCGGAGAGCCAGGTTCCCCACTGTCCGCTGGCTTCGGGATCGATGGTGAGGACCACCAACAGAGCAACCGCGAGCACGGCCTCTGGAGGCGGGCGTCGTGCCCGAATCCACCCGACTGCATTGATGGCCACGAACGCCGCGGCCCTGGTTGCGGGTGGGGGAAATCCCAAGAGAACCACATACGCCCAGGTCCCAGCCGCGCTCACGAGCCACGCCTGGCGACGCAGTCCGACCAACCGGAGCACCAGCAACAGCCATCCCGCCACGATCCCCACATGCAGCCCGGAGATCGCCAGCAGGTGGGCGAGCCCACCTGCCGCGAATTGGTCTCTCAGATCAGGATCCAGATCGCCCCGGATCCCCAGCACCACGGCTTCCACGAGGGGGGCGCGAACGCCGTAGAGGCGCTCGATGCGTCGCCGGATGAGGTCGCGAAGACGGTAGCGCAGCGGAGCCTGTCGGCGCAGGATCCGGAGCCACTGGATGCGGAGCAGTCCGTTCGCTCGGGAAACGCCGACGGCAACGACGGTCGCCCCGCTTCGGGCGGCGCCCGAGTCGAGCCTAACGCGAAGCACCCCACCGCACCCCTCGGGCGCGTGAAGAACCGTGGCACTCGTGAGACCTCTCGAACCCGGAGCGTCGTGGAGGCGGAGAACAACCGCTCGGTCCCCGCTGGGCCAACGCGCCGCACACCAGCGCGCGCGCCGCGTGGCGGCGCCGGAACCCACGGTCGCCCCGACCGCCGCCGCGGCCACGAGTACAGCCCTCCAACCCATCCATCTTGCCAGCAGTATCGTGGTGGCCGCAATGGCGGGTGCGAGAACGGAAGACGTCGATGGAGGAAGAAGAGCGAGGCCGGCCCATAAGCCGGCCCCGTACATGACCGCGAAATACACGACAGGCGGCCGCACACGCCGCCTACCCTATGAACCCTACGTCGAGGCTCTCGGCCGGCCGTGTCTCGGATTGCCCTGCACGCGGCGGAAGCCAGCCATCAACACCACCGACACTTCGGATCGCTCCTGCTCGCTCTCCAGTTCGATATTCGTGATGACTTGGCCCTCGCGGCTCGTCACGTAATGGGGCTTGAGCCGGTTGAGGGCGTAGACCATCACGTCGTCGCGACACTGCTCGCAACCGCAGAAGCTCTCGACGGTGGTCTGGATCCGCTCGAATTCTCGAGCGACGACTTCTTCGGTAATGTTTCTCATCCCAAGAGCGCCAATTGACGTTGCGGCACACCAGGTGTGCCGGTGAATGTCGAACCGCTGGTGCCGCTGAGCCGGACGCGGCGATAGCTGCCGATCCAGGCTTCCGGCCCATCCACGAGCACCACGCGATTGGTGCGGGTCCGGCTCTGCAACACCCCGCCGCGCCGGGCCACCTTCTCCACGAGGACTTCGTGGGTCGTCCCCACGAGTGCCATGTTTCTTCGCCGCGCGACGGTCCTAACGGTGTCGATGAGCCGCTCGAGTCGGTCGCCGGCCACGGCTTCGGGCACTTGGTTTGGGATCTTGACCGCCGGAGTGCCCTCGCGAATCGAATACTTGAAAGTAAAGGCGTCGTCGAACCCCACCTCACGGACGAGGCTCTCAGTGGCCAGAAAATCCTCTTCCGTCTCCCCTGGAAATCCGACGATGATGTCGGTGGTAATGGCGAGGTCTGCCACGGCTGAGCGCAGGCGGGCCACGCACTCCAGAAAACCCTCGCGGTTGTAGCGGCGGAGCATGCGCTTGAGCACTCGAGTCGAACCGCTCTGCACCGGCAGGTGTACGTGCTCGCACACCTCGGGCACGGTGGCCATCGCTTCGATGACCTTATCGCTGAAATCGTTGGGGTGCGGACTCGTGAACCGCACGCGCCGAACGCCGCCGACCGCGCCCACCGCCATGAGCAGATCCGCAAAATCGTGCCTTCCATCGTGGTAGCTATTGACCGTTTGGCCGAGTAGCGTCACCTCGGTGACGCCGCCCGCGGCCAGGCGCTCAACTTCACGAACGACATCGGCCAATTTACGACTTCGTTCCGGTCCCCTCGTCATCGGAACAACGCAGAACGTGCACCGATAATCGCAGCCCCGCTGTACCGTGACGAAGGCGCTCACTCGATCGGACTCGACGGGTGGCACGTCCTCGTAGTGCTCCCAGGGTTTGAAGGCGACGTCGGCGGCACGATCTCCATCCCGCGCGCGTGCGATGAGTTCGGGCAGTGCCCGGTACGCATCGGGACCGACCACGAGGTCCACATGGGGCACTTCATCGAGGAGCCCCGATCCGAGCCGCTGCCCCATGCAACCCAGGACACCCAGGACATCGCCCGCCCGCTTGAAACGCTTGAGGTCGCCGACGCGACCGTACACCCGTTGCTCGGCCTTTTCCCGCACGGCGCAGGTGTTTACCAGAATCAGGTTGGCGTCCTCGGGATTCATCGTCACTTCGTACCCCTCCCGAGTGAGCAACCCGAGGACGAGATCCGTGTCGGCCACATTCATCTGACAGCCGTAGGTTTCGACGTAAACCCGCTTCATGTGCGCTACGAAAGCTCCGCCACGAGGGTTCCGTTGGAG
Source organism: Gemmatimonadota bacterium (assembly GCA_039590195.1). Lineage (GTDB taxonomy): Bacteria > Gemmatimonadota > Gemmatimonadetes > Gemmatimonadales > GWC2-71-9 > JBDHDY01. The sequence goes on along the minus strand of JBDHFY010000002.1, from coordinate 42,908 downwards.
AGCCCAAGCATCCCACTAAACCTGGGGGGGGCGACCTTCAGGCACGGAAGATAGACGTCCAGATAGTCCTCCGTCAGCCCCTGGTAGCGCCCGCCGTGGCGGCCGAGCACGACTACATCCGCCCGCGCACCGGCGCGGCGCTGGCGGTGGACTGCCTGCTTCTCGTCGGCGAGTGCCCGCAACTGCTCCGAGCGAGCTTGGGCAATACCCGGCGGCACCGCCGGACCGATTCTCCTTGCGGCAGCGCTCGGGCGTGGCGAGTAGGGAAACACGTGCAGATACGTGAAGGGTAGCACTTCCACCAGCGACTGCGTGGCGGCAAAGTCGGCATCCGTCTCGCCGGGGAATCCCACCATCACGTCCGCCCCTAGCCCAAGCAAGGGCAGGCTGGCCGCCAATGACTCGCAGCGCTCTCGGTACGTCGCCGCCGTGTACCAGTGTCGACCCATCCGCTTGAGGATGACATCGCTGCCGGATTGCAGTGGGGCGTGGAGGTGGGGAACGAGCCGGTCTGGCGCCGCGACCATCAACTCTCGAAGCCGGTCGCACACCTCTGTGGCCTCGACGGAGGAGAGCCGGTACCGCGGTCCGTCGACTTCGGTGACGAGTCTGTCGACGAGGTGTCCTAGCGTGACGTTTCCGTCCAGGTCCCTACCGTAGGTCCCGATGTGCACCCCGGTAAGCACGATCTCGTGATGGTGGCGGGCGAGCGCTCGCGCCTCCATCAAGATCTCTTCCATCGAACGGGAACGATTCGCGCCCCTGGCCGTCGTCGTTGCGCAGAAGGTGCAATGTTCATCGCAGCCGTCTTGGATCTTGAGCCAGGCCCGGGTGCCGCCGGCGAAGCTTCGCAGCACGGGATCGATGTCGGTTGGCTGCACGCCCAATGCGCTCGCGACGGCCAGGGGGTCAGCGCCTCCGACGACCGCGCGCACTTGCGGCAGGGACGCAATGATTCCGCCATCCAAGGCGGCCGCGCACCCCATCACCACGGTTTGAATATGCGGTTGCCGGCGGGCGAGGCGCCGCACGAGCGACCGCATCTTGGCCTCACCCACGTGGGTAACCGTACAGGAGTTGACGACTGCCGCGTCGGCGTCTTCCGGACGGTCGACGGCCACGGCGCCAGCCGTCTCCAGCGCCTGGCGGACGACCTCTGTGTCGTATTGGTTGGCCTTGCAGCCGAAAGTGTGGAAGTAGACGCGCACTAGGGTTCGACAGTCAGACCCACACCGATGAACCAGCCCCGCTCCGTTGCCCCCGCGCCGTCGCGCATGAGCCGCTCGAGGGTGAAGTCGAGAAGGGCTCGTCCATTGGCCAATGCGACGCCGCTGCCGACGGCCACGCTCCACTCGTGGGGTTGATCGGTCATGGGACTGAACGGGAGCGTGGCGTATCGTACGCCAAACCGTAAGGGGAAGCTCGCGGCCGGCGAACCGATCTCCATGCCCGACCCCACCTCCCAGGTGTCGAACGCGGATCCTCCAAGGTCTGGATCGAGATCGTCGTCGGCCTTGCCCCAGGACCGCCACGTGGCAGTGGTAGACCACCTCGTCTCCCTGAAGAGCGGCAAGTACAGGCCGCCGCTCACCGACACGGGAAGATCCACGTTTCCCTGCGGGCGACCCTCGAACTTGCGCGACATGGAGCCGTCGTATCGAACGGCCGCGGCGACGAATGCGCTGCGCCGGAACTGCCACAGGAGGCCGGTTGACACGCCCACCGCGGAGAACACAATGTCACCGGATTCCCGGTACCGCCGGAACTCCTCGTTGGGAAATTCCCGCGATGCTTCGATTTTGGACGAGCCACCGATCATGTGGAACGCCCCACCCAACATCAGTCGCCGACCCGACCCCCGCCACCCCACCGCACCCCGGATATCGATGACCCCCCCGTTGGAGGAGATACGATCGCTCACACTCACCGGAACGCCGGCGACCTCTTCGGTGCCCGTGGTCGTGAAGTCGAAGGTCTGCTCGGCGTACGTGGCGTAGCTGATGGCAAAGGAGAACGGCAGCCGCCCCATCCCCCCACCCAGGACGGCGAACGGGAACCGTGTTTCCCGCAGGCCCGAGACGTCTGTGGCGTTCGCCGTGTATTTCCGAAGCGTGGTGCCCGAGTGCCCGCTTGCCGCCAACGCGATGTAGTTGGCGGCCGTGGCCGGATTGACGGCCGAGCCGTGGTCGAACAGCGCCCATCCACCGCCCATCGATCGAGCCCGAAGGCTCACAGAACGACCGGGAAACCCCACTCCACGACTCCCGTACACGGAGTTTTGCCCCTCGAGGGCACCGGGGGCCAGCACGGTAAGCGCCAAAAACGCCGCCACTCTTCTCATGATTACGGCTTCAGATCCAGCGGTGGAACGAACGTGATGTGCAGGGACGGCCTGGCAGTGTCGTGGAGACTCGACCCGAACCGAACCTCGCCCAGAGTCGAGCCCTCAGGCCCAATACGCAGCATGATCGAATGGGGCAGCGACTCGTTGTCCTGCCATTGTGCGACGATATCCGTGAGATCAACGGCGATTGTATCCGCCGCTCCGACGTCCACGGTGGTCCCCGGAGCGATCAGGCTATCGGGAGCCTCCAAGATGACCGGAGATTTTGGCCCGAAGTCGGCCCCCAGCGCAGCGGGAACCACCTGTAAGGAGGCACCGGGCGCCCCTATCGCTGGTTCAACAGGCACGAGAAAGAGGGTTGCGCCAACCACGGTCGAAGAGTCGATGATGGCAGACGGCAGGGTGAACCTGAGCAGGGATCTGGTGGAGGGCAGCCCGCCTACAGCCAGCGTTCCCTCCACGAGCGGCGCCTCCAGCGGCCGCACGAACGAATCGAAATCAGGTCCCATCACATCGCTCCGAGCAGCCAGCTCGCCATCCGCGGAGTCGGCCTGGACAAAGCGGGTGAGAGCCGCACCCAGACCGAACTCGTCCGCCGCGAGGGACACAAACGCTGGAGCGTCCGCCCGCACCGAGATGCCGATCGCCGCCCGCAGACTGTCTCCCGCGGCCGCGGGAAAGGCGTCACTGGGGAGCGTGCCGCGCAAGCTGTCCCTCACGGCAGTGTCGTGCACGGCAATCAACGCGATGATCGTACTGTCGGCGAAGTAGGGGTCGAGATCGGCGAAGGTGGTCGAGGAATCGACAGTCGCGGGGATTCGATGAATGACGATCTCGATTCCCGATACGTCGGCCGTCCGGTCGATCAAGTTGAGAGCAAGACCAAACGAATCGATCTGCACAACCGGCAGGCCGGTGCCGGTTTCGCTCACGACCGTGTCGGAGAATGGACGAAAGCGGATCACGGCGCGGCTCTCGACAGAGGCGCCGGCGCCCGACACCTGCATCCCCGGCGCCTCAAACGCCTGGACGTACCCCTGAAAGGCGCTGTCTCGCTCGACGCTGCCCATCAAGACGGTGTCGAGCACTCCGATGACGCCGGGGGCGCAATACTCCGGACACGCGCCGGGTGCCGTGATCGACTCCTCGCACGCGAGCGTGATAAAGACCAACGAACTAAGTAAGGCGAACGGTTTTGCCATCTGCGTCGAACGAGTCCACTATCGCCATGATCACGGCATCCACCGGCCGGTCTTTGGTCATCCTTGTCTGCCGTGCGGATGATCCCGAAGCGTACAGCACCACCTCTCTGGCCCCGGCCCCCACCGCGTCGACCGCAATCACGTAACTCCCGTCCGGCTCCAAGTCGAGAGTGAGATTCTGGACGATCAGGAATTTCACTCCTTCGAGTGAGGGATCCTTTCTGGTCGCCACAACCGAGCCGATGACCTTTCCAAGTTTCACGTTGCGAGATCCTCCGGCCCAAAGTTATCCGGTAACAAATCAGCCAGCATCCAGCTGCGGGAACCGTCAGGCCCCACCGCCTCCACAGTGAGAGCCGTGCCAAACTCGCTCAACGCCTGCCGGCAGGCACCGCACGGCGCCGCCGGTGGAGTGGCATCAGTCACCACCACGATACGCACGAACGCTCGCGCACCCCCTGTGACGGCGGCTCCCAGGGCAACACGCTCCGCACAGTTGGTGAGGCCGTACGACGCGTTTTCCAGGTTCGCCCCTACAAAGATACGTCCGTCCTCGGCTTCGAGCGCCGCACCGACCTTGAACCCGCTGTACGGCGCATGCGCGTTCGCCTGGGCCTCGCGCGCGGCCGCCACCACTGAATCACTCACCGGGTGTCACTCCGGTTCCAGGACCTGCGAGAGGAACGACTCCCCGGTCGACAGCTCGACGCCAAAGTACTCTCCCACCGTGGCACCGATATCGGCAAAGGTTGACCGAGTGCCCACCGACCCGGGTTTCACCCTGGAACCGATGGCCAGGACCGGGACCGCCTCCCGCGAGTGGTCGGTGGAGGTAGTGGTCGGGTCGTTGCCGTGGTCCGCAGTCAGGATCATCAGATCATCCCTGCGAAGCAACCCGACGAGAGCAGGAAGCGAAGCATCCAGCTCTTCCAGTCCACGGTAAAACCCCACAGCATCGTTCCTGTGCCCCCAGCTCTGATCGAACTCGATCACGTTGGCGAACAGGAATCCCACCTCCATCGTAGCGAGCGCATCCGCGATGAGCCGGTACGCATCCGCATTCCGGGACGTGTGCCGGCTGGAGATATTCCGGCTGGCAAAGAGGTCATCCACCTTCCCGACGCCCACCCGTTCGACGGCCGCGTCCGCCAAGCGATCGAGCAGCGTCGGAGCCAGAGGCTCCACTGAGAAGTCACGGCGGTTGGCTGTACGCACGAAGCCGCCCGGAACTCCGACAAACGGCCTCGTGATGACCCGCGACACCGTGTGATCGCCCGTCAGCATCTGCCGCGCCGTGTGCGCGGCCGCCTGCAGTTCGCTCAAGGCGATCTTCTCCTCGTGCGCGGCGATCTGAAAGACGCTGTCCGCCGAGGTATAGACGATCCAGGCTCCCGTCTGGAGGTGCTCCCGACCGTACTGTTCGATGATGGCCGTGCCGGATGCTGCCACGTTCCCGAGCACCGGACGGCCCGTGGCCGTCTGGAACCGTTCAATGAGGTGCTTCGGGAATCCATTGGGGTACGTGGGGAAGGGCCGGTCGAGGAGCAGCCCACAGATCTCCCAGTGTCCCGTCGTGCTGTCCTTCCCCTTGGACCGAGGCAGGGCAACCCCGTGCGCCCCCTGCGGGTCGCAGCAGCGCATCCCCTGGAGCGGGCGGCAGCAGCCGAGACCCAGAGATTCGAGATACGGCAAGCGCAGCCCACCGACCGCACGCGCGAGGTTGCCGAGCGTGTCACTACCCTCGTCACCATATGCGGCCGCGTCGGGCGCGGCGCCGATGCCGACGCCGTCCAGCACGATCACCGCCAGCCGGCCGATCACAGCTCAGAGTACACCCGGCGGAGCCGCGATCCCAGGCCCACGAGGATCTCGTGCGAGATCGTTCCGGCCCAGTCCGCATACTCGTCGACGGTTATCTCTTCGTCGCGATCTCGGCCGATGATGGTCACCACGTCGCCGGTGCGGCTTCCTTCACGCCCGGCGGGCCCCAGATTCACCACGGTCATGTCCATCGTCACGCGACCTACCACGGGGTACCGCTTCCCATCCAACAGCACCGCTGCCCGATGCTGCACGGATCGGGGAACGCCGTCCGCGTAACCGATGCCGAGCGTGGCCACCCATGTCGCCGAGGGCGCGGTCCACTCAGCGCCGTAGCTCACCGTGTCCCCTGCTTCCAATCGGCGGAGGCTCACGATCCGGGCGCGCACCTGAGCGACGGGAGCTGGCGTCGGCAGATCGTTTCCCACGCGCCCTCCGTAGAGGAAGATCCCGGGTCGAACCAGATCGAGGGCCTCCCCGATACGCCAAACGCCGGCACTATTGGCAGCGTGGACGAGGGGTGGGCGACGGTGAAAGTGGCGTAGCGCGTCGTGGAACCGCTTCCACTGTCGCTCGACCGAGTCGGCGGCAACATCGGCGGAGTGGAAGTGAGTGAACGCGCCCTCGGGAGGATTGACCACATCGGGACCGGCGACCTGCGCGAAGCGCGGGCCATCCGACCAACGCACACCGGCCCGGCCCATCCCGGTGTCGATCTCGAGGTGATAGGGAAGATCCCACGCCGCCGCCGTGTCCACGTCGTCGAGCACGGCCTGCAGATCGTGCTCGCGGTAAAACGGCAGCTGTTCGGCGTCCGCAGGGGTAAAAACAACAATGGGCCGGTTGACACCGGCCTCTCGCAACTCGATCCCCTCTTCAACAGTAGCGACGCCGAAGCCCCATGGATTCACGGCATCGAGGGCGGCAACAACGCGGCAAGCCCCAAGCCCGTATCCATCTGCCTTCACCATTGGAAGCAACCCCGCACCGGCGGCCTGCTCACTCACCGTTCGGGCGTTGGCCACCAGATTGATGAGGCTGACTTCAACCCATGCCCGCTCCAACTCCAGGCGCGTTGACATGCTCACAGCCAAGCGGATATTGTATCGGCCTCATGCCGCAAATGCAAGAACCATCGGTGCTTGGCCGCATTGTCGAGCTGGTGAGGGATTTGCGCAAGCGCTGTCCCTGGGACGCCGCACAAACCCCACAGACGCTGCGGCCCTACTTGGTCGAAGAAGTCCTCGAACTCGATCAGGCCCTGGCGGCCGGGACGCGCGAAGAAATCACGCACGAGCTGGGAGATCTCTTACTGCACCTGGCCTTCCAGATTGTGCTGGGTGAGGAAAGCGGGGCGTTTGGCGCGGAAGACGTTACCCGGGCCATCGAGACCAAGATGTGGCGCCGGCACCCCCATCTCTTTGGGCAGGGCACTGCCCCCGAGAGTTGGGAGCGTCACAAGCTCAAGGAGACGAACGAATCCAACCGAGAACCCCGCAGCGTTCTCGACGGGCTGCCTCCCACCCTTCCTGCGCTGCTCATGGCCTATCGCCTCCAGGAGCGGGCGGCGGGTGTGGGATTCGATTGGCCAGATGCCGAGGGACCACGGAAGAAGGTCTCCGAAGAACTGGCAGAACTGGACGCTGAACTCGACGCCGACACCGACCCCCGGCGGGTGGAGGCGGAAATCGGCGACCTCCTTTTCTCGGTGGTCAATCTTGCGCGGAAGGTTCGGTGCGACCCGCGAGCAGCGCTCGAGCGGGCCAACGAGCAGTTCATGAAGCGGTTCCGTCGAGTCGAGGAACTGGCGGCGGCAAGGGCGATCGACGTGGGTCGCGCGTCACTCGAGGAGTTGGATACGCTGTGGGAGGAAACAAAAAAAGGTGGTTGAGGCGGTCGATGCCGGGTCGGGCCGCCCTTCAAGGATATAGGCGGTGCATCTGCCGCGGGAAGGCGATTGCCTCGCGAACATGGGGAATCCCGCAAATCCAGGCGACGACGCGCTCGACTCCCAGACCGAATCCGGAGTGCACGAAGGTACCGTACTTCCGTAGATCGAGGTACCAGGCGTACGCCTCCTCCGGCAGCCCCTCCTCGTGGATGCGCTGCAGCAAGAAGTCGTGGTCGTCCTCGCGCTGGCTCCCCCCGATGATTTCCCCGTAGCCTTCCGGCGCCAAACAGTCGTTGTTCAGCACCGTTCGAGGATCGTCCGGATTGCGTTTCATGTAGAACGCCTTCACCTCGCGGGGATAGTTATACACGAAGACGGGCCGATCAAACGCGTTGGCGAGCACCGTTTCGTCCTCACCGCCGAGGTCCTGGCCCCAGGAAATCTCTTGGCCCAACGTCGCCAGCTTGGCCACCGCATCCGTATACGAGATCCGGTGAAACGGCGGATGCACCTGCTCCAGTGGCGCCGTGTCGCGCTCGAGTTGCCCCAGCTCGTCCTTTCGCCGAGCCAGGCATCGCTCGACGATGTATGAAACGAAATCCTCCTGGAGGCGCATGTTGTCGTCGGAGTCATACCATGCCACCTCCGGTTCCACCATCCAGAACTCTGTGAGGTGCCGGCGCGTCTTGGACTTTTCGGCGCGAAATGTGGGACCGAAGCAGTACACCTTGCCGAGGGCGGCAGCAGCGGCCTCGAGATAGAGTTGTCCGGTTTGGGCCAGGTAAGCTTTCCCCAGATCGAAATAGTCGGTCTCGAAGAGGTTGGCGGCCTCCTCGCCGATGGCACCGGTGAGTAACGGAGTATCCACGAGCACGAAATCACGCTCGTAGAAGAAATCGCGGATCGCCTGAACGACTTCGTGGCGAACCCGCATGATGGCGGTTTGGCCCTTGGAGCGCAGCCACAGGTGCCGGTGCTCGAAGAGAAAGCTCGTGCCGTGCTCCTTGGGCGAGATGGGGAAATCAACGCTCGTGCCGAGCACCGCGAGATTGGCGAGGCCGAGTTCCACACCGCCGGGCGACCGTGCATCGGCGCGGATCGATCCTGTGGCCGCAACCGAGGTTTCCTGCGTGAGGGTGCGGACGCGGTCCCACACCTCTTCCGTCACCTCGTTCTTGGGCACTACACACTGCAGTAACCCGGTTCCATCCCGGAGGACGAGGAACGCGATCTTGCCGCTGGACCTTGTGTTGGCCACCCATCCTCGCACGGTGACCGTGTCGCCGACGCAACTTGGCAGATCTTTGATTTGCAGCTGTTCGTCCATGGAGAACTTGGGGCTTAGGGCTTAGGGCTTAGGGCTTAAGGCTTAAGGCTTAAGGCTTAAGAATTGGGCCCCGAAGATAACTTACCTCACAGGTCATAGATAAAAATGATTCAATGTGCGTCAAGATGATGACGGAAAGCCGGGACTGCGCAATAGGTTGTCTTCATTCAACGGCAGGTGGAGCATGTCGCAGTCTGACCACAAACGCAGTCCAATTCTCAGTTACCGGGATCTCCGGGTTTGGCGGCCGGCATGGCTCTGGTCGTCAACAGCTACAAGATCACAGGGCAATTCCCAGATGGTGAGCGCTACGGTTTGGTGACCCAGATTCGTCGAGCTGCCGTGTCGGTCCCTTCCAACATTGCCGAGGGGTATGGGCGAAACCAATTGGGGGATTACATACGGCACCTGTCTATCTCAAACGGGTCGTTGAAGGAGCTGGAGACACAGATGCTCATAGCGAATCGACTAGGATTCGTGGGCGCCCAGACGGTCCAGCAGGTGCTCGGCCAAACCGCGAGGATCGGGCGAATGCTGGCGGCCCTCATTAGGAAGCTCAAGCAGCGGCGTCGTGAGCTGGCTCCGGGACGCCCCAAGCCCTAAGCCCCAAGCCCCAAGCCCGACTGGACATCTTGCCGCTATCCGAGCCGCAGTTTAGGATCTTAGCCTCTGTCACAAATCTCGAACCGTCGAGTCCACCGAGGTAACCATGCCCAGCGAACTCGCTGCCAAGCACTGCGTTCCGTGTAGAGGAGGTGTCCCACCACTCGAGGGAGATGCGATTCAGGATCTCCTGGCCAAGCTCGGCAATGAATGGAAAGTGATCGACGACCATCACCTCGACAAGGAGTACCGGTTGGAGGACTTCGTGCAGGCCCTCGAGTTCACCAACCAGGTCGGTGCCCTGGCGGAGGAGCAACAGCACCATCCCGACATCTATCTTGCGTGGGGAAAGGTGAGGATCACGATCTGGACTCACAAGATCGACGGGCTGACGGAAAGCGACTTCATCCTAGCGGCGAAGTGCGACGAGGTGCTGAGGTAAGGGCATTCCAGGCAAACGCGCCCGTGCCTACCTCACGGCAAACAACTCCATTCCCCTGCCGTAGCGGCGTTCGATCCGCTTTCGCAGCAGTTCGTAGTCACGCGTTTCCAATGTCGGATCACGCTGCACGACGTCAAAGGCAGCCCTCCGTGCTGCCACGATCAGGTCGTCGTCCTTGGACAGATCGGTGTAGCGGAGGGTGATCCCACCGGACTGCCTCGCTCCGGCGAGCTCGCCCATGCCTCGCTCCCTCAGATCGAGTTCCGCGATCTTGAAGCCATCGGCTGTGCGGGCGAACCGCCGCAGCCGTTCTCTGGTCACCCCACCGCCTTCGTCGGAGATCAGAATACAATGGCTCTCCTCGGCGCCACGACCCACACGGCCGCGAAGCTGGTGGAGCTGGGCGAGACCGAACCGCTCGGGATGCTCGACAATCATGACCGTGGCGTTCGGGACGTCGATGCCCACTTCGATGACCGTCGTGGCCACCAGTACGTCGATGCCGCCGTCACGAAAAGTCCGCATCACATTGTCGCGCTCATCCGCACTCAGGTTACCGTGTACGAGCCCAACCGTGAGGGGCGCCAGCTCCTCCGCGAGCTTTCCAGCCATGGTTGTGGCGGCCTTGAGATCGACTTTTTCTGACTCGTCGATGACAGGATACACCACATAGACCTGCCGGCCCGCTGCGCACTGCTCCTTCAGGAAGCCGTAGATCTTCGATCGGTCACGGCTGGTCCTGATCCCGGTTCTCACTCGCAAACGGCCCATCGGCTTTTCCCGGAGCATCGAGATATCGAGGTCGCCGTAGAGCGTAAACGCCAATGTGCGGGGAATCGGCGTGGCCGAGAGGAGCAGCACGTCGGGCGCTTCACCTTTGGCAATGAGCGCCGCGCGTTGCTCCACCCCAAAGCGGTGTTGCTCGTCGATCACCACGAGGCCAAGACTCCCGAACTCCGTCTTCTCCTGAAAGAGGGCGTGGGTGCCGATCACGACCCTTCCGCTGCCGTCGGCGATTCGGCGGCGGATCGCTGCCTTCTCCGAAGGCTGCAAGCGCCCAAGCAGGACCTCCGGAACGAGCCCGAGCGGTGCGAGCAGCGCGGATATCGTCCGAGCGTGTTGCTCGGCCAACAGCTCCGTCGGCGCCATGAAAACGGCCTGACGGTCGTTCTCCAGGGCGAGCAGGACGGCAAAGAGCGCGACGACGGTCTTGCCGGACCCCACATCGCCCATGAGCAGGCGGTGCATTCGTTCAGGGGAGGCCATGTCCGCGGTGATCTCGCGAACGGCGCGACGCTGGCCCGCCGTCAGGTCAAACGGAAGCGCATTCTTGAGGGCGGTGGTGAGGTCCTTCTTCACTACGTGTTGCACACCCTCCGTCGTGTGCTTTGCGAGGTATCGCGCACGGGCCAGCACGAATTGGAGATCCAGCAACTCATCAAACGCAAACCGCCGTCGTCCTCGCTCGGCTTGATCCACCGATGCGGGCCGGTGAACTGCGAGCAGCGCTTCCTTCAACGGCGGCAATTCCACCCCCCGGAGGAACACACGGGGGGTCGACTCCTCGACGCACGCCAGCATGTCGTCGAGATGAAGACCGATCACTCGCCGGATCTGGCGGTGAGTGAGACCCTCCGTCGCCGGATAGATGGGAACCACTACGCCCTGTTCCTCTTCTTCCTCCCCACTATCGTCGTCGGGCTCGGACAGCACGATGTGCTCCCGAGGAACGATCTGGCGGCCGTGGTAGTACTTGACCGGTCCGGACACCAGCAGCAGTTGTCCCTCCCGAACAGTACGGTCGAGGAACGCCTGGCCGGGCCACGCGCACTCGATGAGGCCGGAGGCATCTTTGATGACCGCACGGAAGATTCGCAGGCGGCGTCGGGTCGGCAGCACACCCTTCGAGACCACCCGACCAACCAACGTCACTTCGGTGCCGACATCGGCTCTGGCCACGGGGGTCACTAGGGTGGCGTCGAGGTAGCGGTGGGGGAGATGGTAGAGCAAGTCCTCCACGGTGGCGACACCCACCCGGGCGAAAGCTTCCGCCCTCCGCGGTCCAACCCCCTTGAGATATTGAACCGGCGTGTCGAGGCGGAGCCCCATCAGTCGCCGAGAAGACGTTCGGCGAACCGCCGGGGCTCGAAATCTTCGAGGTCCTCGAGGCGCTCGCCGACGCCGAGAAACCGGATGGGGATCCCGAACTCTCGGGGAAGCGATGCCACCGCTCCCCCCTTGGCGGTTCCGTCCAACTTGGTGACGATCAGTCCCGTCACCGGAACGGCCTCGGCGAACGCCTTTCCCTGTTGCACGGCGTTCTGCCCTACCGTCCCGTCGATCACCAGGAAGCTTTCCTGGGGAGCGCCCTGGCAGAGACGGCCGACCACACGCACAATCTTGCGAAGCTCGCCCATGAGATCCTCGCGGGTGTGCAATCGCCCGGCGGTATCCACGATCACTACGTCGATCGCTTTGGCGGTCGCGGATTCGATGGCGTCATATGCGACCGCGGCGGGATCGCCGCCCGGTTCACCCGAGACACACGGCACGCCGAGACGCTCCGCCCAGACCGACAACTGCGTGGCGGCACCGGCCCGAAACGTGTCGGCACAGGCCAAGAGAGTCGTCTTCCCTCGACCGAGCAGTAGGTGTGCAAGTTTGGCAGCCTGCGTGGTCTTGCCCACTCCGTTCACGCCGAGCATCAGAACGACAGCGGGACCCACCTCTCCTTTCAGATTCAAGTGGCCCGGCGGTTCCCCGTTTCCCACAATCTCCTCGATGCGCATCACCAACCAGCGCCGCACGGCGTCCTCGGTCGTGAGGCCACCTCTTCGCAGTTCTCCCTCCAACGCTTCCACCAAATCGAACGATGTCGACCCAAAATCCGCCTCCAGCAGCACCCGTTCGATCTCCTCCAGCGCGTCGCGATCGAGTCCCTTGACCAGAACCCCCACGTCGGTCAAGGCCACCGTCTTGATCCGGTTCCACAGTCCGCGCCTCACGGCAATCCGCGCCGCTGTCGCCAACCCCATTCGCCCAACAGCGCAAGCGCCGCAACGAGGAAGAGCCACCAGTTCTCCCGGGCGCGGCGTACGACGAGCGCAAAAGAGCTAGCGGCTTCGCCGGCCACCAGCGTCACGGTGCGCGGGTGGAACTCGTCCGAGAACTCTTCAACCACCGCGATCCCCTGCGCAGCCCGGACCTCGGGGAAGCTCCACGTGTAGACGCCAGGTTCCAGCGACACCGGGGCCAGGCCCGCAGCATCGAAACTGACGGTCAGGTGTCTGGTCGAGTCTGGCCCGGTAATCATCAGGGCCAGGGAATCCGGCGGGGATGGGCCCGTCCAGCGGAAGGTGACCGGGAGGCCTCTCGCCACAGCCGAATTGGCGACGATGGGGACGGCGCGACTGATCCCGTCAGTCCCCAAGAGCCAGTCTGTACCGGCTGCAACGAGGGCACGATAGGCTTCGCGCGCCGCCCCCCCGCGCAACACCCAACGCCACATTCCCGCCCCCGCGGTGGTCAGGCGCCGGCGCCGACTCGAGTCCCGGCCCACGAGGAGCGCCCGCTCGGCACCCCGCCGTGCCAGGCGACCGGTCAACCCCGTCCACTCGACCCCGGTCGGTATCACCGGCACGATGCCCGTCAGCGGTGGCAGCGAATCCCACTCCACAGCGGCCAACCGGCCGGCAAGGGGAGACGGTGGGAGATCGCCAGCGGGATACCAATCGCCATCGAAAAACTCCGCTGTCGGATCGCTCCCGGCCGGCCAGTGCCAAACGGGAGTGCTGGTCTCGGCGTTCTGGGAACCCGGTCCCCGCAAGATGACCAAGGCCGCGTTTCTCCTCGCGGCCAGGACGACACCCTCATCCACGAGGCCCTGGGTAAGCATGTCCACCCACTGACCGGCCTGCACCCTAGCGTAGCCCCGCACACCGGTCCCGGCGATTTGCGAAAGCTCGCTCAGGAGAAACCGCCCTTCGATGTCGGCAGGGTCCACGACGACGACAATGGCCGGCTGCGCCGTCACCGTGACGACCCGGCGGCGCAGGTTGTCCCGAGGCTCGGCGTCGCCCGGCACGGTGAGGCGGAAATCGAGCACGTGCGTGCCCAGCGGGATGGAGCCCGGCGCGACGGCGAGCGATCGGCGGGCCGTCCCCGGCGAAGGGGGCAGCGAGATGCTGCGGGTCAAGATCCTCCTCTCGCCGAGCAGAATCTCTACCAGCGCGTTGGCGGTGTCGAGCGATCCCCAAGTGCCGACGACGAGGGTCGCGGCAAGCGTGTCGTCCCGGAGCACGCGGTCCCAGACCACGACGTCCAACAGTGCCGCCGCGGGCACCGTATCGCGGGGCAGAAGCACCATCCCCGCACCCGCCAACAGGCTGGGCGGCACGGTGCCACCGTCCTCCACTTCTCCATCGGAAACGACGATCACCGGACCACCGCCACGGCTCAATCCCGCACTCACCCGCAGCGCCTCAGCGAGGCGAGTGGACCCCTCTGTAGGAAGCGAGCTATCGTAGGGGGCCACGCGCGCTCCAAACCGGAGGATGGCCCCGCCATCTCCCGCCAGGGCGCGGGCCGTGTCCAGCGCGGCCGGCCACCTGCCACCGGCGGCGTCGAGGCTCAACGAGGCGTCGAGCAAGACGGTGGCCGGACCACCTGCGACTCTCCGAGCGCTCCCCGGATTGAAGAGCACGAGCAACAGCGCTCCGAAGGCGATCGTCCGGAGGGCGGCCATGCCGAGCCCCGCTGCCCCGAGGCGCTCTCGGGCCAAGTAGACGACGCCCGCGAGGGCAGCGGCGGCAACACTCCCCAGAATCACACCGAGCACGTGGGATCCCGTGCGCATCGTTTCATACAGTTACGGCGAGTGGAGGACTGCAAGGCCGTTGCTCCGTCCCGGATGCCGCGCGGGCACCCGGATGCGGTGATTGCCCGAAAGCTAGAGGGTGGAGTGTAAAACCTGAAAGGCGGGCCTTGAAAGCGCCAAGAGAGCTTGGCGGTTCGCGAGTCTCAATCCCACTCGAGGGGAGCCATGACCTGAAAGCGACGGGGTTCGAGCAGTCGGCCGTACTCGATCCGCAGGGAATCGAATTCCGCTTGGCGCGGCGTCGGTACAGGCTCACCGTCGCCCAAGTCCACGGTGCGATAATCGATCTGACGTCCGTTCTTGAGGAACTCGTAGTGCACGTGGGGACCGGTAGCCAAGCCGCTCTTCCCCACGAAGCCGATAATATCTCCCTGAGATACTCTGACGCCTGGCCGGATGCCGCGAGCGATCCGGCTCATGTGAGCATAGCGCGTTTCAATGCTCTTCACGTGGCGGATTGCCACCATCAGGCCATATCCTCCCCGTCGCCCGGCGGACTGGATCACTCCGTCTGCCGTGGCCTGGATCGGGTTCCCGAGATCGGCCGCGAAGTCGTATCCCGTGTGGGCCCGATACCGCTGAAGGATCGGGTGGAACCGCCTGCCGAATCGGGACGAGAGGTAGCGGTATCTCACGGGGGCGACGAGGAACGCTCGGTGCAGCGACCATCCCTGGTCGTCGTAGTACAGGTTTTGTCCGCCCTGTCCCGTGAGCAGGGATGCCATCTTCGCTTGGCCCGCGGTTTCAATGCTGGCGGCCAAGAGGCGCCCGTAGTGTACGTCGCCCGCATCGGAAACGAGCCGCTCGTAGAGGATCTGGAAGCGATCGTCTGGGCGCAGATCCCGGTGGAAATCGATGACCCACGCGTACACGCCTTCGGCGACATTCCAGATCAGCTGCTGGCGCTCCGCGAACGGGAGCACGGAATCCAGGATCGCCGCATGAATCGCCCCGTCGAGGGATCCACGAGCCGGGATCGTCCCCTCGACGCGCTCGATGAAGACCGTCCACGTGATGCCCTCCAGTTTGCTCCACCACCCCCCCGCGGATTCGCGTCCGAGCTTGAGATACCGATCCCTGTCGAGTCGCACCTTCACACGGTCCGGCGTGTTCTCCGGCAATGAGTATCGGAACTCGAACACCATATCCGGGCGGAGCCGACGCGGGTTGAGCCCTTTCTCTCGCGCCGCCTCGAGGAACCGTTGAAGTTCTGGACCGTCCACGCTGTGCCGGGCCAACAGATGTGTGAGGGTCTCGTTGCGCTTGAGGCGATCCGAGCGAGTCACGTGAGCTGTGGTCACGACGATGGGTTGCGCTACCGGGATGCCGCGTCCCCCACGAGCCTCTGTGGCCGACCACGTGAGCGAGACCCCAACGACGGCAATGACAACGAGGAGAACGATTTGGAACTGGTTCAGCTCACGGCCCATCAATCCATCTGCCGCCGAATGAACGTGGGAATCTCCATTTCGGAAACCTCACCGGGCTCCGTTCTGTGGGGTTTCGGGACGTTGCCTCCGGGCAAGGGTTCCGGTATCACCGGTTTCGCCGAATGCTGGGGGAACTGCAGGACGCCACGCGTCCCGGGCCGCCGAGTGGCCACATCTTGTTCCTGGAACGCGTTGTCGAATCCCGTGGCAATGACCGTCACTCGGACCTCACCCTCCATGGCGGTGTCGTTCACGGCCCCGAAGATGATCTCCGCCTGATCGCCGGCCCCCTCGTGGATGACCTCGCTGATTTGATTGACCTCCCCGAGCGTGAGATCGTCTCCCCCGGTGATGTTCACGAGGACCCCCGTGGAGCCCTTGATGGACACGTCATCGAGTAGCGGACTCGTGATCGCCTGCTGAGCGGCTTCGAGCGCCCGATCGTCGCCGCGGCCGGTGCCCATGCCCATCAGCGCTGACCCACCGTCCTGCATCACAGTGCGCACGTCCGCAAAGTCCACGTTGACGAGGCCGGTCACGCTCACCAGTGTCGAGATGCCCTGGGTCGCGTGCAGGAGGACGTCGTCGGCCTTCTTGAGGGCGTCCTGAAAGGGAACGTTCTTCCCCACGACCGCGAGGAGCCGTTCGTTGGGGACCACGATCATCGTATCGACGCGCTTGCGCATCTCCGTGATACCGATTTCGGCTTGATGCATGCGCTTGCGGCCCTCGAACAGGAACGGTTTGGTGATGATGCCGACGCAAAGCGCCCCCACGTCGCGCGCGAGTTGCGAGATGATCGGCGCCGCACCGGTGCCGGTGCCACCACCCATCCCACACGTCACAAATACCAAATCCGCGCCGTCGAGGACTTGCAGGACGTCGTCCTTATTCTCCTCAATGGCCTGGCGGCCGATCTCGGGCCGCGCTCCCGCACCAAGCCCCCGAGTGAGCTTCTTGCCGATCTGCACCTTCACATCGGCCTTGTTGTTGGTCAACGCTTGGGCGTCGGTATTCACCGAAATGAACTCGACCCCCATCAAGTGCTCGTCGACCATGCGGTTGACCGCGTTGCCACCACCGCCGCCAACGCCGACGACCTTCATGCGCGCGTTCTGTGAAACCGCTTCCTCGAGCTCGAAAACCATGGATCCCTCGCGAGTCATTGTCTTTGGCTCTAGAAGAAATCTTGCAGCCAGCGTTTGACCGGGCCGAGGAGCCTTTCCATCCCTCCGCGACCGTTGGCGCCGTGCAGGAACTCACGCGCCGCGTACAACACGAGTCCGACGGGAACAGCATAACGTGGGGCCGACACACTGTCCACGAGGCCCGTGAGACCCCGGTCCGGGATGCCGGCTCTGGCCGGAGCCGCGAAGACTTCCCGCGCCAGCTCGACGACTCCCGGTAAATGGGCGCCACCGCCCGTCAGGACCACACCGGCCGGCAAGTGGCCGGCGTAATCCGCCCGTTCTACCTCCTGCTGAACCAATCCGAATATCTCATCCAGTCGCTGGTGAATAATGTGGCCAAGCAACTCCCGTTTTGCCCGCCGTACGCCTTGGCCTGGCGTGCTGGGCAGCTCGATCATTTCGTCCGGATCGACGAGGGGCGTGTAGGCCAACCCCCACTTCTCCTTGAGTCGCTCCGCGTCCGCGTGCGTGACACTGAGCCCGTGTACGATGTCCTTCGTGAGGTGGCCGCCGGCAAACTGGAGCGAGCCGACATGGCGAATCTTCCCCTCCTGGAAGATCGCCACCCCTGTCGAGCCACCTCCCAGATCGACCAGGGCGCACCCCAGTTCCTTCTCTTCCTCGGTGAGCACCGCCAGGGAGCTGGCCAGCGGGTCGAGCACCAGTCGGGCGACGCGATACCCCGCCCGCTCGACGGACTTTCGTACGTTCTGGGCGGCCGCGCTCTCCACCGACACGAGGTACATCTCCACCTCGAGCCGCAACCCCGTCATCCCCACCGGGTCGCTGATCCCCCCCTGGGCATCGACCCGATATTCCTGTGGTATGTAGTGTAACAGATCCCGGTCGCCACCGAGGCTTACCGCCTTGGCCACCTCGTCGACGCGCTCGACGTCCGCACGCGAGACCTCTTCGCCCGTGACCGACGCCAGACCGGGCGACGTGCGGACCTCGACGTGCTCACCAGCGATACCACAGTGCACGGCCGGGATCTGCACCCCAGCCATGCGTTGCGCATCGCGCACGGCCTCAACCACCGACTGGGTCGTCGCCTCGATATCCCGCACGACACCACCCCGTACTCCAGTATCTCTTCCCACTCCCACACCGAGGATTCTCACGCCCGGAGGTCTCGCGTTTCCAGTAACCGCCGCCACTACCGCGCACGTTCTGGTGCTGCCGAGATCGAGTCCGGCGACGATGCCTTCGCGCTTCACGCCCGCGGCCTCCGCACGGTGACCCACCCCTCGAATCGCATGTCCAGTTCTTCGAATGGTGTTTCCGTGGAGATAAGATGGCGCCGAACGGCGCTCACGGCCCCAATGTCGTCCACCGACGGCACACCCCGAAACATGAGTCGCTGTGATCCGAGCACCAGTGTCACACCGTGTTGTCCGTCGAACCGCGCCCCATCCAGTGCGTGGTAGAGATCCCAATCCACCATCCGCAGCATCGCAAGCGTGGCCACGAGCGAGGAGTCCGTCCGCTCAACGATGGGTAAATCGAGACCGCTGAGCGCCGGATCGTACGGCAGAGGCTTCGCGTCGCCGTCGAGCGCAACCAATCCGTGCGGCCCCTTCCCGAAGGCCACCGGAACCCGCTCGGTGACAATGACACGCAACGTCCCGGGGAGCCGCCGTTCCAATCGTGCGTCAGCCACAGCGAAAAGCGACCGCGCACGCTCCTCAGCGGCATCGAGATCGTCGAAGACGTTCAGACTGGAGTCGAACTCGAGCGCAGCAAGCAAAACGTCTGGAGAGAGGTACCGGACTCCGAGAAGCTCGACCTGCCGGACCCGGAAGAAGTCCAGCTGTCTCAGGAGCGGCCGGGAAGCCAGGACCGCAAGCGACACGCCGACCGCCGCCGCAAGCAGGACGAGTACCGGCCGGTTCCACTTCACGCCGCGGCACCCGCCAGGCGATCCAGAAGATCCGTGGCAACCTCCGTGATGTCCCCGGCGCCGAGCGTGAGTACGGCATCACCATCGGAGAGTACGGCGATGAGATAGGGAGCGAGGTCTTGCACGGCCGGAATCCATTCCACGACCGGCGCTCCGGCACGCGCCGCAGCGTCGGCAACGGACCGACCGCTCACGCCGGGAATCGGCTCCTCACGCGCAGGGTAGACGTCCGTCACGATCACCACGTCTGCCGCCGAGAGGGCCTCACCCAGCGCCTCCCCGTGCTGTTTCGTGCGGGTGAAGAGATGGGGCTGGAACACGGCAACAAGGCGTCGTCCCGGAAAGCGCTGCCGTGCTGCTTCGAGGGTTGCCACGACCTCCGAGGGGTGGTGTGCGTAGTCGTCCACTACGGTAACGCCCCGCCGCGTTCCCAACACCTGAAAACGGCGCTCCACGCCACGGAACTGCGATAGCGCCTCCGCCGCCGAACTCGTATCGACACCAAGGACATGCGCCACGCCGAGCGTCATCGCCGCGTTACGGACATTATGCCAGCCGGGCAGAATTAGCCGGACGTCGACCTGTGAACGATCCGGAAACGAAACGCGGGCACGCGTCGCGCTCCCGGTCTGCTCTACATCGGTGACCCGAATGTCGGCGTCCTTGCCGGTGCCGACACGCCACACCGGCACGCTCAATCGTTGAGCGACTTGGATCGCTCCCCGGTCGTCGCCCCCGACCAGCACATGCTCAGCCCGACCAGCGAACTCGACGAATGCATCCTCCAATGCTGTGAGATCCCCATAACATTCGAGGTGATCCGCCTCGACGTTATTGACCACGGCAACGGTCGGGCGCAGCGAAAGGAACGAGCGGTCATATTCGTCGGCCTCGACCACGAAGAGCTCGTCACCGTCGAGGCGTGCATTGCCACCCCATGCGTCCACACGCCCTCCCACGATGCCAGTGGGGTGAAGACCCACAGCAGCAAGCGCCTCAGTGACCATGGCGGTAACCGTGGTCTTCCCGTGCGTGCCGGACACGCCGACGACCCGCGCACCATCCACGAGCCCGCCCAACGCCTCAGCGCGACGCAGAACGGGGATTCCCAAGTCAGATGCCGCCTCGAGCTCGGGGTGATTCTCATCGACTGCTGAGCTGCGGATCACCATTCTCGCTTCAGCCACGTGTGCCGGGTCATGTCCCGAGAACACTTCGGCGCCCGCCCGAATCACATCGGCCGCGTTCCGCAAATCGATATCGCATCCAGTGACGTCGACCCCTCGACGTCGGGCAATCAGCGCCAACGCGCTCATCCCTGCTCCGGCAATCCCCATGAAGTGGATTGGTCGGGGATCTTGGGGGTCGAACAGACTCATCGGTTGGGCTGCAAATATAAGGCTAAGTGTAGATTTGCGAAAGACTTTGCTCAGTCGACGAGTCGCAAAAGCGCCTCGACAATCCGATGGGCGGCATCCGGACGACCGCGTCTGGCCGCCGCGGCAGACATTGTCGCAAGCGTCGCCCGATCCGCCAACATGCCCTCGATCCGGTCCGCCAGTGCCGCCGAGCCAAGTTGCGTTTCCGGAATACACACGGCCGCCCCCGCGGCGGCGAGGGCGGCGGCGTTCTTCGTCTGATGATCGGCGGCGGCCGTGGGAAGGGGGATGAGGATGGACGGGAGTCCCCACGCGCTCAGTTCCGCCGTGGTCATGGCTCCCGATCGCGCGATCACCAGATCCGACGCGGCATACGCTCCAGCCACGGGATCCCAGAACGGTCGAACTTGTCGCAGCGGTGGCGCGTCGTGTCGCCGGTAGCGATCCCACATGCCGTGACCGGTGCTCCACAACAAGGCGGCCCCGTCGAGTCGGCCCTGGTCGAGCAGCTCGGAGACCGCCTCATTGATCGTGAACGCGCCTTGGCTTCCTCCCATGACAAGGCAAACCGGGGTGCCGTCGGGGATGCCCAGGGCTCGGCGTCCGGCCAAGGGATCCGTCCGATCGACCGGCGAAACGATGGGATTGCCGAGCGTGAGCACCTCGGTGTGGCGCCCCGGGCGAAGGGCACGCGCCGCTTCGGGGAACCCCAGGTGGATCTGCCGGGCACGCCGGGCCAGGAGGCGGGTCGTGATGCCGGGAAAAGCGTTTTGCTCTTGGAGGGCGACGGGAACACCGTGGAGACCGCTGACGAACAAGATCGGCCCAGCGGCGTACCCTCCGGTGCCGACCGCGAGGGCGGGACGTTCGGTGGTGATGATTCGGCGGGACTGCCGCATCACCCTCCCGAGCGCTCCCAGCCATCTGAGGTTCTTCCACAACGCTCGGCGGTAGATCGGTTCGACGGGAAGCAGGTAGTACCGATGCGACCGTTCCCGCGCCGGCAGGATCGAGGCTTCGACGCCGCGCTCCGCACCAACCAGAACGGGCTCGATGTCCGGCCGAAGGTCGCGCACGACGTCGGCCAGGACGATGGCGGGGATGAGATGCCCACCGGTGCCTCCGCCGGCGATGAGGATCCTCACTGAGTGGCCCGTGTGCGCGTCCGACTTTCGCCGATATTGACCAAGACGCCGGTGGCGACCAGCGAGACGATCAAGTTCGATCGTCCGTACGAGATGAAGGGAAGCGGCAGTCCGGTGGTCGGCACCACTCCAAGCGTGACCGCCATGTGCAGAATCGCCGTTACACCGATCACCGCCGTGAGTCCGGTCCCGAGCAGCGTGCCGAAGTGGTCCGGCGCCAATCGGGAGATGCGCAGACCGACTCCAACGAACGTGGCAAACATCATCAACAACACCGCAACGCCGACAAACCCCCACTCTTCGCCGATCGTGCTGAACACGAAGTCGGAGTACGCGTACGGCAGGTATCCCAGTTTCTGCAAACCCTCGCCGAAGCCAACGCCCAACGTACGCCCCGCTCCCATGCCCGTGAGGGACTGCTGGATCTGCCAGCTCGATTCCAGATAGTCACTCCCGGGACTCAGGAAGGACAACATTCGTTGCAGGCGGTATTGGACCGTCGCGATTTCCCGCCACAGGATCGGCAGGGCAATGAGCGCGAGCAACATGAAGTGCCCGATTCGCGCTCCCGCGGTGAACAGCACAATCCCCGCAAGGAGACACACCAGCATCGCGTTGGAGAGGGCAGGTTCGAACACAATGAGCATGGCGAGCGGCCCGACGATCACAGCGAAGGGCAGAACGCCTCGCTTGATCTCCCGTATCCGGTCGCTCTTCTTGGTGGCCAACATGGCGGTCCAGGCCACGACGGCGAACTTGGCGAATTCGGCTGGTTGGAACGAGATGAGGGACGTGCCCAGCCACCGTCGAGCTCCGTTGCGCTCCACCACGATCGGCTCCGCAAACGGCAGGAGCAGGACGAGCAGCGTTACGCTGACGATGCCAAGCAGGGGCCACGCATAGCGCTGCCACACGTGATAATCCAGGCGTGCGGCCAACCACATCCCCACGGCACCGATCGTCGCCCCGAGGAGCTGGCGCAGCGCAAAGGCCGACCCCGTCGCGCCACTCTGCACCGCAGCGATACTCGATGCTCCGTAGACCGCGGCAATCCCGAACACCACGAGTACGGCGGTGACCAAAGCCAAGAGCCGGGTTTCCCACATCGACCCCGAAGCCGTCGGGCTTCCCGTTCTCATAGTTCCTCAACCAGCGCTTTGAACGCTTCGCCTCTGTGCTCGAAGCTCGTGAACTGGTCAAAGCTCGTGCACGCGGGCGAGAGAAGCACCGCGTCGCCGGCCTGCGCCACCGTCCGGCACCGTGTCACGGCATCTTGGAGGCTTGCGACCCGCTCCACGGGTAACACGGGACTCAGGGCATCCTCCAGAGTCTCTCCAGCCTCTCCGTACGCCATGACGGCACGACATTGGCGCGCCAGTGCAGGGCCCAACAAGGTGAAATCTTCTCCTTTCGCCCTTCCCCCAACGATCAGCACATATGACTGTTCCATCGAACGAAGCGCCGCCAGGGTCGATGCCACGTTGGTGGCCTTGGAATCGTTGATCCACACCACACCGTCAAGTTCCCGAATGGGCTCCAATCGATGAGGGGGAGGACGGAACGTCTCGAGCGCGGCTGCCACCGCGCTCGGGTCCACGCCGACGGCGATCGCCGCGAGCGTCGCCGCGAGGGCATTGGCCACATTGTGGTCACCCAGCAGCGGCAGTCGCTCGCGCGCCAAGAGCACGTGGTCCACCAATCGCAGCTCACCTGATGATCGCCGGAACCACGCATCCGCCTGTTGCTCGAGACTCCAGTGTCGGCGGAGCCCCGGCACTCCTGCCGCCAGTTCACGCACCGCCGGATCGTCACCATTGAGGATCCAACAGGAATCCTCGGTCGCATTGCGAAAGAGGAGTTTCTTGTCGGCGTAATACGCCGCCACCGTCGGGTACCGGTTCAGATGATCCGCGGCGAGGTTCGTCAGCACGCCGATGTTGGGATTGAGACTTGGCGAGTCGTGAAGCTGGAATGACGAAGCTTCCACCACGACCCAATCCGGGCGTTGCGGCTCCGTGGCCACGGCAATCAACGGACGACCGATATTGCCTGCGGCTTCCGCCCCATACCCCGCCGCGGCGAGGATGTGAGCAATCAACGCGGTCGTCGTGGTCTTGCCGTTGGTTCCGGTGACGACGATCTGCCCGGCATCGGCGAGGGCCCGGGACGCCAAATCCAACTCGGCGAGGATCTCGATGCCCGCGTCCCGGGCTGCCCGTAACGGGGGAACGTCGGGCGGAATGCCCGGGGACACTACCGCCGCAGCGGCAGCGGCAATGCGCTTCACATCGTGCCCTCCCAAGTCCACCGCCACCGACTTCGCCCTGAGACCCTCAGCCGCCTCGCGGAGATCCGGACGGTCCGCGACATCGGACGCATACACGCGCAGGGACTGATCTGCCAGCCACTCGGAAACCGCGATTCCCGTGCGGCCCAGACCGAGAACGGCGATCTCCCCGCTGCGCCAGCCGTCGGGAATTAGCGGACCTTCAGCGTGGCGAGGGCCAGGAGGGCACACAGTATCCCCACGATGTAGAACCGCATGACGATTTTCGCTTCGTCCCATCCGAGTTTCTCGAAGTGGTGGTGGAGCGGCGCCATGCGGAAGAAGCGATGTTGCTCGGCGTACTCACGACCCCGAGCCCGCTTCTGCCACTTGAACACCCCCGTCTGGATGAGCACCGAGCTGGCCTCCGCCACGAACACCCCGCCGACGATGAGCAACAGAAACTCGGATTTGAGCAGAATGGCCGTCGTTCCGATCGCCCCGCCGATGGCGAGGCTTCCCGTATCTCCCATGAACACCTGAGCGGGATGGGCGTTGTACCACAGGAAACCGAGGGCCGCCCCCATGAGGCTCGCGCAGAATATCGTGAGCTCACCTGCACCTCTTAGGTAAAAGATCTGGAGATATTCGGACGCGTCGGAGCGCCCGAACAGATACGAGAAGACCGCAAACGCTCCAGCGGCAATCACCGTGAGGCCGGTGGCCAGCCCATCGAGCCCGTCCGTCAAGTTGACCGCGTTACTGACGCCGGTCACGATAAACGTGACGAACAGGACGTACACGGCCGGATGGAGGATCACCAGGACGTACTTGAAGAACGGCAGAGTTGTCGCATTGGGAACGAGGTTGCCCGCCAAGGGATCCAGCAACAGATACGTGCCCAGGGCCACGCCGAACGACACTTGCCCGGCGAGCTTGTACCGTGCTACGAGCCCGCGGGGTTTATTCTCCACCACCTTGAGGTAGTCGTCCAGGAAACCGATGGCTCCCATCCACAACGTCGCAACGGCCGTCACAAGGACGTAACGGTTCGTAAGGGGGGCCCACAGCAAGATCGACACGATCACGCACAGGAGGATGATCAACCCGCCCATGGTCGGCGTGCCACGCTTTACTTGATGGGAGGCCGGACCATCCGCTCGTACGACCTGACCGACGTTTCTGGCCTGAAGGAATCGGATGATGGGTGGCGCCACAACGAACGAGAGGAATATGGCGGTGACGGTCGCGCCCGCCGCCCGAAACGTGATATAGGTGAACAGGTTGAAGCCGAAGAAGCTGTCTTTTAGGAGATGGTAGAGCACGGCTCCTCTGACTCCGGGGTGAGAAACGGCAAGGCGCGCTCCAGTCCGACGCCCCGCGATGCCTTGAGCAGAACCAGTTCGTCTCCAGTGAGGCGCGATCCAACCAGCTTCCCGAGCGTCGCCACGTCATCGGCCACCACGAGACGATCATCGAGCCGCGATCGGACCTTAGCGAAGGCGTGAGCAAAATCGCCCACCGCGCCAACGAGATGAGGCTTGGCCGCGAGCACAGCTTCGGCCATCTCCTCGTGGAGGCGCGGAGCATCCGGGCCCAATTCGAGCATTGTCCCCACCATCACGACGAGGCGCCGGTCGCCTCGAATATCCGCCGCGACTTCGAGCGAAGCACGCAGGGACGCCGGATTCGAGTTGTACGTGTCGTTGAGAATCGTCACCCCCCCGCGGTATATCAACTCCAAACGACCCGACGGGACCGCGACAGAGGCAAGCGCTCGCGCCACGGTCTCCATTGCCAGATCCTGCTCCACCGCCACCGCCACCGCAAGCACGGCGTTCGCCGCCTGGTGTCGCCCCAACAAGGCCAATCGCACCTCATGTCCTCGAATCTCCAACACCACCCGTCCGTCGGTGTCCAATCGCCAGCGATCCGGTGCGAAATCGGCGGACTCCTCGAGACCAGCGCAGACGACTCGCTGCGCCGCTGCCTTTGCCGCGGATTCGAGTTCCGGCGGCGTCGTACCCACGATGCCCAACGGAACACCCTGGAGCAACGATACCTTTTCCGCCAACACTCCTTGCGGTGAGCCGAAGCCCTCGAGATGGCCCTCAGACACGTTGGTCACAACCCCGACGCTGGGCTCGATGATCTCACGGAGTTGCGCGATTTCCCCGGGGAGGTTTGACCCAGCCTCCACGACCAGCGCTTCTGTGTCGTCTGGCGCTTCGAGGATCGTGAGCGGGACGCCCACCAGGTTGTTGAGGTTGGCCCGGGTGGCGTGGACCCGCCAACGCGTGCCCAGAACGGCGGCGACCAGCTCCTTCGTACTCGTTTTGCCGTTAGTGCCGGTGATCGCCACCGCCGGGCCTGAGATCTGCCTCCTTCTGGCCCGCGCAAGCCGCCCGTAGGCGTGAAGGGGCTCATCGACCTCGAAGAACTCCAGTCCGTCCACAGCCGGCGTCCCGCGACGCACCACGGCCGCCACCGCTCCGGCGGCGAGAGCCTCGGCAAGAAAGTGGTGTCCTTCGAACCGCTCACCGGTGAGAGCGACGAATAGCGCCCCGGACTCGAGCGTTCGGGTGTCGGTACTGACGGACGGAAATGTCCGCGCGGCGATGGGGGCGCAGTCGAGTACGCGGGCCACTTCCTCACTGGACCAAGCAGTCATTTGGCGTTCAGGCCAGCAATGGCCTCTCGCGCAATCTCGCGCTCGTCGAAGGGAAAGCGCTCGGTGCCGATGACTTGATAGGTCTCGTGGCCCTTTCCGGCCAACAGCAGGCAGTCGTTCTCGTCCAGCAGCCCTACGGCATGGCAAATGGCCTTGCGCCGATCCACGATGCGAATGTAGGACTGGCCTGCCATGCCGACTTCGATATCGCTGATGATCCGCTCGGGATCCTCGGTACGCGGGTTGTCTGAGGTCACGATTGCGAGGTCCGCGTCCCGCACGGCCGCCTGCCCCATCACGGCCCGCTTGCGCCGGTCCCGGTCGCCGCCACAGCCAAACAGCACAATCAAGCGACCCTGCGTGATGGGACGCAACGAGCAAATCGCCCGCTCGAGGGCGTCTGGGGTGTGAGCGTAGTCGCGGAGAATCATGAAACGCTCGTCGAGGCGCTCCATTCGTCCCGCCACCTGGGGAGCGTCTGACAGGCGGGAGACGATCTCGTCGATCTCGTGACCCAAACCCCACACGGTCGCCGTCGCCGCCAGAGCGTTGCTGACGTTGAACTCACCGATGAGCGGGAGTCGCAGCCGTCTCTCCGCCTGGGCAACCTGAAGGACGAAATCCGTGCCATCCGGGTGCAACACGACGGCAGATGCCCGGACGGCCGCGCCGTCGGACCGCCCGTACGTCACCGTACGGTCCGCGCCGTGGGCGACCAACGGACGCCACGCCGCCTCCTCGATGTTTGCCGCGACGACGCCGTCCGGCAGGACATGATCCGCCAAGCGCATCTTGGCGGCCAGATACTCGTCAAAGGTCGCGTGGTAATCCAGATGGTCGTGGGTGAGATTGGTGAACACGCCCGCGCGGAACCTGAGGCCGTGGACCCTCAATTGATCGAGCGCATGCGACGACACCTCCATAGCCACCGTCGTCACCCCCCGTTTCTTGAGTTCGGCAAGTGTGGCCTGGAGGGCAACGGTGCCCGGCGTCGTCAATCTCTCGCGGTACAGTGCGGCGCCACCGCCATCGAACGCTCCCAACGTTCCTATGGCCGCCGCTCTCCCATCTGAATTCAGGAGGTGATGAATCAGCGCAACCGTCGTCGATTTGCCATTGGTGCCGGTCACGCCGATGAGCTCGAGCGCGTCGCCCGGTCGGCCGTACCACTCGGCCGCCGCATCCGCGACGGCCGACCTGCTGTCGTCGACCACGACCTGCGGAATTGGCTGCTCCACTCTCCTCGTGACGAGGGCGGCCGCCGCTCCGCGCCGGACAGCATCCGGCAGATACCGATGACCGTCGTCCACCGTACCTTCCACGGCGCAAAACAGAAAACCTGGCTCTACCTGCCGGGAATCGTCGGCGATCCCCGTGATTGGTGAGGGGGGCGTATCTGGCGACGAGACGAGATGACCCGCCGCCTCCAACGCCCGAATGATTCGTGCGAATGCGCTCACCGGGGTTTGGCGTCTTCTGTCGCCGTGAGCCGAACGAGAGTCCCGGCGGCCACCGTCGAGCCGGTCCTCGGATCGGCATGGGTGATGGTGCCCCACCCATCGACGAGCACTTGCAGCCCGCTCTCGTGCAATCGACGCACGGCAGCGCGCACTGCGAGGCCGACCACGGCGGGCACCGTTTGCAGAGCAGAGTCGGCGCGGCGGGGCTCGAGAGGCCAACTAACGACGTACGGCACCACGCCGGCATCGATCGCAGGAGGCACACCGGGTGCCGAGGGCGTCCCCTCCAGCCGGGAGCGGTCGAGCGCCGAAGTCTGCGCCGCCAGCACCTGCTCCAACACGGAACGGGTGAGCGGCGCGGCACTGAGCTGAGCGTAGCTCCCTGCGGGGTCGTCGAGTTTCACCACCATAACCAGCTGCGGATCGTCTGCGGGGAACAGGGATGCGAAGCTGGCGGTCGAGGCTCCGGGCAGATACCCGTCCGGTCCGAAGCGCCGCGCGGTTCCGGTTTTGCCGGCCACTTCGTAACTCGCGAGGGCGGCCGATACCCCTGTCCCCCCATCGTACACCACGTCACGCAACATGGCCCGAAGCTCTCGGGCCACCTCGGCACTCACGACCCGGCGGACCGGTTCCGGAGCGTGGCGATACACCTCCCGCCCGTCAGGCGCGACGATCCGGGAGACCAGTGTTGGCTCGAGCATGAGCCCGTCATTGGCGATGGCGGCATAGGCCTGAGCAAGCTGCAGCACGGTCACCGCGATCTCGTAGCCCATAGCCAGGCTCGGGGCGCTCGCACCGCTCCATTGCGCCGGAGGGCGCAGCAAGCCACCGGACTCCGACGGGTATTCGACACCGCTCGGTGTGCCAAATCCGAAATCTCGCAGCATCATGTACTGCTGCTCGGGGTCGAGGCGACGGACGAATTTCGCCATCCCCACGTTACTCGACCGCCGGAGGACATCCCGCAATGTCATCCATCCTTCAGGATGTTCATCCGTGATGGTCCGGCCGCCGAGAACGAGCTCGCCTTCCTCACCCCAGACCGAATCCGTCAGCTCCACACGGTCGTGAAGCAGCAGGGCAGCCGCGGCGAAGAGTTTCGCCGTCGATCCCGGCTCGAAGGCCGACGTGAAGACGCTGGGTGGCGTAGTCCCGTCTGCTCGCCGGGAGGCAAGCGCGAGGAGCTCGCCGGTTTTTGGATCGAGGACCACGACATCCCCTCCGATGGCCTCGAACCGTGCGACGGCGTCGGAGAGGGCCCGCTCGACGATATCCTGCAGCTCAGAGTCGAGGGTCAGGTACGCATCGTGACCGGGCACCGGAAACAGATCGAGCCGCGAAGGAGATTCGTAACGGCGGCCGAACTGGTCTCGGAGGACCACGGCGCGTCCCGGTTTCCCGGAGAGCAACGTGTCGAGGACGCGCTCAATGCCGCTGGCGGGGCGACCTGGAGCCGCCGGCATGCCGAGCACTGCCCGGGCAAACGCTCGATCGGGGTGGAATCGGGTGAACTCGCTGGTGAGATGAACGCCCCGCATTTCGCGGAGGCCCGCCACCTGGAGCAGCGTGAACGGCCCGTGCAAGTACACGTAATCCTTGCCCAGCGCCCTTGCCATCTCTCGGCCGGAGAGGCCGAGGCTTCGTGCGAGGACGGGAACGTCACGGCCACCGTCCCGCAGCTCCAGCGGAGCGAAGCCGATGTGGAAAATCTCCTGTGTCAGCGCCAGTGGGACGCCATTGCGATCGTAGATCGCCCCCCGGCTGGCAGGAAGCTCCACCTCTTCGGTCCGCTGCTCCCGGGCCGCTGCCTGATACCGGGCTCCGCGAACGAGTTGGACCTGTGCCGCACGAACGATGAGCGTGCCGATGGCGAGTGCAAACGCGATCTGAACCGCGCGCAGCCGTAGAGCAGGGCGTGCCATGCTCACCGTTCGT
Source organism: Gemmatimonadota bacterium (assembly GCA_039590195.1). Lineage (GTDB taxonomy): Bacteria > Gemmatimonadota > Gemmatimonadetes > Gemmatimonadales > GWC2-71-9 > JBDHDY01. The sequence goes on along the minus strand of JBDHFY010000002.1, from coordinate 13,023 downwards.
TTCCTTCGCTGGGAATCTGCAGGATCACGATCTCGCTATCGGCGGCCAGACGAAGACCCAACGACTCGGCGCGCGGAATGAGCGTCACCCGGCTTCGAGCCTTGCGGATTCTCCTGAGCAGCTCGGTCTTTTGCGCCTCAAGAGTCGAGCGTTCGAGATTGAGCTCCCTGAGATTCGTCGCCGCCACGACCGATGACGTCTGTCTGGTGACCACCCAGGTCAGCACGCCGAGGAAGAAGAAGAGCCCGAGCGCCACCCAGCTTCGACCTCTACGAAGCATCGAGCTTGCGGAACACGCGCAGCTTCGCGCTGCGAGCGCGGGAGTTGGCGACGATCTCTTCTTCCGCCGGCACCTGCGGTCTCTTGGTCAAGACAGCCCCCAAAGCGACTCCGCGACACGCACAAATGGGCTGGTGAGGAGGGCAAACGCACGCGCGGGCCCATTCGCGGAAGAGGTGTTTGACAATACGGTCTTCCCCGGAATGGTAGGTGATAGCCGCGAGGTCACCGCCGGGACACAGGGCCTCCAGCACCACTGGAAGTGCGCGCTCGAGCTCGGCGAGCTCGGTGTTGACCTCTATCCGCACGGCCTGGAACAAGCGGGCAAAGGCCGCGGGTCCGGTTTGAGGACCAAGAGCGGCGCGGATGGCATTGACGAGATCATCGCTCGTGGCCATGCGCTCTCGCGCGCGACGCCTCACGATCTCGCGAGCCAGTCGGCGCGCGCGCGGCTCGTCTCCGAAGTCCCGAAACACGCGAACGAGATCACCCTCACGGTACTCGTTGAGCACGTCGGCGGCCGACATGCTTAGGGCGGCATCCATGCGCATGTCCAGGGGTGCTCCACGCCGGAAAGTGAAGCCCCGGGCATCCTGGTCGAGCTGATGTGAGGAAACCCCGAGGTCGAAGAACGCGAGGTCGGGCTGGAATTGCTCGATGGCCAGGAGGACATCCCGATCGGCGAAACTCCCACAAACAAACGTGGCCGCCGCACCCACGCGGGATCGCACGGTTGCGATGGCGTCCGGATCTCGGTCGATCGCCATGACCTCGAGACCTGCCTGCACAAACGCTTCCGTGTGTCCCCCTCCTCCGGCCGTACAATCGACCGCGCGCATCCGTCCAACGGCGAGGCGCTCCACGCGTTCTGCAAGCACGGGTTCGTGAAAGATGGGCACCCCCACGCTGGAAAAAAACAAAAGCCCCGCTTGAAGATCAAGCAGGGCTCAGTCGTACTGACGAAAGCGGGGCTGACGGGACTCGAACCCGCGGCCTCCGGTGTGACAGACCGGCACTCTAACCAAACTGAGCTACAGCCCCTCCCGAGATAGGCCGCGCAATGTACCCACTCCCACACCCCCACATCAAGAGCCCGCTGGCCGCCGCCCGTGCAGCGGCTCAATCCGTCTCAGCCTAGGGGCATTCGAAGTTCTGGCGGAACGCCGGAACGAGGTCCTCGTATTGCTGCAAACCTCCAAGGATCTGTTGGGCACCTTGCTCGGAGACGCTCATTCCGAGGTTCATCGCCTCTTTTCCTCGAGCAACGACCGCCGCGTACTGGTTGACCATGTCGCACGACTGCGAGTTGCGCACCTCCTCGAAGAAACCTTGCAGGTAGAAGAAGGTCGCAAAACCGAGGAAGAAGTTGCCCTGGGCCGTGAGTCGCTGGCCCACATCGTACTCGAGCGCCTTTTCGAGCCACCGTAGCGCATAATCGGGGCGGTACTGGGCCCGTGCTAGATTCATGCCCGGCGTAAAATACATCACCGAGACATTCTGAATCACAGCTGCGTTGCCGCCCGCACGGTCGATGGCCGTCATGAGGAGCGAGTCCGCTTGCGCCATGGCTGTGGTGTCCAACGGGACCGTCGAGTCGATCACCAATCCGTCCAAGAGAATCTGAGCTGCCGAGAGCGGAGCCCGGAAGTCGTTGGGCAGCATCTCGGTCAACCGCCCGTAGGCGTCCAGAGCGGCCTCTTTGTCACCGGCATTATTGAGCCATTGTGCCCGCACCGTCCAAAACGCCGCCGAGTTCGGGGTATGTTGTACCGCCTCCCCAGTCCACATGAGGGCAGCCGCGGTATCCGGAACGAAGCCCGCTGCCCCAATGATCTGCATGTAGAAGACCGTGTCGCCCACCAGGGCCGTATCGAGATCGTACTGTGCGGAGAGTCCCTCGAGGGCACACGCCCACATCTCTCCGTCGACGCACGCCCGAGCCTTGTAGACGAGCAGGGACAATTCCTCCGGCGTTCGGGCCAACCCCGCTTCCACAACAGAGAGCGCCTTCTCGAATTCGTCCAGCTCGATCCACATCGCGGCCACGCTCTGGCGCAGCTGCACGTTGCTGGGCTTGGACTGCAGTTGAGACTGATACGCTTCCACAGCCTTCACTGTGTCGCCGGCTTGGAGGTACAGCACACCGAGGCGGTCCCAGCCCCGCTCGAAGAGAGAGTCGCCCCGCACGGCCTGCTCATACGCCCAAATCAGGCTGTCTGCCGGCTGTTGGGTCGCTTCGAACACGTACGCCAAACAGAGGGCCGCTGCCGGATGGTTCGGGTAGAGTTGGAAGGCTCGATCGACACGCTCACGGGCCCCCCTGAAGTCGCTCCGGTCGCGCCGATCCGAGCACTCGCGGGCCTCCTGCGCGACACGAACCTGGTTCCTGAGGGAGTCGCTGACGAGGTTGGCGAAATCCTTGGCCTGCTGGCCCGCCTCACCGAGGACGGAAACCCAGCCGGCGATGCCCGAACGTCCGATGTCCACCATGTGCAGCGTTATCCCTGGTGCGGAGTTTCTCGACAGGCGACCGGTGATGTAGGAATCCGCCCGAAGGAACCGCGCCAGTTGCTCTGCGGAGTTGTCGTCGAGCAACGCCTCGCACGCAAAGCCGGACGCCAGCAAGGCTTCACAATACTGATCGGTGGTAATGACGTGTACCTGGTTGCGGACCCGACCGGAGAGACGACCCCGCATCTCATCGGCGAGCTCGATCGTGAACGCTGAATCAGCTTCAGGATTGGCCGGAACGGCTGGAAGGATCAACACCCGCTCCAGGTTACTTTGCTGCCGGCCCCGCTGTGCCTGCGCGGGCACGGCATCTAGCAATAGCCCCCAGGCGGCGAACACGGCGAGGGATACGACCTTGAGAGCCAAACGAGACATACGCACTGATCTTTCCTCCGAACTTTGACTAGCTCTTGAGGGAGCCACGCCTCCCCCAAATTAACGTCTTATTAATGTATTGTACCCCGATGGGCGAAGAGGGATTCGAACCCCCGACTTCCTGCGTGTAAAGCAGGCGCTCTGGACCAGCTGAGCTATTCGCCCCGGGGTCGGCCTTTATAGGGCCAATCCCAATGGAAACAGCACGCAGTAGCCCAGAACAAGCAAGACCGGAGCCAGCGTGGTCGATCCTCCAGCCAGGAGCAAATAGCCGATCGCCAGCGAAAGGACGGCCGAACTCAGCAGCACGGTGTTCTTGGGGCCGAACCTGAGCCTGGCTGATGATGCTCCCTTTTGTGGCATAAGGGCTTAGCGTAACGGTGAACCCCTTGGCCGTCAAGAAGGCCCTCCCTCTCCATCCGTCGGAACGACCCAACCCTCGTCGAGGGCAGCCCGGCGGATGCGGTCTCGCCGCCGTCTGCGGGCCCAAATTACTACAACGAAGCCCCCCACCACGGTCCAGAACACCGAGAAAGACGTGGCAAACAGGAGCCAGCCATATCGCCGGCGGAGATCCTTGTGCCACATCGCTTCGAACTGGTCCAGGGTCATGACATACGTCCGCCGGAGGGCCTGGTCGAAGTCCGAAGTCGTGCCGAGGGAAGTGATGAGGGGTTCGAGCCCCCGCTCCCCTCCCAGTCGCTCGAGCAGGGCCACCGTGGTCGTTGCGAGGGCGTAGGCAGCGGTACTCCGCGTGGCCCCGGCGCGCAGGTCCCGGTTGAGCGCCACGAACCCGGGGGCCCGCCCCAGGACCAGCGCCCAATTGACCCGCAGGGCATCGAGACGACCCCACTCCTGGGCGGCGCGGCTGGCGTATCCCTCGTCGAACCAGAGGGGCACGCGCCTGACGGCGCTTCGGAGGGCCAGGTGGGCAAGCTCGTGGCGCAGCACCTGATGGACGCTGCCGTCCAGAATCAGGACAATAGTGTTAGTACCCGGAAACGCGGCGCCCGAGCCCCACGGGGGAAGGCGCCCTGCCGTGATGGAGTCGAAGATCACCCGGTTGGGCGCCAGGATGAGGCGCATCGGGAACCGAGCCTGAGCCGGGATGCCAGGCCAGGCCGTCAAGCGATCGGCCATCTCCGCCAGCGCCGTCGCGGCCCCCCCGTCGCCGGGCCAGTGGACCACCGCGACTCGGCCGACCCGCACGGCGTTCGGGGCCTGAGCCACGAGCACCATGAGCAATAGCGTTACGACTTCGGTGGCTCCTGTCCCTGTTCGACCGTTTGCAGCACTTCACTGCAGCGCTTGCCCCAGGGATTGAACCTGTTCGCCTTGAATCCCTGTGCCCAAGTGGCCCGCGCCGTCTCGCGATCGCCGGCGAACCACTGGGCGCGCCCCAGTTCATAGTATGCTTCGATGAGGTTCGGTCCAAGCCTGAGCGTCTTCTCGAAGAACGTTTGTGCGTCTTCGTACATCTCACGCTCGAAGTAGACGAGGCCGAGATAGAAATGCGCGTACAGGGTGGCCTTGCGATCGTTGTCCAGCCGGATGGCTTTAGAGAGATGTTCGATCGACTCACCGAAGATGCGCTTTTTGAGGCATATGTATCCCACGTTGATCCGTGCCAGGGAATTCGCCGGTTCCCTGATCAGGACCTGCTGGAACGTGGAAAGGGCGTTATCGTAGTCCCCCTTGAGCATTTGGGCCCATCCAAGCTGAGATTGGGCTTGGATATCATTCGGGGAGAGCTCGAGTGCTTTGCCCAGCGCTTTGATCGCGCCGTCGTAATCCCCGAGCGAGAGGAGGTTCCAGCCCTTCTCCACGAACGTCGACGCGCCGATATGATCCTGCAGAACCGCCGTTGGAACGGCCCCGGTGAACTTCGGCGCCTGGTCACTCGCTTCACTTTGCGCGAGTTCCTTGTACTTGTCGACCAGACCACGGATGTCGTCCTTCAAGCCGTTCAGATCGGCAATGGCCTGATCCACGGTCTTGAACAGGGCGATGATATCGCGTTTGACGACCTCGCGCGCCTCGCCGGTGGGACTGGTTTCGAGCCGCATCAAGATCTCGTCGAATCGCTTTCGGAGCGGGGGAATCATGTCTCCATTACCCATGAGCCGGCTCCACGGTCAGCGAGTCCAGTGCCAGACGCTCCTTCGACGTGAGGATCTTCGCCACGGCTAGCACGACGATCGTTCGGTCCTCCCTGGCTATAATTCCACTGATGTACTTGGCCGCAAGCCCTCGCACAATCGGCGGAGGAGATGTCACCTCCTCCGCGGCCACCGTGAGGAGTTCCACGACGGCGTCAACGACCACCCCGATTTTCCCCTGCTCCCATTCCAGCACCATCAAACGCGTTTCGTCCCGGTTCTCCGCCGCGACATCGAGCCGCTTTCTCAGATCGACCACTGGGACGGACCGGCCACCGTAGGCGAGCACGCCCTCGAGAAAGGCTGGTGCCTTCGGGAGAGGCACGGGCGCCTCATAGCGCAAGATGCGCTCGACCTCCAGAATGCCGAACGCAAACTGCTGCCCCCCCAGGCGGAAGACGACGAGTTGGATCTCGTCTTCGCCTCTCACTGCTCCGTGTCCCCATCGGCGAGGGAGAGTCGCTCGCCGAGAGCGTCGAGGTCGAGGATGGGAACCAGGGCATCGTCTTGATTCGCGATCCCGGATGCCCATGGGAGCCGTCGCCCGGGCGGCATCGGTGTCGGCTCCTCCCGCACGACTTCATCCGCATCGTCCACTTCAAAGGCGACGGGCTTGTCGAGGCATCTCACGAGCACCACCGTGTTGGAGTACTGCTGTGGCGGATCACTGCCGGCCAGCAAGGCGCCGAGATGGACGACCGGGACCATGCGGCCACGCAGGTTGGCCGCTCCGCGAACGGAACGTTGCGCTGCCGGCACCGGAACCGGCGTGGCCCCGTCGACCACTTCCACCACACCGTCGATGGGCAGCCCGTACCGGGTTCCATCGGTTCGCACGAGAAGATAACCGCTCACCGGGCGCTTCGCGCCATTATCCTGGTCGCTCACCGACGCTCCCCGGCAAATGCCCGCCCCCCCGGCACCCGGCGGACTGGCAGCGTATGCGGATGACCCGACGGGGCGCGCGGCCCCCATGGCAATGGCACCGACCCCCACGTCCGGGACCTGACGCTCGCCGCCCTGGCGGGTGATCCGCCTAGCCCGATGCTACGCCACGACCTCATGTGAGGGCGTTCATCGTCTCGATGTTCGTTCGGGCCAGCTGGTGATCGGGGTTCAGCTGGAGCGTCATTCGCCACATGGCCGACGCCTTTTCGTGATCCATGCGCCGATACGCAATGTTGCCCAACTTGAAATAGACGTCGTCACCGAGCTCTGGATCGAGTTTGATCGCCCGCTCGTAGGCCTCCCAGGCATCGTCGTATCGTCCCGTCCGATAGAGGATGTCTCCCAGGTTCTTGAAGAGCTGGGGGATGACCAAGCCCTCACCTGCCGCCCCTCGCAGTGTTTCCTCCGCGTCCTCGAGCCGGCCCACGACCTCGAGCACGACCGCCAGATTGTTGCGGAGGGCGGCGCTTTGGGGGTATTGCTCGACGCCGGCTCGCAGTACTACCTCCGCCTCCGCAAAGTCGTCACGGTTCACCAAGACGAGGGACTGCGCCCAGAACCACACGTCGGAGAGCGCCTGGCTCTCCGAAACTTCCCGTGCTCGGTCGAGCCTCCCCTGGGCGACTTCGAAGTTACGCTGCTTGAGAGCGACGACCCCCCACGCCGTCAAGATGCGGCCGTCGTGACGCGCCCGCGTCGCCGCCTCGCCGTAGGCCGCCTCGGCATCCTTCAGACGTCCGAGCTGCTCGAGGCTGAGGGCGAGATTGTGGAGGGCGTTGGGCCGGGGACCCTCCAATTCGAGGCAACGTTTGAACTCCCCTATTGCCTCACTCCACTTACCGCCTTTGCCGCTCACGAGGCCGAGAAAGAAGTGGGCGGTGGCGTCGGTGTTCATAAGCTCGACGACACGGCGGAACTCCCGCGCGGCCTCATCGATCATTCCGGTCTTGTAGAAGGCCACACCCAAGTTTCGGTGCTCGGCGACCTGTGCGTCCACCACCATGCGGGCACGCATATCGCTCTTGCGCACGCGGCGGGCAAACCCCGCCGTGATGAGTCCGTACAGTGCCTTGCCCACGTCAAACTCGACGAGGCCGGACTCCTCCACGATCTGCGCAACATCTCGCTCGCCGTCGATCAGCTGGAGGATCCGCTGCTGCTCCTGGGAGAGTTCGACACCGCTTGCCTGCAGCCGGTCCCTGTCAACGGAAAAAACGACGTCGAAGGAGGGAATCTTCTTCTCAATCAGACTCCATTCATCAATGCGCCTCGCACCTTCGAGCAGGACCGATTCCGGATTGATCGAGACGCGTACGTCCTGTTCCTCGGGCTCCACGCCGGCCTCGAAGTGGAAGCTTCCGCGCGTCCACGTGAAGAGATAGAACACTGCCTCCTCGACCTGGATGCGTACGAACTCCTCGAGATCCGCCTGGCTGATCGCACCGCCTTCAACGAGGTGCTGCCCAAGCCTCTTGTCCCGGTCGAGACTCTGCTTGCTGATAGCGGCGTCCAGCTGCTCCTTGGTGATCTTGCCCTTGTTCGACAGGATATCGCCCAACCGATCGCGTCGGTTGACGATGGACGCGTAGGTGATCCGTCCATTGTCGAAGAAGATATACCCGAGGCTGTTGCGATCCGAGAGCGACAAGCGGCCGGCCTTTTGCCCTAGCGCGAGGAGCTGAAGCACGTCGGGCAGTGACGCTTCCCGAAGGCTACCCTTGATCGCCATTATGTCGCATCCTCAACGAGACGCTCCTCCGGGTCGATCCAGTCCCACACCATCTTCTCACGGCTGTTGACGCCACTCAGCGGTACGGGCGTACCAGTTTCCCGTCCGCTGAACACAGGCGCTTCCGTGGCCACAGGCCTCTCGAGGAGGCGTTTGGCCACGTCGACGGATGGCGCGGTGCCGACCGCTTCAGCGCCGGAGAGAACGCGCTCCAACGTTCCCAGCACAGTCCGGACCGACTCCGCCGACTGCTGCGCTAAATAGTCCGCCAAGGCCTCGTCGCTCGAACCGACTCGATGCGTGAGATGCATCAGCACGATAGCTCGGCGCAGCTCGCGGTCCGGTGATCCGAGACTGGCAACCAAGCCGGCGGCGAGCCGGCCCGCCAGGTCCTCACCCAGCCCCTCGATCTCCTGCGGTGCAACGTTGCTGGTCACCACGAGCTGCCGGCCCTCTTCGCAGAAGAGCTGGATCAGCTCCAGCAACTCCTGCTGCACGCGATCGCGCGAGGAGATCTCGTGGACATCATCCAGCATGAACGCCGACGCACACCGGTATCGCGCCCGCCAGACACCGACCCGATCCTTCTCGATGGCTTCGACGAGTTCCTCGATGAAGGTTTGTGCGGAAAGACACGCGACAACCAGCTCTCCTTCGATTTGCAGCCCCCGCCCCACGGCATGGAGGAGATGCGTCTTTCCCACGCCTGACGGGCCCACCAGCACGAGCGGGTTGTAACGCGCCCCAGGCTCTTGGATTACCGCCTGGGCTGCTCCGACGGCCATCTTTGTCGACTCCCCTGCCAAGAAGGTCTCGAGCGAGAACGCCTCATCAGGGCCCGGCGGAGGTTCGAGACCGCTTTTCATCTGCGTCACGATCCCCACCGCCTCTTCCAGTCGATCGGGATCGCGGAACACCGGGTTTCGGGCGGCGACCGGATCGAGCTCGGCCATCTCGCGCTCGAGGCGCTGGAGTTGTGTCACCGCATTCTGAAACTCGGCCACGGCCGCGGCCGGGTCCGTGCCGGCCTGCTCTTCGAGCAACCGCTCGAGACGCGTCGTGGTGTAGCCTCGCTCCGACCACACCTGCACCATCTTGCCGATCCGCTCGTTCCAGGCCTCCACCTGCTGGGTCACGGTGAGCGTGATATCTGACAAGAAATCACCGAATTCGTCCTCTGCAGCCTCCGCCGGTTCCAGCGGGACTGTCGCTTCGGCTCCGGCGGCGCCAGCCGCGGGGGCGTCGCCCGTCACCAGCGCTCGTGCCGCCGCCGGAGTCAGCCGGGTGTCGCTCACCTCCTGGAACGCGATGACCCGATTGAGGATTCCGAGCAACTCCCTCACGTTGCGCACTTCGTATTCGGCGACGGCCTCCAGCACACCGTCCGCAAATTCGGATCCGCGTTCCCCAGTGCGCCGCTCGAGAATCGCCTGGCGTGTTTCGAACTCCGGCACGCCGATCTCCACCGCCACACCCTGGTTGAGGCAGTTGAGAAGCTGCTCGTCCAGCTCCGAGAGGTCCGCCGGCGGGCAGTCACCCGTCAGTACCAGCTGTCTTCCTTCTCGTTGGAATTGCGTCACGACGCGGAGCAGCTCGGACTGCAGCTCCTTGCGGTGAACCAGAAACTGGATGTCGTCGATCAGGAGCACGTCACTCGCGCTCAGCTGCGATCGAAACTCGGCGAGTTCACCGGACGAGACCGAGGCGTGATATCGTTGTAGCAACTCATCCAAGGTGACGTACTCGACAACGGATGACGGCTGGAGCTCATTGGCCCGGTTACCGATCGCCGTGATGACGTGCGTCTTTCCCAACCCGGTCCGACCAGAGATAAAGAGGGGATTGTATGCTTCGCCGGGATTCTCCGCGACGGCGCGAGCCGCCGTCACGGCGAGACGGTTGCTCGCCCCCACGATAAGCGTATCGAACGTCAGTCCGGGATTGAGCCCCTGAGTCACCCCGGATGCTCCTCGCTGAGTCTTCGCAGCACCAGTTCGGAGACTCCCTTGAGCGTCTCAAAAACGCCCGTGCCCGAGAGTGCATCAGCCGCAAAGCTGGGCGCGTCGCGGAAGTTCAAGGCTTCGTCTAGCTCGCCGTGTGCCATCACGAGCTCGGGCGGCAGCCCTTGCTTGTTGTACTGGAACACGAGGGGCATGCCACGAACATCCACTCCGTATTCCAACAAATTTGCCTGGAGATTCTGGAGGCTGGCGATGTTCTCGTCGAGTTGCCGGGTCTGGCTATCGGCCACGAAGACCACACCGTCAGCGCCCTGCAACACCAGCTTGCGCGTGGCATTGTAATAAACTTGACCAGGCACCGTATACAGTTGGAACCGCGTCATGAACCCCGAGATACTGCCGAGCTCGAGGGGGAGGAAGTCGAAGAACAGGGTTCGGTCCGTCTGGGTCGCCAACGACACCATCCTCCCCCGGCGCTGCTCAGGAACACGACGGAAGATGTAATGCAGGTTGGTCGTCTTGCCGGACCGTCCCGGGCCGTAGTAGACGATCTTACAGGTGATCTCACGCGTAGTGAAGTTGACCAGCGACATAGCTCAGGCTTGGAAGAGGGTCGCCAAACTCTCATTGAGGTCTCGCTCGAAATCTGCCGGCAAGACCTTCTTCGGTGGCTCAGGAGGCGGACACGCCGCAATGAGGTCGCTCACAAACTCCTCAAAGAAGAGCTGGACGAGTCCGACGGACGTCTCGGGACCGTACACGGCCAGGCTCAGCAACCGGCCCCGAGGGCAATCGAACGCAGCAAGAAAGATCCCGTGTCGAACGCCTTGATGGTTCAGCACCGCAAACCGCGGCTCCCGAAGAAGCTTCGTGATTTCCTCCGTCGACGAGGCAATCGCGGCACCGAGCGCGGCCGCCGCCATCACGTCGACGGCCCTGGTGAACCCGTGCTGCGCCATGACCTGCCCGGCTGGGGTCATCAACAGGACGAGGCGCGTTCCTGCCTCCGCCACGAAACTCTCGAGGGATGCGACTGTCCACGGCTCTACCGCTCGTGTTCGGGTCAAGCCACCGTCCCCGCCGCCCGCAACATCTCCAACCTCAACAGGCCCACGTTCACATCGGCATCGGCCACGGCGACGACGATGATCTCCTGCGTCGCCGGCACCGCAAGCACGACACCTCCCCTGGACTGCAGGTGCAAGAACTCCGGCTCCCCGATCCCGGCCGTGCCGGTGACATCTCCCAGACGCTTCACGAGACTCGCCGTCAGCGCCGCGACGGCGTTTCCTCGCACACCCTCCACCAACGCGTCGGCTACCACCACACCATCCTCTCTCGCAACGAGCGCGGCACCCTGCACGCCCCGCACGCGGGTGATGCTGTCCAATATGGCGCGGAAGCGGTCGGTCAAGACTTTTGAGCCTCCAGCCAGGTCCGCGCGACATCGTTCGCCTTCTCTGCCAGCAGTGAGAGCCGTCCCGGCGGGACACTCGCATCACGTAGAAGCAGCAACACGGTGCCGTCGGTAGGTCGCGTGAGGTGCACGTTACCGCCTGCCGCTTCGGCCACCATCCATTCCCACTCTCCCAGTTCCAAGATTCGCGACGTGCGCTCAGCCTCCTGTGAGATGCCGGTGAGGTACGCAGCCATCTCGTCGGCCACGGCTGCCCCCTGGGTGTCCCGCACACCACCCGCCAGCACTCGGCCCCGTCCGTCCACCAGGAGCAGCCCATCGCTTCCACCCTCGAGTCCGGCAAACATATCGGCGGCCGCAAAGGGATCCTCCGCAACGGCCTCGGGCATCTCCTCGGCCGCCGCCCGGACGATGCGCAGCGCCTGCACGACACTTTGATCCATGGGATCGGCCGACAACGCTAGCTCGAGGTGATCCAACGCCAGGTCCAGCTCTCCTCTACCGTAATGAAGAAAGCCAAGACCCTTGTGCGTGCCCTTGTGACGCGGCTCGATCTCCAACGCCTTCTCCCACACAGTGCGGGCCCGCTCCAGGTTTCCCACGTCCACGAGGATTCGGGCGTAGAGATCGTGCGCTTCGGCTGAGCCGGGGTGTCGCTCGAGGCCGGAGAGGGCGACTTTGCCCGCCGCGTCGACCTGCCCACGGACCCGAAGTGCTTCACCGAGTCGGATAAAGATCAAGCTGTCCGGGTCACGCGCCAGCTCGGCGGTCATCTCCTTGATGTCGTCAGCCATCGCTTTCGCCGCTATCCACCCGACGCCCCTAGCACGTTGTTCAGCGTCTTCGCCGCCTGAACGGCTCGGCGCACCTCCTCGGCATCCGGTGCCCCCTCGCCGGTGTCTTCTCCCAACTTGAGCCAGCGCTCCCACCACTCTACGGCCTCCACCAGCCGACCTCGGCGGGCGAGGACGTCTCCCAGCAACCGATGCGCAGAAGCGAGAAGGGGATCGAGCCGGAGCGTGCGCCGGAAGTTCTCTTCGGCGTCGGCGAGACGCTCGGCTGCCTGGTTGATCTTGCCCATGACAAGATACAGGCTGGCCTCGTGCGGGTGCGTCTGCAGGGCCGCGTCCACCATGGCTCGAGCGGCTTCCGTCTGGCCCCGCCCGAGTGTTTTCTCCGCCGCGACCGCGATTTCGGCGGCGTCGCCGCCTTTCCCCGTCGCCGCGGTGGGCCGCTCCCGCAGCACCACAACACCGGCGCTCTCCAGACCGAAGAATGTTTTGGCAACCTCGAACTCAGACCGCGTGAGCGACGCAGCAATCGACCGAATGTCCTGCTGCCCATCCACCGCCGCCAGCACCTCCCATTCCGGGGGTAAGAGATCGAGGGCCCCACCACCACCTTCCGGAGGTGCGGCAAACGTCGGGACCACGCCGAGGTGAGGGACCTTCCGCTCAATCTGCGACCATTCGTCAATGCGCCGGGCACCCTCGAGCAGGAGTGCCTCGATCGGTACCCGCGAGGTGGCATCGGCTTCGATGTCGGCGATCGATTCTTCGGAGAATGAAAAGAAACCCTCCCGCCAGCTCATCATCTCGAAAATAACCTCTTCGATCTGGAACTTGACCAAACCCTCCAGCTCGC
>JBDHFY010000001.1:0-61092 GCA_039590195.1 Gemmatimonadota bacterium | reverse complement strand
CCGAGGAAGAGCACGATGAGATCCGAGGCTCCACCCATCAGCATCATCCCGATGGTGGCGAGCACCAGAAGGACATAGTACTCCGGCGCCAGAATGCGCTCGCGGCCCAGGTACCCCAGCGAGAGCATGACCACGAAGATCGCCCCGCCAAGGAATACGACGGCGGTGGCGAACCGGAATCCGTCGAGCGCAATCATGTGAGCGACGCCTTCAGGGCGTGCGCCCTGGGCCCACAGCCATACCACCAGCAAGAGGGTGCCCCCGAGCCCCGTGAGCGTCAGGTGCCCGATGAGTCGCTGCTCGTCAGCACCTTTGTGGCGCCAACCAACGACGAGCATGAGCACCAACGCGGAGACCGTGAGGAAGAGCTCCGGGAGCAAAGCCAAGGAAATCCCGGCCGGCGTGGTCAGGTCGATCACCATACCCATTACTCGTCGTCTCCGATAGGAAGCTCGACGCTCACGGGTCCGGGCATCGCTTCACGCACCTGGACGACCAACGCTTGCGCCGACGCTTCGACGCGCCGCAGGAACGGCGCGGGGTAGACTCCTATCCAGATGATGCACGCGACGAGTGGGCTGAGAACCAGGAGTTCCCTCGCCGACAGATCCGGCATCTTCTCGTTTTCCGGCTTCTCGAGCTTACCGTAGAGCAGACGTTGCAAGGCCCACAGGAGATACCCTGCAGCGAAGACAACGCCCGTAGTCGCGATCACCGTGGCCAGTGGGAACTCGCCGAACGAGCCCACAAGGACTAGGAACTCACCGACGAAACCGTTTGTCCCCGGCAGCCCGATCGACGACAGCGCTACGACTGTCAACACGGTCGCGAGTGCCGGCACCGCCCGCGCGATGCCTCCAAACTCCGCAATCTCTCGCGTGTGACGCCTCTCGTACAGCATGCCGGCCAGGAAGAAGAGCGCTCCTGTCGAGATCCCGTGGTTGATCATGATGATGATCGCACCCTCAACGCTTTGCAGGTTCAGGGCCCAGATCCCGAGCATGACGAACCCGAGGTGGCTCACAGAGGAGTATGCCACGAGTTTCTTGAAGTCCGGCTGCACGAGTGCCACAAGCGCACCGTAGATGATGCTGATCACGGCCAGGGAGACAATAACCGCCACGACCGTCGGATCGAGGACGACCTGTGGAAAGAAGGGTACGGCGAATCTCAGAAATCCGTACGTTCCCATCTTGAGGAGAATACCTGCCAGGATCACCGAACCCGCCGTGGGGGCCTCGACATGCGCGTCTGGCAGCCAGGTGTGAAACGGGAACATCGGGACCTTGATGGCGAACGCCAGGGCGAACGCACCAAACAACCACAAAGCCCATGGCTGGAGCAACCCGATGTTTTGCAGCAGGTGGACATACGCAAAGGAGAACACGCCCGTCTCCCGGCCCACGACATAATAGATCGTCAGGATGGCCACCAACATGAGCAGCGACCCGACAAACGTATAAAGGAAGAACTTGATGGCCGCGTAGAGCCGCCGGCCTCCTCCCCAGACCCCAATGATGAAATACATCGGGATCAGCATGATCTCCCAGAACACGTAAAAGACGAACAAATCGAGCGCGACGAATACGCCGAGCATCCCCGTGGTGAGCGCCAGCATAAGGGCGTAGTACGGTCGTTCGCGTTGCTTGATGTAGTTAAAGCTCCCCAGCACTGCGAGCGGCATCGTAAAAGTGGTAAGCAGCACCATGAAGAGCGAGATGCCGTCCACACCGAGGTGATATGTGATCCCCCAACCGGGCATCCAGGCATGCCGCACCTCGAACTGCATGGCGGCCGTACCGGGCTCGAAGGCCCACCAGAGTCCAGCCGATACGACGAATTCCGCGAGCGTCGCCCAGAGGGCGATCCACTTTGCGTGTTCAGTGCTAGACAGCAGGACGACCACAGCCGCTGCCAGGGGCAGAACCATCAGCATCTCCAGCGCCCAGCTGCGGTACCCAATATCTACGAGAAAATCGCTCATAGCGGCTTATTGTGTCATGGCCTGGAACAGTACCAACGCCCCCAACACGAACAGCACGATGTATGTCGTTACTTGACCCGTCTGCAGTCGGGTGCCGATCCACCCTAAGAGACGGGTAATCCTGGCCCAACCGTTCACCCCACCGCCATCGATCACACCATCATCAATGGCTCGCCACAAGATGCTGCGTGATATCCAGATGATCGGCCGAACCACGAGCCAGTTGTAGATCTCATCGATGTAATACTTGTTAAGCAGAATCCGCTGCACACCAACTTCGGCCGGCGCGTCCCGCGCGGTCGTCAAGGCCGCCGGCTTGAGCATTGTCCACGCCACCGCGATGCCCAGCGCCGCGATTAGGGTAGCGCCTCCCAGAAGTGCCCATTCCACCGGCACCGCAAGGTGAACTTCTGCCAGATACTCGCTGGCGCCTTCGGTCACGGGCTCCAGCCAATGTTCCAGCCATCCAGCGCCCGGGAGGACATGCGGTAAGTTCAACACACCGGCAAGGATGCTTCCACCCGCTAGTACTACCAACGGACCCGTCATCACCCACGGGGCTTCATGGAGTTGTCCCTCTTCTTTGGTGCCCGTGCGATTCGGCCCATGGAACGTGTAGAGCATGAGCCGCGTCATGTAGAACGCCGTCAGCAGTGCCGCCAGGGCGCCAACGACCCACAGCACATAGAAGAAGGCGCTGTCTTGCCCGCGGGCAAACGTGGATGCAAGGATTTCATCCTTTGAGAAGAAACCTGAGAACCCTGGGACACCCGCAATCGCCAAGGTGGCGATCCACATCACGGCCGCCGTCCAAGGCATGTATCTGCGCAGGCCGCCCATGTTCCGCATATCCTGCGGATCATCGTCATTGTGCGTGTGATGATACGCGTGGTGCATGACGTGGATGACACTACCGGATCCGAGGAAAAGCAGGGCCTTGAAAAAAGCATGCGTGACGAGGTGAAACATCCCGGCCGTGTATGCTCCCACACCGACACCGAGAAACATGTAGCCCAGTTGTGAAACCGTTGAGTACGCGAGGACCTTCTTGATGTCCCACTGCTTCAGGGCAATGGTCGCGGCGAAGAGCGCCGTCATTGCCCCAACGCCCGCGACCACCGCACTGGAAGTCGGCGCCATGGCGAAGAGCACGTTGGTTCGCGCCACGAGGTACACGCCGGCGGTGACCATGGTGGCCGCGTGGATCAGAGCGGATACTGGGGTCGGTCCTGCCATGGCATCCGGAAGCCATGTGTACAACGGGATCTGCGCAGATTTGCCGGCGCAGCCCAGAAAGAGCAACAGCGTGATACCGGTGATGAGCGGTCCATTCAGCTCGAAGATGCGGGGGGCCGCTTCCGCGACCCCCGTGAAGGACAGCGTTCCCGTCGCTCCGAAGATCATGAACATGGCGACCAAGAACCCAAAGTCCCCAATGCGGTTCATGATGAACGCCTTGTTGCCCGCTCGAGCCTTGGCTTCGTCGCTGAACCAGAAGCCGATCAGCAGGTAACTGCACAGCCCAACGCCCTCCCACCCAATGAACATCACCGGGAAGCTTGACCCCAGCACCAGCACCAGCATGAAGAAGACGAATAGGTTCAGAAAGGCGAAGTACCGGGCGTAGGATCGGTCAGCTCCCATGTAACCAACGCTGAAGATGTGAATCAGCGCGCCCACGCCCGTGACGACCATGAGCATCACCGCGGACAGGGCGTCGACCTGGAACCCGAGATCGATCTGCAGACTGCCGGCCGGGATCCACGACCACAACTGGAGTAAAAACGGCGCCCCATCTGCGGCGCCGGCCAATCCGGTCACTACCACCACGGCCACGGCAAACGCAGCCGTCACCGTGCCTACGCCAATCGCACTAACGGCACGTTTCGCGTTCGGCTGGAAGAAGCTCAACCACCCATTCGCCAGGAAGCCGACGAACGGCAGGAGCACGACGAGCCACACCAGGGCTACGGAATCCGGCATCATCCACGTAGCAGGTTGAGTGTTTGCAGATTCACCGTTTCTTTGTGACGGTAGATGGCTAGCACGATAGCTAACCCCACCGTCGCCTCCGCCGCCGCCACCGCCATCACGAAGAAGACAAACACCTGTCCGTCAGGGCCAAGTTGCTGCGCCAGCGCCACGAAGGTGAGATTGACGGCGTTGAGCATCAGCTCAACACACATGAAGATAATGATCGCATTCCGGCGCAGCAGCACACCCAATACGCCAATGCTGAACAGGATGGCCGACACACCCAGCGCAGGGCCAAGCAACATCAGAGCCTCCTCTTGGCGAGCACCACTGCACCCACCATTGCGGCAAGCAGAAGCACCGACGTGATCTCGAACGGTACGAGGTACGTTCGGAACAGCGGCTCTGCCACCATCGCAATGGCACCCTGTTCAGATGTCAGGCGATCCATCTCACCGGCCGGAAGCCGCAGGTCAACGCTCGGCAGGATGTTCCTCACGGCCCACAATTCCACCACGAGGACTAAGGCAAGCGACAGGGCCACGAGCCGTCCCGGCCATCCCCGCATGTCCGTCGCCTGGGTCCTCCCGAGATTCAGCAGCATGATGACGAAAAGGAACAACACCATGATGGCACCCGCGTATACGAGCACCTGCATCGCGGCGATAAAATGCGCGTCGAGCAGCACATAGATCGCCGCAATGGATACCAGCGTCATGACGAGCCAGAGTGCGCTCGCTACCGGACTCCGCCGCGTCACGCACAACACGGCTGATGCGATCGCGGCCCCCGAGCACAGCCAAAAGAACATTTCGGTCATGGTCTACTGTCCCTTGGGATCCGACGGGTCCCACAGGGTGGACACCGGGTGTGTCTGTGAACACAACCGCTCGAGATCGTACACGAAGCGTTCGCGTTGATACTCTGCGTTCTCGTAATGCACACCCACGTGAATCGCCTCTTCCGGGCAAACCTCTTGACAGTATCCACAGAAGATGCAGCGAAACTCATCGATCTCGTAAATGAGGGGATACCGATTCCCTTCCTCGTCCTCGCCCGGAACCAGCTTGATGCAGTTGGCAGGGCAGATCTGTGGACACAGACCACACGCGACACATTTCGCGCGTCCTCCTTCGTCAGTCAGCATTCGGTGAGTGCCACGCCAACGGTCAGAGATATGCCAATCCGAAGTGGATTTCTGCTCCGGGTACTTCATCGTGACTTTCGGTCGCAGGAGGTGTTGGAACGTAAGCGCCATCCCCTTCAACGCCGCCCGGAGATAACTCACTTCGCGGTCCGCGCGCTTCATCGTCTTGACAGTGATAGCCATCAGGTCCTCACCCTGCGGTGTGCCGCCGACCCGGTGAGCAGCCGCCCCCGGTCGAGTATCCAGAACACCCCATATAGGAACACCAGATTGACGGCGAACATGATCAGGCCGTGGCCGGCCGTGAAACTCGTCTGCGTGTCGAGGCCGAGGATCCAGACCATCGTCGCAATGGCCACGATGTATCCGAGCATCGTGGGCAGCATGAACTTCCAGCCAAGTTGCATGAGTTGATCGAACCGGAACCGCGGCAGCGTCCAGCGAATCCATATGTACACGTAGATGAAGAACGCGGTCTTGACGACGAAGGTCAGCAGGGTGGCCAGGGACTTGAGCACTGTTGGGTCGCCCTCGTCCCACGCCGTGAACGGGATATCCCAGCCACCGAAAAACAGCGTCACGATGAGCGCCGCCCCGGTGATAATGTTCGCGTACTCCGCCATGAAGAACATCGCGAATTTCATCGAGCTGTATTCAGTGTGATAGCCCGCTACGAGCTCAGACTCCGTCTCCGGCAAATCAAACGGTAGGCGGTTCGTCTCGGCAAGCGCGCTCACCATGAAAAACAGGAAGCTGAGCGTAATGGCGAAGACGAACCACACCGACTCCTGCTGGACTGTCACCACCTGAGAGAGCGTGACGTTGCCCACCAGAATGAGCACGACGACGATGCTCAGCCCCATCGGGATTTCATAGCTGATCATCTGCGCGCTGGCCCGCAGGCCGCCGAGCAGCGAGTACTTGCTCCCCGACGACCAGCCCGCGAGCACGATGCCATAGACGCTGACGCTCGTGATGGCGAGAATGAACAGAAAGCCCACCGGCAGATCGGCAACGATCATGGGCATCGGTCCCACATGGACAAACCGGCCTAGGAGCGGCAGGCTGAAATCGAAGTCGACCGGCAGCGGTGCGGCAAACGGAACGACGGCAAACGCTATCATCGCCGGGACAAACGACATCGCCGGCGCGAGCAAAAAAAGCAGTCGACTCGCCTGCGGCGGCGCCGTCTCCTCCTTCACGAGGTTCTTGAGCCCGTCTGCTACGGGCTGCAGCAACCCCTCTGGCCCCACGCGGTTGGGGCCGAGCCGGTCCTGTTTCCACGCCGCGACGCGTCGCTCCGCCCAGGTCTCCAGCGCCACACCGAGCATGATGACCCCGAAGACCACCGCGATCTTGATGACCGCGAGCAGGAGGAGTCCTTTGATCTCCGGCGTCATGCCTTCGCTCCGACCTCCCCGGCCTCAACCATCACTCGGCCGGTTGCACCGAGGTTTTCGTACGACATGCCGCTGAACACAGCCTCGGCGCTGGCGAGCAGGTCGAACGCCTCCCCCGCGCTGAACAATGGTTCACCTCGATCAAGTTCACGCAATAACTCCCCGAGAACCCACCATGCAGGACGCGCCATCCCGGGGGATGTTTTTGCCTGTGCATACCGCTGGATCCGTCGGTCACGATTCACGAAGGAGCCGTCTCCCTCCGCTACATTGGCGATGGGCAGCACGACCTTGGCTCCGCGAGCGCTCTCAGGCAGCGCGGTACCCAGGTAAATGACATTCGTATGCTCGAGCGCAGACAGCGCCACGCCGTCCAGCGGCTCGTCCACCACCAGTACCAGTGAGGCGTCGGCCAGCGTGGCGACGGCCGCCTCGAACTCCTCCGCGTAACCCAACGCCAGCGCACCTGCCACGTTGGCCGCCCGCTCAGTTCGCAGGGCCAAGTTCTCCACGCCCGGAAGGGGAGTTTCGTTTTCCGTGCGCTCGACCCGGAAAGCACTTTGAGTGTCGAAACCCTCCAGCAGGCGTTTCGCCAGGTAAAGCGCCTCATTCGAGGTATTCGGGGACACCAGCACTACGGCCCGACCGCCCGAACCTCGGACGACCCTCGCCGCTTCGTGCAACGCATGATCCCAATCGGTAGCCGCCAACCCGCCGTCGGTGGGCAGCAGCGGCGCCTCGATGCGGTCGCCGCGGTTCATCCACCGATAATGCCGCCGCCCGTGATCGCAAATGAAAAAGCGGTTTACTTCCAGGTTGGCTCGCGGCCGCACGCGCACGACGATATCCGTCCGCGTGTCGATGTTGATGTTGCAGCCCTGCGAGCAGCCGGTGCAGATGCTTGCCGCCTTGTCGATCTCCCACGCCCGTGCTCTGTGCAGGAAATCTTTGGAAATCAGGGATCCGACCGGACAGAGGTCCACCACATTGCCTGCCCACGAGTGGTCCAGCTTGCGATCCGGGTGCACCCCGATGAAGGCACGGTCGCCCCGCTCGCTCACGTTCAGGACTGCATCGTCCGCCAGGTGATCCATGAATCGCACGCACCTGGTGCACAGGATGCATCGGTTCGGCACGTACAGCACGTCTTCGCCAAAATCTTCTACGGGATTGAAACGCTTGGCGAACTCTCCGTACCTGGTCCGGGCCTGACCCTCTTGGAAGACGTAATCTTGCAGCTCGCATTCGCCGGCCTGATCGCAGATCGGGCAGTCGAGCGGGTGGTTGATCAGCAGGAATTCGAGCACGCCCTTGCGAGCTTTGAGCGCCTCCTCACTGAAGACGTGTACGACCTGATCTTCGGCCACCGGCGTCGCGCAGGCGATCTGGAGCTTCGGCGCCTTCTCGACCTCGACGAGACACATCCGGCACACGCCAGCTACGGGAAGGCCCGGATGGTAGCAGTAATGGGGGATCACCACGCCTGCCCTCTTTGCCGCTTCGAGAATGCTCGTTCCTTTCGGAACGCTCACCTCCACCCCATCAATTGTCAGCGTGACAAGTGCTTGATCAGCCATCCGCCTCACACCTTCGCGATCGCCGGCGCCTTCTTGCCATTGATATACGCTTCAAACTCGTCATGGAATTTCTCGATGCTGCTCACCACCACGGCAGCACAGGAATCGCTCAGGACGCAGATCGTCCGTCCGGTCATCTCCCTACTCAGGTCCAAGAGCAGATCCAAGTCCTTCACCGTCCCCTCCCCTGCCAAAATGCGCTCCAAGATCCGCACGGTCCACGCCGTTCCCTCTCTGCATTGGGTGCATTGAGCACAGGATTCATGGGCATAGAATTTGGCAAGCCGCATGGCCTGGTACACCATGTCCGCGCTGTCGTCGTACACGATCACGCCACCCGACCCCAGCATGGTTCCTTTCTCCACGCAACCCTCATAGTCGAGCAGACATTCTTCGGTTTCTTCCTTGTTCAACAACGGCACCGATGAGCCACCGGGCGCACAAGCCTTGAGCATTCGGCCCGGCCGCATGCCCCCAGCGAGGTCGTGAAGCAGTTCTCCAAGAGGAAAACCCATTGTGACCTCATAATTGCCGGGCTTCTGCACGTGGCCGCACACGCTGAGCAGTTTCGTGCCCGTGCTCTTCGGGTTTGAGAGGGAGAGATCTTTGTACCAGCCGGCACCCCGGTTGAGAATATGGGACACCGCCGTAAGTGTCTCGACGTTGTTGATGGTCGTGGGATTTCCAAACACGCCGGAGGCGGCTGGAAACGGAGGACGGATTCGAGGATTGCCCCGGCGCCCCTCGATGGAGTTCATCAACGCAGTTTCTTCGCCGCAGATGTAGGCACCCGCTCCGCGATGAATGTACATGTCCAACCGCTTGCCCGATCCCATGGCATTCGGACCCAGCACGCCCTGATCGTACGCCTCGTCGATGGCCGCTTGCATGATGCGCAGTGGTTCGGTGAATTCACCACGAATATAGATGTAAGTGATTTCCGCCTGAATGGCGTACTGGGCGATGGCACATCCCTCGATCAGGGCATGTGGGGTCCATCGCATGATCTCGCGATCTTTGAATGTGCCCGGCTCGGACTCGTCTGCGTTACAGCACAGATAATGCGGTTTTTTCTTCTCCTTCGGCATGAAAGACCATTTCAACCCCGCAGGAAAACCCGCCCCACCACGGCCTCGCAAACCTGATGCCTTGACGACGTCAATGATCTCAGCCGGTTCCATCGACAGCGCATTCTCGAGCGCCTTGTAGCCTCCCCGCTTGACCCATCCAGCGTGTGAACGGGCCTCGGGATCGCCGAAGTACTGGCTCAAGACCACCGTTTCCTTGCCGTGCGACTTGTGCGGATAACCCATAGGCGTCCCTGCTATTTCGTGCTCACGGCGAAGTCAGGAATACTGCTTCACGAGATCTGGTACTTTCTCTGCAGTCACGTCCTCGATGAAATCATCGTTCATCATGACCGGGGTGGCGAAACCGCAGGCGCCAAGGCACTCCACCTCGATCACCGTGAATTTGCCATCCGGTGACGTGGCCCCCAGCTCCTCACATCCGGCGTGTTGAAGAAATGCGGCGACCACATCCTCCGCCCCGCACAGGTTACACGGTGTGGTCGTGCATATTTGTACAAACGTCTTGCCCACCGGATGTTGGTGGTACATCGTATAGAACGTCACCACGCCCTTCACATAGGCCGGCGTCAGGGCAAGAACCTCGGCGACCTCCGCCATCGCTTCATCTGAAACCCAGCCGTTCGTCTCCTGCACGATCCAAATGGCGGGCAGCAGCGCAGCGCGTTTCGTGGGATACCGCTGGAGTATCTCATCGAGCCGCTTGCGGTGTTCTCCAGTAAAGACCGGCGTGTATTCAGTGGTGTGTTGCATTAGTCCTCCAACCCGTCGACCCGATGTTCCAAGGCGCCGCAATGCTCAGCGGTCGACCTCGCCCATCACAATGTCCATGCTCGCGTTGATAGCAATCAAGTCGGACAAGAGATGCCCCTCGGCCATCTTCGGCAGGGCGGAGAGGTTAATGAATGCCGGGGGCCGCACTCTGAAGCGCACTGGCTTCGCCGTTCCATCGGATACGAAGTAATACCCGAGCTCACCCTTCGGAGACTCGATGGGCATGTAGACCTCACCGATCGGCGCCCGAACACCTTCCATGACCTGCTTGAAATGGAAGATCATGGCCTCCATGTCGCTCATCGCCGCTTCCTTCGGAGGAAGCACGACCCGCGGATCGTCGACGTTGATTGGACCATCAGGGAGGCGATCCAAGGCTTGCTCGAGTATCCGTACCGATTGTCGAATCTCCTCCATCCGGCAGATGTAGCGGTCATACACGTCCCCATGCTCGCCGACCGGTATCTCGAAGTCATACGTCTCGTAGTCGAGATACGGCCGGTCTTTCCTGACGTCATACGACACGCCGCTCGCGCGCAACATCGGACCCGAAAGGGAGTAGTTGATCGCTTCCTCGGCACTCAGCACCCCGATGTCTTGCGTGCGACCGCACCAGATGCCGTTGTGCGTGAGCATCCGGTCGACCTCGTCCAGGGTATCGGGGAAGGTCTTGCAGAAGTCCCGGAGTCCCTCTTCAAACCCATCCGGGATATCCGCCATCAGGCCACCGACACGCGTAAGACTGGTCGTCAACCGCGCACCCGTCCACATCTCCTGAAGATTGTACACGAGCTCGCGTTGCTGAAACGACCACAGAAACGGCGTGAACGCGCCAATATCGACTCCCGTAGTACCAACCCACACCAGGTGGGAAATGATGCGGCTCATCTCGCACGCGATCACGCGCAACACCTTACACCGCTCCGTGATCTCGATCCCCATCAACTTCTCTGCAGCAAGCGCCAATAAAACATTGTTTGACATCGGTGCGAGGTAGTCCATGCGATCGGTCAACGGCACGATCTGGTTGTAGTGCCGATACTCGCCAAGCTTCTCAAATCCCGTGTGGAGATAGCCGACATGAGGGATGACGCGGAGGACCACCTCGCCGTCCAACTCCACCACGAGCCGGAGCACTCCGTGCGTGGCGGGATGCTGTGGCCCCATGTTGACGAGCATGTGATCGCCGCCGAGATCCGGCTCCTTGTCGGCCGGGGCGAGGATCCCACTCGCGCCGGACTCAGTCACGCCGACGGGGAACCGTACAACCTCGCCGGCGTGGTCCACGCCCGGTGTGGCAAGGTCGAGCTCAACCGTGCGCTTCGCATCCATAGCCGCTACGGGGCCTCGGGGTCAGGAATTTCAGCGCGCTTGCCTCTCAAGAGGCGCTCCCGCATGTCGGCCGGCAGTTCGTAGTAGGCATCAGCGACGGAAAGCTCCTCCATCGAGTAGTGCGACTCCGGACTGGCGTTGAGCGCCTGGCGCACCTGCTCGGCGCGCGAAAACCGCCCTCGGAGCGGAAAATCCTTCCGGAGCGGATGTCCCTCAGCGTAGGTCTCCCACATCAGAATCCGCCGCAGATCGGGATGGTCACGGAACGTGATCCCGAACATGTCGTACACTTCACGCTCCAGCCAATTGGCCCCCTGCCACAACGAGACAACCGAATCCACCGCCAAGTCGGCGTTCTTGTCGAGTTCCGCCTTCACTCGCAGCTGGGCGTGACGACTCAGGGAATAGAGCTCGTACACGACCTCGAGCGGCCGCTCCATATCCCGATACTCCACCGCCGTGACATCGACGAGGTAGTCGTATTCCTCGCCAGCGGTGTCCTTGAGAAATCCGAGGATATCACGGAGCCGTTGGACGTCGACGTACACAATGGTGTCGCCACAGGTAACGAGGGCTCGATGAACCGCACCGCCGAATTGGCGCCGGAGCACATCGACAGACGGGTTCACTGGGGAGCCGCTACGCTGAGCGGGTCTGGTGAACGGAATTGCCGAACGGTTCCGACAACTCGTCCACTAATTGAGGGGACATCCGCAGCCCTCGGTCGTCCAAGAGTTGCTCCTGCCGCAACGAAGTGTCGGCGAGCTTCTCACCGCGCACCTTCTTCTGAAGCATCAAGATGCCGTACAACAAGCCCTCTGGACGGGGGGGACACCCCGGCACATACACATCAACCGGGAGGACCGTATCGATGCCCTGGACCATGGCGTACGTGTCAAAAATGCCGCCGCTGGACGCACACGCCCCCATCGAGATCACCCACTTGGGCTGGGGCATCTGGTCGTAGATCCGCCGGATCACGGGCGCAAGCTTGAACGGCAACCGACCGGCACAAAGGAGCACGTCAGCCTGCCGCGGGGAGAAGCTCAAGCGCTCCATACCGAACCGCGCCAGGTCAAACCGGCTCGCCGCCGTGGCCATGAACTCGATGGCACAGCAAGCAGTGCCGAAGGGCATCGGCCACAGCGAATTCGACCGTGCCCAATTGACCATGAAATCCAGGCTTGTGGTCACCCAGTTCGGTGAGACCTGGGAGACGAGGGACAGGCCGCCTGCTGCACCCTTGGCGTCGTCTCTGTGGTCTAGTCCCATTCGAGTGCCCCTCTCTTCCAAGCGTAGATGTAACCCACGAGGAGGATGAGTATGAACACGACCATCTCAACCAACCCGAAGAGGCCCAGCTTCCGGAACGCCACGCCCCAAGGGATCATAAACACGGTTTCGATGTCGAACACGATGAAGAGCATAGCCACGAGGTAGAACTTCACACTGAACCGCTCCGTGGTGCTCCCGAGGGGGGGCATCCCAGATTCGTAGGGGATCCCTTTGATGGAAGTCGGCCGGTAGGGTGATACCAGATGCGACAACACCAACATGCCGATCGCCGCGGCAACGACGAACCCGATGAGCAGGAGGAGCGGGACGTATTGAAAGAGCATTGCCTCGATGCGCTCGTGAAAAATTTCACGTACTCTCGGGGATTGAACTTACCTAGGGTGTCGACCCAGTGTCAAGCAAACACCAGTGGCGTAACCACCCACGATACGTATCTTTACGTCCGCACCGCGTCCCCAGGCGAGGGATGCGATTTCGCGCGCTATCTCCAACCGCCATCGGACATCTGAATGGCCCCGCCGGGCGCACCAGAAGGGACACACACAGGCACTATGTCGATCAAGTCAGACCGCTGGATCCGCCAACAGGCTCTCGAACAAGGAATGATCGAGCCCTTCGAGCACTCCCAGGTCCGCTCCGGCGCCATCAGTTACGGTTTATCGTCCTACGGGTATGACATGCGGGTCGCGGACGAGTTTCGGATCTTCACCAACGTCCACTCGCCTGTCGTCGATCCGAAGGAATTCGATGACAAATCCTTCGTGGAGTTCAAGGGGGACGTTTGCATCGTGCCCCCGAACTCTTTCGTGCTGGCCCGCTCCGTAGAGTACTTCCGGATCCCCCGCAATGTGTTGACCATCTGCGTCGGCAAGAGCACTTACGCCCGGTGCGGCATTATCACGAACGTCACACCCTTCGAACCGGAGTGGGAGGGATACGTGACGCTGGAGATCTCCAACACCACCCCTCTGCCGGCCAAGATCTACGCCAATGAAGGAATCGCCCAGGTTCTCTTCTTCGAAGCGGACCCCGACGATGTCTGCGAGACTTCATACGCGGACAAAAAGGGGAAGTACCAGGCCCAGCAGGGGGTGACGCTGCCCAGGCTCTAACCTTGAGGCAGCGCCGAGCAACCGCTGGATGCGGGCGGAGTACCGGCCCAGCCAACCCACCAGAGCACCGGGGGGCCGATGCCGCTGTGCGGTCCACCCGGCCACAGCCCCTTACCCCAAGATGGCTCGCTCATTGAGCTCCGACATGAAGGGTCCCGTATGGCTCGCGTTTCGGGTGTTCGACGAGCCAGGACGCGTCTTCTCCCAACTGGCCGAGCGGCCGCGGGCGGCCGTGCCCATTCTCATGACCGTGGCCGTCGCCTTCATGACTGCCTTCCTCACACCCGACGATGTGCTCTCGGCCGGCGCCCAGAGGGTAATCGCCGCCATCGAACAGAGAACGGACGAACGCCTCTCGCCCGATGACCGGGCCGAGGCCCTAGCCGAAGCGGCGGGCCCGACCAACCGGATGCTCGTCTTCGCCATGAACGCCGGGGCCGGCATCATCACCCTTCTCACCATCACCGTCGTCCTGCAGGTGGTCTACTCCACCGCGGCGCCAACGCCGCTCCGGTTCAAGGACGAGCTCGCCATTGTCGCCCATTCGTTCATGGTTCAGGCATTGGGTAGCCTCGTGACCCTTGGTGTAGTAATACTCACCTCGTCGACGACAAGCAGTTCGTTGGGATTCCTCTTTGACCGCGACGCACACCCGTTCTTCTTCCGATTGGCAAACGGGCTCACGGTCTTCGGGGCCTGGACCGTCTGCCTGGTCGCCCTCGGAAACAAGATCAAACTCAAGAGCGAGGGCCTCGCAGGTCCGTTGGCCATTGTGGCAGGACTGTGGGTGATCTTCAAGGTAGGATTGACGGCGTTGTGGATGTGGGCTGCACCGGCTGTTACGGTATCGCCTTAGAGCCAGACCTGCCGAACCGCAAGGGAATTGCAGTCTTCGCAAACCGGAACTTGCGGTCCCCGCCGGTTCCGCCCCAGCTGCGGGTGTTCCGGTCAGTCTCTCGCCGTTCGACGTTGGCGCGCCTTATTGAATAGGATGCGAGGTGCTCATCCCGAAGTTCACGCGGTCCGGATCGCTGGCCACCACCACGAGCCGGCTCCCGCCGGGAACGCCCGCCAGCGATATCGACCCACGAAACAGATTGGGCTCTCCGGCGTAGCGCAGCCGCCGGCTCAGCAGCACCTCACCTTCCCGGTACAGGCGAGCCATGACCTGCACCCGATCCGCATCCCACAACCCGCCCGGGGTGTGGGGACATCCGCACATCATCCGCACCCTGGCAAGCACCTCCACGGGGCCGCTGCCCGCCGCGGGAGGGGCCGCCGGCTCGAGCAACTCCACAATGAATCCGTGAAGCTCGAGCACCACACCATCCCCCAGGATGTCCTCTCCGGGGAGAATGAGCATACGTTTGACAGCACGTTGAACGGCGTGCCCGTATCCCAAAGGGCCCTCACCGATGAACTCGAGCACCTTGGGCCGATCGAGGTCGAGGGCAACGGTTACCGCCGCCGCGCCCGGCGTCGCATAGATGCTCTTCCCCCGCGTCACCGGAGTGACGACGATGGCCTGGGTATCTCCCGTGCCGCCCTCTTGCAGCTCCTCGGCCAGTATCCTGCCGGTTGCGGGATCCCGGACGATGACCCGAGCCCCCCCGACGCCGCTCCCAATGATCTTGGCATCGTGCGACACGACACGTACGTTGATCCGCGTCTTGGTCTGGGCATCCGCGAGCTGGGAAACCACCAGCAGACCTGCCACAACAGCACAACAAACCGTGGATCTCATCGCTGTTCCTTTCCCGCGCATGGGCAGACTGCCCCACAATAAGCAATCCACCTGGCTCGAGGGCCCCGTGAAACGGGTTGGCTCGAGCGAGCTAACCTCATCGACGGGGCAGACGTGTCGCCCGGACCTAATCTGAACAAATTGAGGGGAAACAACCCGACCCGGTACCCCCGCTATGGTCCGTTTCCGGAGGACGCGGCGCGGCGCACTGGCCCGGGCCGGAACCGTAAAGTGGGAAGCAGAAGGAAGACATCCCGCCCGGCGGCCCGCCCGCCCGGCTCCAGGCCTCGCCATCAGCGGAAAAAGGCCTTATTATGTGGTCCTAGAGGACTTCGGTCGGTTGAGCCGGGCAGTGCGTGGACCCGCTTCGTCCCCTCCAGCGAGGACCTAGCCATACGGCAGGTCGCCCAACCGACCGAGGTTCTCTTTTTCTATTCGGCGGGAAGTTCTCGCGGTGCCCCTGCTTCGTCATCACCTTCCAAGAGGGACGCCCGCCCGTTACACCAGCGCCACACCCATCATTCCCGGGATGCCTGCAGGCGGTCGTCGAGCAACTCTTGCGCGCGGATCAGCGCTTCGTCCGAGAGGTGCCGGTCTGCCACTAGCTGCATGAGCAGGAGTTCGGACGATCCTCCGAACAGCTTTGCCACAATTTCCGTGAGGGCACACCGGGCGGCCACATCTCGGCCGACCAGGCTGAAGTATCGGTACGCCTTGCCCTGCTCCTCGTGCCTCACGTGGCCCTTCCGCTCCAATGTCTGGAGCACGGTGAGCACCGTCGTGTACGCCAGGTCATCCCGGAGCTGATCGCGGACCTCTGCAACCGTGGCGGAACCGCGGCTCCACAGAACGGCCATGACATCGAGCTCACGATTACTGAAGGAAATCTCCATCGAATACGTCTCAACGCGAACGTCCAACGTTCTACTAGATTATTAGTAGAAACTACGGATGCCACCCGGCGTGTCAACTATACAACTAGTAGCCATGATGGCCTTTCGTCCGGGCAGGACCTTGTCGCGTCGACGTCCATTCCCTAACGTGAGGCGACCCAAATGGCCGCCCGAAAAGGTCAATGCCCCGCTCCACCCCACCGCCTGACATTGAGATCCGCTCTCTCCAAACCCTCGCCGAGTATCGAGAGTGCGTGCGCCTGCAACTCGAGACCTGGAACACTCCGGGCGAGTGTGTACCCCCGGCCGTCCTCAAGGTCAGCCAAGAGATCGGAGGTGTCGCCGCTGGAGCATTCGACCCATCTGGCCACATGGTTGGCTTTGTCTTTGGAATCACCGGATGGAGAGACGGCGAGCTCTGCCACTGGTCGGACATGTTGGCGGTAAGACCCGAGTTTCGGGACCGCGGTATCGGCCGGCGCCTAAAGACATTCCAACGGGCGTGGCTCTTGGAGCGTCGAGTGCCGGTCATGTACTGGAGCTACGACCCGCTCGTAGCTCGAAATGCACATCTGAATATCGAGAAGCTCGGTGCGCGCGTGATGGAATATGTCCCCGACATGTACGGGGCCGGCGATGCAAGCCTGCTTGACGGCGTCATTGGAACAGACCGGTTCGTCGTGCAGTGGAGGCTGGATGAGGAAAGGCACGATGAACGGGGCCGTCATGATGCCCGCCCCGGTGGGGGATCTTCATTTCCGCGGGACTCCGCCATCGTCAACCCACCTCATGACCGCGGCGCAGTGCGGACCCTTCGCCGAAACCACACCGGACCCGCTACTCCCGTGTACATCGAGATACCGCCGGAGATCGACGCGCTGAAGGTTGCTGACGTTGGCGCCGCCGCTGCGTGGCGCGCCGGCACGAGGGAAGCCTTCCACACCTATCTCGGCCAGGGCTACACAGTCACTCGTTTCCTTCGCGACGAGACCTCGGATCGCTGTGTCTACCTGCTGGTGCCGCCCACCGCCAGGGAATCTGATGCGGAGTGACGGTGCATCGTTCAACAGGGTAACCGAGGTGCCCACAATCCACGTCTGCGGCCAGGCCGACTGATGACCTTGTTGAGTTCGGCCGTCAGCGCGGGGGATCGTCGCCCTTGCCGCTGATTGCCCGGTGCACTTCTCGAAGCAGGGACGCGTGGCGATAGGGCTTCTGCAGAAAGCCAACGAGCCCGTGACCCATGAACCGCTTGCTTATCTCGCGCTGGCTGTACCCACTGGTGATCACGATACGCGCGTCTGAACGCACTGACCGGATCTCGCGCAGTGCCTCTTCCCCCCGCATGCGAGGCATGGCTAGGTCGAGCAACACTAGATCTATCTCGCTGGCGTGCTCGCGGAAGATAGAGACTGCCTGCCTGCCGTCCGGTGCCGCCAAGACCTCAAATCCCGCTTGTTCCAACGCCCACTTGGCGACCGAACGCACCGTCTCATCGTCCTCCGCGATCAACACGGTTCCACGGGGAGGAGCGGTCTCGGAGACAGGCAGAGAATCCGGCTTCTCTTGCTGCGGGTCGATTCCCGCCGAAGGCCATTCGGCGAGTGGCAACAACACATTGACCGTCGTGCCGCGCCCAGGCTGACTGTCGATCTTGAGCGCGCCCTTGTGACCCCGAACAAGTCCCAACACGATCGCCAGACCCATGCCGGGCCGATTCGGTTTGGTCGTGAAGAAGGGATCGCAGGCCCTGCTGACGGTCGCGCCGTCCATCCCGGATCCCGTGTCGGACACAGTGACACAGCCGTATACGCCTTCAGACAACCTTTCGTCGGCG
The DNA here is from genome assembly GCA_039590195.1 of Gemmatimonadota bacterium. Lineage (GTDB taxonomy): Bacteria > Gemmatimonadota > Gemmatimonadetes > Gemmatimonadales > GWC2-71-9 > JBDHDY01. The sequence continues at coordinate 42,934 of JBDHFY010000001.1, read as the reverse complement.
TGGGCCGTGACGAGATAAGCGCGATCCACGAGCATCAGACCCGTTCGTACGGTTATTTCCCCTTGCCCGCTTCCAAAGGCATCTACTGCGTTACTCACGAGGTTCATCACGACTTGCCGTATCTGCGCGGCGTTCGCCTCGACGACATCCGCATCGGCACTCAATGCCAGCTCGAGCTCCACGTTCGCCGGCACGGTGTTGCTGAGAGAAGAGGCCATACCCTGAATCAGTTCGCTCGGGTTGACCGGCCGACGGTCGCCTTTGCGGGCACCCGTGCAGGTTGCCAACTGATCCGCGAGCGCGGCGGCTCGTTCCGCGGCCTTTGCCACCTCAACTACCCGCTCCCTGCCGGGCGATCCTGGCGGCAAATCTGTGAGAGCCAGGTCGCTGTTACCAAGAATCACCGTGAAGAGATTGTTAAAACTGTGTGCGGCTCTTCCGGCCAGCACGTCCAAGCTCTCGAGCTTCCGCAGCTGTGCGGCAGCCTCCTGCTGCTCCTTGCGGTGAGTGATGTCTGAGGCAATGGCTAGCAGACTGACCACTCGTCCGCTGCGCCTGAGGGGAGTGATGCGTGTGAGCCACCACCTGTTGCCTGCAGGCAACGCCAGCCGCGTCTCGAAAGACAGCGGCTCACCGGTGCGCACGGCCTCCTCCACAGCCCGGCTGAACGAATCGTGTTGCTCTGGCGGCAAGAACTCGTTCAGCGTTGACCCCAACCGGGTTCCGACCTCGAAGCCCGCGGTGGTTCGACTGGCAAACATGACCCGTCCAGCGAGATCCAATTCAGCCACGGAATCCGGTGTGCTTGCCACGAGATCACGCAATCTTCGATCTGACTCGACGCGCCTCTGCTCTCGCGCTCGGTGCTCGGTAATGTCTTCGGAAGTGCCAGCCACACGCTGGGATTCACCCGATTCCTCCTGGATGGGATAACCTCGGTCGTGAATCCAGCGGATCGCCCCGTCGGGGCGCAAGATTCGGTAGGTTTCGTCGAGCGACGAGCTCCCCGGAAGGGCCGAGACTACCTCGCCGAATTTTGCCCGGTCCTCCGGGTGGATGGCATCGAGCCACTCCGTGGGCTTGTTGCGAAGGGTCTCGAGCGAGCGACCCCATATCTTCTCGTAGCCCCGACTCACGTACACTCTTTGCTCAGTCAGGCAGTCGTAGACCCACAGCGCACCCGGGATGTGCTCCATCATCTGACGGAGCCCCTCCTCACTCTCACGTACCGCCTGAACCATCCGGGTACGGTCACCGAGTTGGCGTTCCAGCTGGACCACGCGCGCACGCAGCGCGACTAGCTCCCGAATGACTAATCCGCTCGCGCTCATCCGGCTCGACGGCGGCGGCGTGCGCATCGCTGCTCGTCTTCGGTCCAGACTTCCCCGTCGACCGAGGACACGCCGGTCCCGTCCGCTCCGTCGATCGGAGAACGTGATCGGGACGGTGCGCGTTCTTTTATCGAGTCGGCGCCGATCGGAAGCGATGCGTCGGTCTCCGCAACGGCGCTCGGATCTGTCCGACATATCCCTCATCTCCCCGAGCAGCTTCACGAAAATGCCAGTGTATGGAGGGATCGCAAGAACCGCGCCGAGCATCGACGTCGGCGTTCCGTCCCACAAACCCGGTGCAACCGTTTGATTCGTTGGCAGTTGATGCGAGCGGCGCCGGCTAGAGCGACCGGGCCTTCACCGCCATCATGGTGTTGCGCTTGGACCACTTTCGCGCAGGAGGGATCGCACGGCGCTCGAGGGTCCCTTCCCTGGACGCGGCCCGCCCACCGAAGCGATCCAACGCCTATCGCGTCCCTCCGCTGGCAATGGCCTCCCGCCGTTTTGCCTCCTCGACCATGCGAGCGACATCGTCGAGAAGTTGCTTCGCATCGTACATGATACCGTCCTTGATGGTGTACTTGACGCCGCCGCGTCGCTCGACCTCACCCGTGCTGTCGTTGAGAAAGATCGCTCCGGTGCCGTAGAGCACCTTGAGGTTGTTGACAGGATTCTCTTCGACGATGATGAGATCGGCCAGTCTCCCTGCGCGCAAAAGCCCGAACTCCGCAGCCTGGCTTCTGGGCTCGTGCAGCGTCTCGGCGCCACACAGGGTGGCCGACCGAATCACCTCCAACGGGTGAAACCCTGCCTCCTGTAACAACTCGAGCTCACGGATGTAGTCGAACCCGTACAACTTGTAGATGAAACCCGAGTCCGATCCGGTGCACACCCTGCCGCCACGATTCTTGTACTCGTTCAAGAACGTCATCCAAAGCCGAAAATTCTGTTTCCATTCGATCTCGTCCTGAGTCGTCCAGCTGAACCAGTACGAGCCGTGACTCTCCCGACTGGGGTTGTAGAACCGCTGGAGAGACGGGAGAGTGTAAGTGTCGTGCCATTCCGCCTCGCGGGCGCGCATAATGTCCCTGCTCGCTTCGTAGATCGTCATGGTCGGGTCGAGTACGAACTTCAACTCCAGCAGCTCGTTCATGACCGCGTTCCACTTCTCACTCCCCGGGGCGGCGGCTTGTTTCCACAAACGTCCAGCCTCTCCAAAGCGGTGATATTCGTCGTTGTAGTTGTAATCATAGGGAAAGTCTTGAACCGTCCGGTCCGCGAACAGCGCCTCGGGCAAGCCATACCAATGCTCCATTGAGCCGAGGCCGAGGCGGGCGGCGTCCAAGACGTTCATGCGTACGACGCCCATTTGTCCCAGGTGGGCTTGGGTCCCGAGGCCGTGTTTCTTGGCCTCGTCGATCAGCGCCGCCATGATCTCGGGGTCGTACGACCCGAGCTTGAACCCGTCGACTCCCTGTTCAGCCGCCCACCGCACATACTCACGGGCGAGTTCGGGATTCGTGATCTGACCACGATCCCAACCAGATCCCGGTCGCACGTACACGAATATCCTGGGCGCAACGATCTCATTGCGCGCGCTGCGGGACCGCTCCTCGAGTGTCCAATCCACTCCATTCCCGGAGCCAGGATCTCGGATCGTCGTGACTCCATGGGCCATCCACAGTTTGTGCACGTACTCGGCGGGGGTCCCTTGCGCCACTCCACCCTCGTGCGCGTGGAGATCGACGAGGCCCGGCAATACGTACATGCCGTGTGCGTCGATCTCACGGGTCGCATCTTGCGGCCGCCGGCTTTCGCGGATGGGAACACCAGGCGCGCCGACGCGCTGGATCGACGCGATGCGATTCCCCTCAACCACGATGTCCATGGGGCCCTGTCCCGGAGCGCCGGTGCCGTCAATCACAATGGCGCCGCGGATGATCAGCCGCTCGAACGGCCCCTCTCCCTGACCCGGTCCCCGGCCCGGGGAGTGTTCGACCGTCGGACGCTGCTGAGCGCTGGCGCCGAACGACGAGAGGACCAGGGCAACCAGAGTCAACAAGGTCGTATCCCAGGGTCGGCGTGCGGACATGTCCAGCCTCCAGCGTGAGATTTTCGGGGAGCCGCTGGGGGGAGCGGCCGTGTCGAGATGACGGTGGCGCCGTCAGAGTTCGACCGGCATGGGCTCCGGCGCGTGGGGACGTTGCCCTCCCGATCCCAGTTCGTCAAGAGTACCGTTTCCATGCCTCGTGCCAGCGCGCGCGGACCGGTAGAATTGGGGAGGGGTTGACGGGCGACATTCGGTCGCGTAGCTCCCCCTCAGAATTTTCATTCGGTTGACTGACGAAGGGCCCCGGTGACGCCATGACGACGGCATTCCCCCTTGGAGGACGGAGAGCGCTCGTGTGCGGGGGCAGTCGCGGTATTGGCAAGGCTTGTGCCATCGAATTCGCGCGACTCGGGGCTGAAGTGACGCTAGTTGCCCGCGACGCCAGCACGCTGGAGCACGTCGCGAAAGCCCTTCCCGCAGGAGACACTTCCTCGCCGCACCAGCACCAGTGGCTCTCGGCCGACTTTGACGACCCGGAAACCCTCCAACGCATCGTTCGTGAGCATCTTGCTGGACACGGACCGGCTCATATCCTCTTGAACAACACGGGTGGACCGCCGGCCGGAGCCATCGTGGACGCCGATCCCGAAGCTTTTATGGGAACTTTCTCCCGGCATCTCGTGTGTAACCATCTCCTGGTGCAGGCCGTCCTCCCCGGCATGAAGGGCTCGGGCTATGGACGGGTGATCAACATCATCTCCACCTCCGTGAAGCAACCCATCAAAGGCCTGGGCGTTTCAAACACCGTTCGGGGGGCGGTGGCGAGTTGGGCCAAGACCCTCGCCGGTGAACTCGCGCCCTTGGGCATCACGGTGAACAACATCCTTCCGGGGGCCACGATGACCGATCGGTTGCGGGAGATCATCCGGAGCCGAGCGACCTCCAGTGGAACACCCGAAGCGACAGTCGAGCAAGGGATGCGCGCTGACATTCCTGCTGGCCGTTTTGCCGAACCTGAAGAGATCGCTGCCGCGGCTGGGTTTCTCGCGACCCCAACCGCCGGGTATATCACCGGCACAAGCCTGCCGGTAGACGGCGGCCGGACGGGATGTCTCTGAGCAATGGAGCGACTCAACCACTACATCGGGGGAGAAACCGTCCCGCCGGGTTCGGGCAACTATCTCGAAAACGTTGATCCCGCAACCGGGACGGTGTATTCCCTCGTGGCCGATGGCAGTAGCGAGGACGTCGATCGGGCCGTTGAAGCGGCAACTGCGGCGTTCCCCGAGTGGTCTCAGACCCCGGCGGAGCAGCGCTCGCGAATCATGCTCCGCCTTGCGGACCTCTTGGAGGCCCGTTGCGATGAATTTGCCAGGGCTGAAAGTGTCGACACCGGCAAGCCCCTGGCACTCGCTCAAACGGTGGACATTCCAAGAGCTATCCAGAATCTCCGGTTTTTTGCCACCGCCATTCTGCACTTCAGTACGGAGGCCCACGCAACGGATCACGTGGCGATCAACTACACGTTACGGCGTCCGCGCGGTGTTGCCGGGTTGATCTCGCCCTGGAACCTTCCCCTCTACCTCTTGACGTGGAAGATCGGACCTGCGGTGGCCGTCGGAAACACCGCTGTGGCCAAACCGTCTGAGATGACGCCGATGACCGCATCGCTGCTCGGCGGATTGTGTGAGGAAGCAGGCCTGCCACCGGGGGTCTTGAACATCGTCCATGGGCTCGGACCCACGGTGGGAGCAGCGATCACAAGGCACCCGCACGTCAACACCATCTCATTCACGGGAGGCACCGCCACAGGGGCAGAGATCGCTGGGAATGCCGCGCCGACATTCAAGAAGGTGGCTCTCGAGTTGGGCGGGAAGAATCCGAACATCATCTTCGCAGACGCCAACATGGACCAGGTGATGGACGGGGCGCTCAGGTCTTCGTTCTCGAACCAGGGTCAAATCTGCCTGTGCGGTTCCAGGATCTTCATTGAAGAGGCCGCCTACGAGTCGTTCGTCGACCGTTTCGTGGCCGCGGCGAAGGCGCTCAGGGTCGGCGACCCGCTGGAGCCCGAAACGGATCAGGGGGCCGTGATTTCCGAGGCTCACCAACAGAAGATCATCGGCTATATCGAGTTGGCCAGGACAGAAGGCGGCCAGATACGCTGTGGAGGCGGTCCGCCTGACGACATCGCCGAGCGGTGCAAGGACGGCTACTTCATCAGACCAACTGTGATCACCGACCTGAGCGTCGACTGCCGCGTCAATCAGGAAGAGATCTTTGGCCCCGTAGTCACTATCACACCGTTCAGGAGCGAGGAGGAGGTCGTCTCGTACGCAAACCGCACGCCGTACGGCCTTGCTGCCAGCATCTGGACTGAGAATCTGGCGCGAGCCCATCGCCTTGCGGATCACACGGCATGCGGGACCATCTGGATCAACTGCTGGATGCTCCGCGACCTCCGCGTACCATTTGGTGGGATGAAGCAGAGTGGCGTCGGACGAGAGGGGGGAGAAGAAGCTCTGCGGTTCTTCACCGAAGCCAAGAACGTATGTGTGCGGCTGTAACGGCACATCGGCACGGAACCAGCGCGCACTTGTCGTCGGCGACATCTACCGAGGACTCCACGTCACCATGACGAGAAGCCAAGATGAATTCGTGAGCCCGCGGGCTCCCGACCCCGTCGGCCCCTATCCTCACGCACGGCGCGTTGGGAATCTGTTGTTCCTCTCGGGCATCGGCCCGCGTGTCCGTGGTGAAAAAGAGGTGCCTGGTGTTCTGACGGACGCTTTCGGGAAGATCGTGTCGTACGACTTCGCGCGACAATGTCGCACGGTGCTCGACAACGTTCGAATTGTTCTCGAAGATGCTGGATCATCGTGGGATCGCATCGTGGACATCACGGCATTTCTCACGAACCTGAAGGACGATTTTGCGACGTTCAACCAGGTCTACGCCGAGTACTTTCCATCAAATCGCCCGGCCCGAACGACCGTTGAGGTCCCCAGGCTTCCAACGCCCATCGCCATCGAGCTCAAGGTGGTGGCAACGATTGGCTCGTAGGGGAGTTGCATACAACGCCCTTTCGTTGCACGCAACGCCGCTACGTCTCCCTAAGAACCGCCCGCACCGGACTGGCGTCGAAGCCCACCAGCTTGAGCGGCAGCGCGAGGAGCTCGTAGACGCCCTCCGGGACCCCCTCGAGAACAATGCCCTCCAAAATCGCGACATCGTGGTGCAGGCAGGCCTTGTGGGCCTCAAGGTGCTTTGAAATGAACAGGTCAACGCTCGGTGTATCGATGCCAACCAGACGGACACCTTCGCCTGCCAAGTGTCGCACTAGCTCTGGGGAAAGTGCAGCGAAATCTTCGTTGAACACCGTGGGATCTGGAAACGTATTCGTGGCGAAGAGCACCCGCTCCGCAGATAGCGGGCCCGAGACCGCGTCGGGCGTCAACCGCTGGCCACGCATCACGTCGACCTTTACGACTTGGCACGGGCCCACGTAACGCTCGAGCGATATTACCTCCATCGATGCCGCATCCATGCCGTAATGGGAAGGCGCATCCGCGTGCGCGCCTAAGTGCACCGTCGCATGCAGGGTGGACAATGTGAGATTGGCTCCCGTCCGCATGTCCAGCAACACCTCGCGGGTTGGCGGAGTGTCGCCCGGCCACACGGCAAGCTTTGGCGAAATTGGCGGCGTGATATCGTAGATCATCCCACTATGTCGGATCGTAGAGTATTACATGCGGACTCGAATTGCCCAGAGGTCGGGAAAGACAGGTTGAAACAGCGTCTGCTTGAGGAAGTCCACGCCCAGCGAACCCCCGGTGCCGCGTTTGTTTCCGATGGTCCGCTCCACCAACTTCACATGGCGATACCGCCACTCTTGCTGCCCCTCGTCAAAGTCCGTCATGAGCTCGAAGAGAATTGCCAGCTCCGGCCGGCTGGTGTACACGCGCAACAGCTCTTCTTGCACTCGATGGTTGGGAGCAGCGGGAAGTCGAATGTCCCGCTCTCGCACATCGGTCGGGATCTCCGCACCATTCTGCTCCAGGAAATCGTAGAAGTGATCGACGAGCGTCCGTTCACCTAGGCGTCGCACCACCGCCTCGTATCCGGGCGTCTCCCGGCCGTAGTGCTGAAGCACCTCTTGCTTCTTGAGCCCCAACATGAACTCGCATTCTCGAAACTGCATCGACTGAAAGCCCGACGCACGCTCGAGTCGGTCACGAAACGCCAGGAACGACATTGGCGTCATCGTCTCCAGGATGTCCAGCTGCCCTACCAGCGTCTTCATCACGGTTCGCACCCGCTTGAACGTGTGGATGGCACCGAATAGATCATTATTGGAAAAATCGCTCTTGATCTTCTCGAACTCGTGGAGCAGCAATTTGAACCACAGCTCATACACCTGATGGATCACGATGAACAACATCTCATCGTGTTCCGGTGGGCTCGAGCGTGGCCGCTGGAGCTCGAGCAGTTCCTCCAACTGCAAATAAGACGCATAAGTCAGCTCCATAGCCATACTACTCCGATCAACAAGAGAAACAACAAAAACACGGCCACGTTCCTGACGGCCGCCTCCTGCCGCTCAGCCTTACGGACCGCTTCGGCATACGGCATCAGCGAGAATGTTATCATGCTGTAGAGCGGCGTGAACCAGCGGGGGAAAAGGCGATGGAGGACCTTCTCGATCTTCTTCTTGGCGCGAAATCCTTCGGACGCCACGCGATCTCTCATCTCTACGAAATTGTCGATGGCAAGATCCGCCAGGGCGTCCGTGTGTTCCTTGCGAAGCTCGTAGTATTCCCCGAATGCAGCCTGCCAGTTCGGTGCATGCCGTCTGATCGCTTCACTCAAAACGGTGCAATCAGCGAATGCGGCGTTTGCCCCCTGCCCGTAGAAGGGAACGACCGCGTGGCAGGCGTCACCCAACAACACGACCCGGTCCTGGAAGTACCACGGGCCGCAACGGATCGTCACCAGCGAACTCGTGGGATTGGTGAAATACTCGTGGATGAGCGTCGGCATGTGCGGCACAGCATCCGAAAATTGCGCGGCGAAGAAGCGCTGTACGTCCGCATCGGTCTTGAGAACATCGAAGCTGTTCGGCCCCTCAAAGGGCCAGAAGAGTGTGCAGGTGAACGACCCGTCGCGATTCGGCAGCGCGATCATCATGTAGCCCCCGCGGGGCCAGATGTGTAATGCGTGTTTCTCCAGGCGGAATCCGGCATCGCTCGTCGCCGGAATTGTCAGCTCCTTGTAGCCGTGCTGGAGGTAGGACTGTCGAAAATCGAATCGGTCGAGTCGCCGCAGCTGGCCTCGCACGGCGGAGAATGCCCCATCAGCCCCGACAATGACACCTCCTGATACCTCCCGCACCTCACCGGTGCTTTCGTCTTCGAGCGCCAGAACACCTGCCTCGAGATCGATGCCCGTCAGGCGCTGCGCGAACTTGACCCGAACACTCGGTAGCTGCTCGGCCGCATCGAGCAGGAGCATGTTGAGCCCGGCCCGTGACACCGAGTTGATGGCCTGATGCGCATCTGCACCGTAGGGCTGAAAGGCGCATTTTCCCGTCGGCGAATGCACCATTCTGCCTCTCATTGGCACCGCCATGTCCAGCACCGGCCCAGCCAGGCCGACTTTGGCAAGGGCCTCGAGTCCCCGCGTCGAAATGGCGAGGTTGATCGAGCGAACCTCTTGGCGTTGGGCTCGTCGCGGGTCGGCCCGTCGCTCATACACCTCAACCTCGTGACCGGCACGGCCGAGATAGATGGCCATCAACGCGCCACCTAATCCCGCGCCGATCACCGTGAATCGCGTGGCATCGTCGCTCATAACCTTCGCAACATGGCGGAACCCATTAATTCGCCCAAGGCGGCGGCAAACACCCAAGCGTCCTGGAATGTGTTGTAGAAAGGCACCGGGGCCACCCGAATGATGTCGGGCTCGCGAGAATCGACGACGATCCCGCGTTCCGTCAGCCCGTCGAGCGTTGCTTCGAGACTCCCGAGAACCCGGAGGGAGAGTTGGCACCCCCGAGCCCCGGGATCCGACGGCGTGACGATCTCGAGGCTTTCACTCCCGAGATTGCGCAGCAGACCTTCCAAGTATCCTGTCAATCGGACGGATTTAGCCCGCAAGGCACTCATGCCCACCTCGTCGAATAACTCGAGAGAGGCTTCGAGTGGAGCCATCGCCAGAATGGGAGGGTTGCTGAGCTGCCAACCGTCCGCGCCGACCGCCGGCTCAAAATCACTGCTCATGCAAAACCGAGTCGCGGGGTCATTGCCCCACCAGCCGGCGAGGCGCAGCACCTCCGCAGACTTCGCATGTCGCTCGTGCACAAAGCAGCCCGCGACGGCTCCGGGACCACCGTTCAAGTACTTGTAGGAGCACCAGACCGCGAAATCCACCTCCCAGTCATGCAGGTCGAGAGGTACGTTTCCCACTGCGTGAGCGAGATCGAGCCCTACCAGACATCCCTCACGTCTCGCGGCCTCCACGATACGGTCCATCTCAAATTGCTGTCCCGTGAAGTAGTTCACTCCTCCCAGCAGTACCAGCGCGATTTCGTCACCTCTTGCCTTCAGGAGCTCGACGATATCGTCTGTGCGGAGCGCCGTCTCTCCGGCGCGAGAGCGAGCGACGACGATGGCCTCAGCGGGGTCCAGGCCGTGCAGCGCAACCTGAGATTTCACGGCATATTGGTCGGATGGGAACGCGTGGTCCTCCATCAGAATTTTGGTTCGCGTTCCTTGCGGCCGGTAGAACGACACCATCATGAGGTGGAGGTTGACGGTCAGACTGTTCATCATCACGACTTCGCCTTCGATCGCTCCAACGAGTCGTGCCCCCGTCTCCTGGAACCGCTTGTGATAGGAGTACCACGGCGCCCGACCCCGGAAGTGCGCCTGGACTCCCAGCGTGGACCAGTCGTCGAGTTCTCGCTCCACGAGATCCCGCGCACGCTTCGGCATCAATCCCAGGGAATTGCCACAGAGGTACACCACACTCCCGCCATGCGGGCCCCTGGGCAATGCGAAACGTTCACGGTAGGGAGCAAGTCGATCCCCCGCATCCAATTCTTCGGCGTACTTCCGATCCAGTCGCAGGGCATCGTGGTCCCCGGATCCCGTCGCGGCACGCTGAACGCTGCTCACCGTTCAAACGCCTCGCGCTCGAGACCCAGAAATTCCAGGCTGGTTCCGGACAGCAATCGATCACGGTGATCCGGCGACAGATCGTCGAGAGATTCGATCAGCGTGCCGGGAACCTGCTCGCCGAGAGGAAATGGGTAATCCGAACCCAACGCCACGCGATCGATACCTATCTGCTCAATCAGTCGACGTAGGGCATCTCCATCGTGTACCAGCGAATCGACGTAGAACTTTCCCAAGTAACTCCGAGGACTCGACGCGTTGGCCACCGCGCAAAGATCTGGGCGGACATTGAACCCGTGCTCGATTCTCCCGAGGATTCCGGGAAAGGCGCCTCCACCATGGGCGAAGCAGAGCCGCAGGTCCGGTAGTCGGTCCAACACGCCACCAAATATCACCGAGCAGATTGCCACTGCGGTCTCGGTCGGCATTCCCACCAGCCAACTGAGCCAGTACTTGACCAGACGTTCCCTCGCCATCATGTCCCACGGGTGGACGAAGACCGCCGCCCCCAAATCCCGCGCGCACTCCAGCACGGCCACGACACCGGTGTCATCGAGGTTGCGCCCATTGACGTGCGTTCCGATCTGAATGCCGGCGAGTCGCAGTTCTCTTACACATCGTTCGACTTCCCTCGCGGCCAGGTCCGGTGCCTGCATTGGCACGGTCCCGAGCCCGACGAATCGATTCGGATAGTCTCGTACGATGCCTGCGATGTGGTCGTTCAGTAATTGGGAGAGATCGAGAGCGTGCTCGGGTTTGGCCCAATAGGAGAACATGACCGGCACGGTGGAAAGCACCTGCACCTCGACGCCGTGCCGGTCGCACTCGTCGATGCGGCACTCCGGATTCCAACAATTCTCCCCCACCTCCCGAAACGGGTTACCATCCATCATCATCTTGGCACAACCCGGTGCGTGGTGTTCCAATCTGATGAAGCCGCCGTAGCCGTAACGCTCGCGCAGATCCGGCCACGTCTTGGGAAGAATGTGGGTGTGGAGATCGATCTTCAGTTCCGGAGCCTCCGCCGGATCCCGGTCTGTCGCTATTTCGCCGGCGCGGGGACTTCCATCACGGCGCCGCACTTCTTGCAGGCGCGCATCCCCTCGTCGGAATAGAAACTCTCGATAATCGGCTTGAGCTGCGTGCCGAGATCCTCCAACTGGAACGACGCGTCATGAAGAACGTCTCCGCACTCCTCGCAGTACCACCTGAGATGATCCAGCTCCCCCGGTTTCCGCTGGCGCTCGATGACCATCCCGATCGTTCCCGCCGGACGCTGGGGCGAGTGGGGAACACGAGCCGGCAGAAGGTACATCTCGCCTTCCTTGATCGCTATGTCCCGCGGCTCGCCCTCCTCGATAATACGAACCGTGATGTCGCCCTCGATCTGGTAGAAGAACTCCTCCCCTTCCTCGACGTGGAAGTCCTTCCGCTGATTCGGCCCGCCGACGACCATCACGAGGAACTCGCTGTCTTGCCACACCATCTTGTTGCCGACAGGCGGTTTGAGCAGCTCCCGGTGCTCGTCAACCCAGGCTTTGAGGTTCAAGGCGCCAAGCTTCATGTGAGGATCCTCCGATGGACGTTGCTCGCTGGTCTTCCGATTCATTTATCACTAATCGGGCGACCGTGGCAAGGGCCAAGAGACGCCTGCGCCCTTCAGACGGTCGATCCACATCGGCCCGTAGGTCGTAGCGAGCCTCAGGGAGGTCAGGGGACCTGTCGTGACACGGCCGCCCCGGTCAGCCGACACCACGCGTCCGCGGCCTCGCGGACCGTCTGCCGATGGATGGCGACCGTGTCTTCCACGTCGGCGGCGTAGCCACCGGCCATCACCACCGCGAGCGCGGACCCGTTTCCCGCGAACGTCTCGACTACCCGCCGGTCTCGCTCAGCGAGACCGGCTTTGCTCAGGCCCAATCGACCGAGCATGTCACCGTGAAACGGATCGGCACCCGACACATAGATCACCAGCTCCGGCCGGCCGGCCTCGAGCACCTGCTGGAGCCCCCAGCCCAGCGCCTCCAGATAGGTCGCATCACCGGACCCGTCCGGAAGTTCGACATCGAGGTCGCTCCGCGCTTTCCGGAACGGGAAGTTGTTCGCCCCGTGGATCGAGAACGTGAACACCGTGGGGTCACCTGCGAAGATCGCCGCCGTGCCGTTCCCCTGATGCACATCGCAGTCGACCACCGCAACGCTCGTCACGCGGCCCTCCGCCTGCATGGCCTTTGCGGCAACAGCGCTGTCGTTGAACATGCAGAAACCCTCACCACGGTCCACGAAGGCGTGATGCGTCCCCCCGGCCAGATTGACCGAGACCCCCTCTTCGAGCGCTGCGCGACACGCGGCGATGGTACCGCCGGCCGATCGGCGAGAGCGCTCGACCAACTCGGGGGACCATGGAAAGCCGATGCGTCGAGTCTCGGCCTCCGACAGCCCGCCCGTCACCACTCGCCACACATACTCGTGCCGGTGGGCCCGCTCGAGCTCATCATCGGTCGCCGCGTGCGGTACTTGGAGCGTGATCGCGTCGGCCCGTCCATCGAGTGCGATGCTCTCCCGCAGTCGCGCGTACTTTGTGATCGGAAAACGGTGTCCCTGCGGCAGAGGAAGGGCGAAGTGATCGCAGTAGAAGGCCTTCATGGCATACTCACCAACGGCACGACGCCCGGCATCCTCCCGGGCGTCCAATGACGGCTTCTGTCCAGATACCGCCCTCGCCGCGTCACCGGATCAGATTGAACTGCCGCGTGAATTTCAGGATGAACGCCCGATTGACGGGCTCCAAACGGGTACCACGTGGCTGCACGAGCTCGACGTCATTGTACACGAGAAATAGCCCTGTTCCGGCGGTATTCAGCCAGCCGAACCGCACATTGCTCGAGAAGTTGTCGGTCTGGTTGTTGTACTGGATCAGTGATTGCAGATAGATCCGCGGGGTGAACGAATAGGCCACGCGGAGGCTTATCACCGCCGTCTCGAAACTGCCTTCCCGGAGATCGACATCATCGTAACCGAAGCGCAGGCCAGCAGCGAGTGTGGTGCCGAGCCGTGCGTTAATCGTTCCGGTGGCTCCCTTGCGGTGGCCAGAATAAAAACCACCAATGGTGATGCGGCTGTTGATCGAAAGCGGCGCACTTTCGTCCGTGTTGAACGCAAAGCCCCACTCCACGTTGTCGTACGTCCCCGGTGGAACGACGACACCTTCGGCGATCTCGAAAGGATCCTGCAAACCCTCGCGTGTGAGGTTGATGGCTGGCAGCTGAAAAAAGGCCCCGTTGAAGAACTCGAAGTGGCTGTCGATGTGAATCACACGGGTCTCGGAGAACCAATCCAGATCGAGGAACTCACGGTAACTGATGTGGGGTCGAAGTTCCCGGAACCAGGACACGGACGGAACCCGGATGTGGCGAAGGATGCGGCCACTCAGAAATCGGTAGGAGGACCGGGTGAGAAATCCGACCTCAGGATTGAAGTTCTCCCCTACCTCTCGAAACGAAAACCCGCCACTCCAGTTGCGCGTCGCGTAGCTCCCGTCGAAGTTCACCGCGTGCTCACTGCCTGTGATACCCGGTGTCTCGGTTCGCGCGGCATACCCGTTGAGCGTTACGGCATCCCCGATGCCCATGCGGCCATCGACGGCATAGGTCAGATTGTAGTCGTCGGTGTCCCCGGTGTTCAAGCGGCTCACAAATATCGCACCCACGCGTGAGCGGTTCGGTAATTCGTGCAGCACACGCGCGACCGAGAAGTTGTTGGGCGGTGCCAACTCGCTGGACAGACCCGTGCCGACATCGATTTCCTCGATCCGCTCGGTCTGGATGTTCAACAAGCCGACGGTCACACCCCCGACCTTCCCGCTGAGGCGCGCGCCGCCAAGAATGGGGACTTCGCTACCAGTTTCGCTCTCGATGCCAATCCGCCGGCTGAAGAACAACTCCGTGTCTCGCGGCGTGCCTACGGAAAACGTCCCGGCATTCTCGAGAAAGAACGGTCGCTTCTCCGGGAAGAACAGCCGGAAGCGCGTGAGATTGATCTGCTCGTCATCGACCTCGACCTGGGCAAAATCGGTGTTGTAGGTGAGATCCAGGGTCACGCTCGGCGCAAGGCCGATTTTGGCGTCACCGCCGATATCCCCGGTGACATCGGCCTTCGTCATTGTATCAAAATCCCGGTGCGCCGAGCTGAGCATGTACGGAGTCATGTCCAGCGTTTGGCGCGTCGGCGCCTCGATCCCCGAGAGCGTGCCGGCCAGCGAGATGCGGTACAGATCGTGCTGCCGGGGGATCGGAGCCCAGAAGGATTGCTCGTTGCGGCGGCGGACGTGCCGGGCGATGTTCATCCCCCACTCCTGTGGCCCACCACGCCCATACCGCAGTGTCGCAAACGGAATACGGAACTCGGCGTACCAGCCCCGCTCGTCGACGGAGGTGGCCACGTCCCAGCTGCCGTCCCAGTTCAGGTTGAGACCACCGCCGGATCCCCGCTGCTGCCGCTGACCAGGCCGGCCGCCGCCGCCGAAGCCCCCTTGCCCTTCCCTCGTCACCTGCCCGTCATACTCAATGCCGGCAGGAGTCGTGCCGAACACGAAGGCATTTTGGCGATCGAGATAGGTATCCAGCACGAGCAGCAGCGCGTCCGTGTCGTCGAGGCTCGCGTCCCGGCGCGTCTCCCCCACGATGATACCTGTCGGGTCCCGGTCAAACATCCAGGCCCCGACGTACACGGCCTCGGCGTCGTGCAGAATCCGAAGCTCGGATTGCTCGGATGCCTCCATGCCCTCGAACGGCTCGTGCTGCACGAAGTCCGTGATCGCCGCGGCGGTACGCCACGATTCCTCGTTCAGGCGCCCGTCGATCACGGGCGGCGCACCCGTGAGCAAGGCACTCTCCGCGGCCGGCGCCGATTCTCCGGCACTTGCCGCCGTCTGGGCGCGCAATCCTGGGGCCAACGAGAGCGCGGCCATCCCCGCGAGGAACAGGACCGTGCGATGCAGTGATTGTATGGTTATTTGGTACATGGCATGAATATAACCAGGCGTGCCACCGAGTGTCCGGCGACCCGGAGTCCGCTCATCGGCTTCCCGGGCGGGCGGCCCCGGAACCACCCTTGCTGTTGAGCAATAGTCCTACGAAGTCTACGACTCGTGCACGGCGATTGTTGACGTCGAGCGTCCCACGTCAGCCCCCCCCACCCCCTCCACCCCCCCCACCCCCGGCGACCCAGCGATAGATCGCCCGCACATTGAGTTCAAACCAGTCCTCGTATGCCCCCCACGCTTGGTATGCCGGAAGCCGAATCTGAGCCGCCGCTTCGTCCTCCGTAAGACCGCGCCGATGAGCGGCTGTCACGGCGTTGCGCACGTCGGCGTAGTACTGGATCTGCCTATCGATCGCGGCGCGATCACCGGACGGGCCGTGCCCGAACACGATGGTATCGAAGTCGAGTCCTCGCAATCGCTCGAGGGCCTCGAAGAAGTCGGGAAAATGATAGTCGGGGAGACTCTGGAATCCCACGCGGTCGTTGGAGACGAAATCCACCGCGAAGGCGATCCGTTCCTCGGGAAGCAGCGCCACGATCATATTGTCGCTGTGACTCTTGCCGAGGTAGTGCAACTCCAGGCGTCGCCCACCAAACCACAGCGTCATCAAGCCGGAGAAGGTCACGTCGGGGGGTGGCTGATCGGCATTCCCCGCTGCTTCGATTTTCGCGCGAGCGGCCTCGTGCGCGATAATGGGAACGTCGTGCTGGACTCCAAGTTCCGTGCGCAGCACGTCGGCTCCCGTGGTGTGGTCGGCATGATCGTGGCTGTAGACGATGGCGAGCAGTGGACTGTCAGGTGCCACGCGACGAATCTCGCGTGCGTACAGCCGGGCGGCTTCGCTGGAAATGGGATCGAAGGCCACCACCCCCTCGGAGGTCACCACGAAGACGTTGTTGTGGCTGCGGAACCGGAATTGATAGACCCCGTCTCCGATGCGGGTGGTCTCAGACTCAGGCGCCTGAGCAGCCGCCGTCGGTGAGAACAAAACCACGCTGAGTGCGCCAATGGTCAGCAGTCCGCGCATGATTATTGACCTCCGTCACGGTTGAGTCGGCCGAGGGCCGGCGTGAGTTTCCGGCCGGGAGGGCCTTCTTCATTCCTCTCCAGCCCGCTCCTGTCGACCCGGCTGGCTTCTTCGCAGTACCCACACCCAAACAGTCGTCGTCAGCAAAGCCCCAACAGCTGCCCCACCCACGAGTAAGGCAAATCCCAATTTCGCGGATTCCATGAGTCCCCCAAAGCGCGCGCCTATCCATCCACCCAGAAAGGCGGCTGCCCACGCCACAAGGGGAGTAACGAGCCAACCAATGACAATGAGAAGCCGGCGAGCCGGCACCGGGGTCACTCTCGATTGACTACCGCCGACAAGGGAACGTGAAGAATCAAGCCGATTGTGAACGCGAGGGCGACGCTCGCACCGTGAAAGGGTACGACGCGAACGAGCATGAGCACGACCGCGACTCCGAGTGCGATGCCCGCCGTGGTGGCTGCTGCCTGGACAACGTTTCCATCACTCTTCTCCGAACCGTTGGCGACGATCCACGCGCCGAGCCACGCGAGGAATGCCGCACCCATCCACCACACGGGGACGTACCAGAACCCGCTGCCGCCCCCGATGGCATCCCACTTCCAGTCATACAGATGGATGGGGCGCAGCAGAATGGTGTCGATGACGGTAAACGCGAGAGCACCGAGCAGCCCGATCATCGAAGCCCACGCCACACTATCCACGTCCTTTGGCGGCAGCAAGACCGACGGGAGATAGCTGAACACCAATCCAGCGAGGATGATGAGAATCGACTGCACCACCGTTTCCGCCGTGCCGGACAACCAGCGGGTAACGAGAGCGAAGATCACAACGCTCACCACCGTGCCGACACCGAGTTTGATGCCGCCTCCCACGATCGTCCGGACGCCTGCGTTGGTCGTTTCGGTCATCTCTGCAGCAGATGTCATCTCACTCTCCGTGAAACGGCCGCCGGAAGTTAGTTACAGACCGTGCTCAGTTCAACGGTCCGCCGTCACCACTCGAGCCCCAGGTGGCGGGCCGCAAACATGAGACCCACCAATGTCAGGTTGGGCTCCACTTTCTCCACCTCTTGGGACAACGGGGCAACGTGGGCTGCGAGGCCCCCCGTCGCCACCACGAACGGCGTCGCTTCTCCCGACCACTCGGCCTTGATCCGCCTCACAATGCCGTCAGCGGCGTCGGCCGAGCCGAAGAGGACGCCCGATCGGATGCAATCCTCCGTCCGCTTTCCGATCACCCGCTCCGGCGGCACCAGTTCCGTCGCCGGCAACTTCGCCGTCTTCCGCGTCAGATACTCCGCCGCCGTCTGGAGCCCGGGGGCAATCACACCGCCCACGAATCTCCCACTACCGGTGATACAATCGAAAGTAGTGGCCGTCCCGAAATCGACGATGATAGTGTCCCGGCGGTACAACTCCGCTGCCGCGAGGGTATTCACGACGCGGTCAGCCCCGACACTCAGGGGATCCTCCACGTCCAGTGTGATCGGCAGGCTCGACTCGGGGCCCACCGCCGTCGGAGCGGTCCCCACCGCTTGCCGCACACCCTCGGCGAGCGGCCCCGTCACGGTCGGGGCAACAGACGCATACACGATGCTGCGAACCTCGTGGGTCGAGTGCCCCGCCTGCGCGAGAAACGACGTGAAAGTGGCGGTCCATTCGTCGGATGTCCGCTTGGTAACAGTGGTGAGCCGCCAGTGGGCCGTGAGCCGGTCACCGGTAAACAGACCGAGGGTGATCTCGGTGTTCCCTATGTCAACCGCCAGCAGCATCAGCTTCTCGATGAGGTTTGAGAGAGCCTAGCAAGCCCGCGCGGCGCAGCACGTGGTACCCCATCACCGTCGCAATGGCGGTGGTGGTAACGGCGGCCACGAGCCAGAGCCCTTCCGTGTAGGCCTCGGTGCCTCTCTCGTCTACGGTGCTCAGCTGCAGTCCTCGCGTGATCCCACTCTGCACTCCCTGATACAACGCCGGAACAAGCAGCGAACGCGAGAGCAGGTACAGCGAGCCCATGACGAAGCCGCTGAGGGACATCACCAAGACCGTGCGACCAAAACCTCCCGAGGTCTCCGGAATGACGGCGCGCCACAGTCCAAACAGGACCGCCGAGACCATGACCATCAGCAAACCGGCATCCCCGGACTGCCCGATGAGGAGGCGCCGGAATGCCAACTCCTGTGTGACCAGCGAGCCCGCTGCCCCCGCCACCAGAAAGAAGGACGCGACCTGAAGGAGGGGCCATACCCGCACGGTCGGCAGATCTCCATACCGCGTTACCATCACCAGGACGGCCAGCACCGTCGGGGCCGCTGCCACCAGGACCGCCGTGCCATACCACCGCAGGAATGGCGACTGGTTGGTGACGCCCCACGCCAACGCCCAAGCGGTTCCCCCGGCGATGATCGCTAAGATCCCCAGCAGGTCCGTCTCCAGAAGAACGCTCGACAGGCCGATCGGCCTGGAGACGAGGATGAGTCCACCCATCACGATCGCCACGGCGAGTGCCGCGGGGATCGAAACCTGCTGCCTCTTGGGAGCCCGCGGCCAAAGATCGAGGGGCAGACGCATGCCCAAGAGGATGGACACGGCCACAACCCCGGCGCTGACCTGCACGACTGAGTAGCCGAGAGCCGCGCTCAAGTTTTCCGATCGCCCCGCAAACCAGCCGGCCGCCAGTACCAACAGTCCTGTGGCGCCCCGAGCCCAGACCGGAAGGTCACGCGGCGACAACGCTGCCTCCCAGCACCCGTTCCATTCCGCCTTCGGTCTGGACTAAGAGAGCACCATCCCCGTCGATCCCACACACGGTACCGGCAACGGGCTCAACCACTCTTCGGTTCGCAAGCCAATCGTATCGCGCGTATGTGGCCCGTTCGAGCGCCGCCAACGACGGATGATGCGACAAGCCATGCAGAAGCGGGATGAGCTCGTCGAGAACCCTGAGACGGGTCACCGCTGGTAGCACTTCTTCCAGCGCGATTGCCCGGGGAGCGATCTCGGCGGGAAGCGGCCCGTGGATGTTCACCCCGATGCCAATGGCCACCCACCGGAGCTTGTCCTGTGCCCATTTGGCCTCACACAGAACGCCGGCCAGTTTGCGGTCATTCACGACAACGTCGTTGGGCCACTTGAGCATCGCCTCAGCACCCAAGTTCCTGATCGCTTCGAGGACCGCCAGGCCGACGCGGAGCGCCAGGACCCCACCGCCGGTCGCTTGCCGAGGCCGCATGAGGTATCCCAACCATATACCCGCCCCCCGCGGGCTGTGCCAGCGCCGCCCCATCCGCCCTCGCCCTGCCACCTGCTCATCCGCAAGAACCAGGAGTCCCTCCGGTCCGCCCTCTTCCGCCAGGTCCTGAACGATGTTGAGCGTGCTGACTACCTGTGGGAGGCAGAGGCACCGAGGCGTCCTGAGACGTGCAGCCACAGCGGCTGGGTCGAGACCGTCGTATTTCATCTGCGCAAGAGCGCCCATGCGATGGTGACTCCCCCAATGCCCCAACAATACGGGGCGAAGCGGTGAAAGGCTCTCTGCCGAAGAAGTGTAATGAGCAAGCGAATCGCCGCCACTCCGGCGACGAGGGCAACCACAAAACTCACCACGAGTGGCACTGTTCCCACGGCGTGGACCTCGTTCGTGAGTTCCGGAATCTGCAGCACGGCGGCGCCAAGGATGGCGGGGATCGCCAGGAGGAACGAGAACTCGGCCGCCTGCACCGGTTCCATGCCGAGCCAGATCGCCATGCCCACAGTCATTCCCGACCGGGAGATGCCAGGCAGGATCGCGAGGGCCTGGGCGGCTCCGATGGCGCCGGCCCCCGCAAGAGTAGCTGACGTCGCATTTGCCGAGCCGCCCCTTCGCCGCGTGCTCCACAGCACGATCCCGGTCACCAGAAAGTTGCAGCCGACCAACAGCAGAGAGTCAAAGGCCCGCTCGAAGAAATCCTTGAGGAAAAGACCGGCTACTGCAGCGGGCACCGTTCCCACCGCCAGAAGCGCAACGTAACGCTGGGCGCTCCGGTCGCCCACGAAGGATCCCCGCACCAGTCTCCACAGAGCATCTCGGTACACAATGACTACCGCTAGGAGCGTCGCCACATGGAGAATGACTTCGACCAACACGCCCGGAGTGGAAAGTCCGATTGCCGCTTCCGCGACGACGAGGTGACCGGAGCTCGACACGGGGAGAAACTCGGTCACACCCTGCACCACTCCCAGCACCACACCTTCCCACCACGTCACCGTTCCAAAACCTTCCGATAAACAGCCTCGTACTTGGGAACGATTCGGTCCGGGGTGAAACACGCCGCCCTTTCGACCGCGGCCTCACGAATGCGACACCATTTGTCGCGGTCGGTCAAGAGCTCGAGGGCCTCGTCCACCATTCCGTCCAGGTCATCCGGTGGCCGGAGGATCCCGGTCTGGCCATTGGTCATGACTTCCCCTAACCCTCCAACGTCGCTGGCAATCACGGGCACGCCACACGCCATCGCTTCCAACGCACTCAAGCCGAAGGACTCGGAGGCACTGGGCAAAAGAAACAAGTCCGCCGCTCTGAGAATGTCCGCCACGGGACTCAGCTTTCCCAGAAAACGGACATCGTCGTGGAGCTTCAGCTCCTCGACCATAGTCTCTGCCTGTGGGCGGTCCGGCCCATCTCCCACCAACACCAACACCGCGGGAATCTTCTTCCGGATCCCCGCAAACACGCGCACGACCTCGGGCACCCGCTTGACCGGTCGGAAATTGGAAACGTGCACTATCATTTTGGCCTCGGGCGGCGCCAACGCGCTCCGAGACGTGCAATCGTTCTCAGGGTAGTGCTCGGCGAGATCTACAAAGTTGGGAATCACCTCGATGCCACACTTTTCGCAGCCGAACGCCCGGTACGTCTCGTCCCGGAGATAATCGGACACGGTCGTGACGGCATCGGATTGCTCAATGGAGAACTTCGTCACTGTAAAGAACGACTTCTCCTGGCCAACCAGCGTGATATCGGTGCCGTGCAACGTCGTTACCACTTTGAGTGGGTGATCCGGTTGGATCATCTCCCGGGCCAGAAAGGCGGCCGTCGCGTGGGGAACGGCGTAATGGACATGTAGCACATCCAGCTGCTCGCGCAGTGCCACCTCATGTTGCTTCACGGCAAGCGCCAACGAATAGGGGAAGTATTCCAGCAGCGGGTAGGTGCCGCTCAGATCCACGCCGTGAAAGTAGACATTTTCCGCAAACCCGGGGAGCCGGAATGGTGACGCATAGGAGATTATGTGGATCTCGTGACCGCGCTTGGCCAGCTCCAGTCCCAACTCAGTGGCAACCACCCCGGAACCACCATATGTTGGATAGCAGGTAATGCCGATCCGCATCAGGTTCTCCCTTCCCACCGTTCTACGATCTGTTCTGCCAGATCTTCAGGAGAAGTCGTCGCATCCAAATTGACAACCGCGTCGCCAGTCAACTGGTGCCGGAGCCACGTCTCCTGTCGCTTCGCATACTGACGTGTGCTCGCGGCGATCGCCTCGGCAAGCTCGGCAAACGAGAGATCGCCTCGGAGGTGGCGCACGACCTCTCGATAGCCGACGCCGTCGAGCCCCGCTGCTCCAGCATCCACCCCACGGCTGAGCAGGCCCTCGACCTCAGCGACTAGCCCCGCTTCGAGCATTTGATGAACGCGCTGGGAGATTCGTGCATGCAGATACGCCCTGGGCACCGTAAGCCGCACGTACCACGGATGCATGGCCCCCTCTCTCTTCGCCAGCCGCTGCCACCACGACAACGGACGACCCGTCAGCAGCGCCACCTCCACCGTTCGCGCGGCCCGCTGCCGTCCTCCCCCGTGATAGTCGGGGTCGAGGCGGGCGGCCCAACGGCCCAATCCGCTGGCGCGCGCCGCCCAGATCCGAAAACGTTCCCGTGTCCCCACATCCATCGGGGGCTCCTTAAACAGCCCGTCGGCGAAGGCACGGATGTAAAAGCCGGTCCCGCCCACCACCAGTGCCTGGCGATCGCCGTTCAGTTCATGCGTCCAGCGTGTCGCGTCGCGGGCAAACCGTCCGGCGCTGTAGCGCTGGCCCGGCTCGATGAGGTCTAACCCCAGATGTGGTACCCGCTCCAACAGGTCGGAACTCGGTTTTGCCGTGCCAATGTCCAAGCCCCTGTAGACCTGCCGGGAGTCTGCTGAGATGACAGTAATGCACCAGTGACGAGCGAGCGCAGCAACAACTGCGGTCTTCCCCACCGCCGTTGGACCGACAATGACGGGGATAACGGGCTTAGCTTCGCCCAAAGCGTTTCTCCAACTCGTCCCGGGGGAGCTGCACGATTGTTGGTCGACCGTGTACGTCGTGGGGCGGAAGCTCACACGCAAACAGGCGGTTGAGCAAATGTCGCCGCTCACCTGCCTCGAGCACGTGCCCCGCTTTGATCGCGGCACGGCACGCATACGTGGCGGCAAAGCGCTCGAGACGATTCGCCCACCCTCCGAATCTTCCACGCGCCATGTCGGCTGCCAGCTCCTCACAGCATCGCTTCGCGTCGAAACGGGGGTGGGGGTTGGGAACCGCGTGCACCACTACGGAACGTCCTCCAAACTCGTCGATCTCGTATCCAATGGCTCTGAGGAGATCGCGGTTGGCTTCCACCGCTTCAAACTCTCTAGCGTCGAGGTCAATGGTGAGCGGCAGTAGCAACCGCTGAGCGGCGGCGCCCTCTCCCTTGAGTTGCGTCAGGGCTTCTTCGTACAGAATGCGCTCGTGCGCCGAGTGCTGATCGACGAACGCCACGCCCTCGGGGGTCTCGAGGACGATGTACGTTCGGAAGACCTGCAGCAGCTCTCTCAGCTGATCGCCGATCGGCGCTTGCGCGGCAGCGCCCGTGGTCCCAACCTCGGCGGTGTCGAACATGGACCCGGTCCATCCCACGGTCGCCGCTCGCTCGTCGGCTGAGGGGAAATTCGACCTGGCCGACGGCGCCCCCTGCAAACTGCCCTCGCCACCGCCCCACACTACCGCCGCAGATCCAAAGCCTCCCAGTGCGACGCGCACCCCCTCCTCCACACTCCCCTCCACGAAGCGACGGTCCCGAAATCGCACTTCGAGCTTAGTTGGATGCACATTGACGTCCACGGCGTCGCCCGGCAAGCCAAGTGAAAGAAACATCGTGGGGCGACATCCGGGGTTGATGGTTGCTCGGTAACCGGCTTCGGCGGCTCGAACGAGAAACGGATCCCGGAAAGGGCGACCGTTGACGAACAGAAACGCCTTGCGACCCGTGGGCTTGGCATCAGCCGGTCGTTGCACGAACCCACGCACCGACAATGGTCCCGAGTGATAGTCCACCGGCACGAGGCTCTCGGCCATTCTCCGTCCAAACAGTGCCTCGATGCGCTCTACCGTGTCGGACGTTCGGGGAACGTCGATCAGCGTGCGCTTGTCGCTCAGGAGCTTGAAGGCGACATCGAGTCTCGCCAGTGCAAGCACCGTCACCGCCTGCACGACGGCCCGTGTCTCGCTCGCCTGGCTCCTGAGAAATTTCCGGCGGGCTGGAGTATTGTAGAAGAGCCGCTCCACCGTCACCGTGGTGCCCCGTTGTCTCGCTGTGACTTCGACACCGCCCGACTTTCCGCCATCGACGACAACCCGTGTTGCTTCGCCGGACCCGTCATTGTTCTCCGCCAGCGCCGTCTCGATCGCGAATTTCGAGACGGACGCGATGGCCGCAAGAGCCTCGCCGCGAAATCCGTACGTGGGAACACCAATCAGGTCCGCCACCCGGCGAATTTTGCTCGTCGCATGGCGGTCGATGGCAAGTCTCGCGTCGTCGGAATCCATACCGACTCCGTCGTCGCTCACGGCAATGCAGGTCCGTCCACCGCCTTGGAGTTCGATGGTAATCTCGGTCGCACCGGCGTCCAACGCGTTTTCCACGAGTTCCTTCACTACCGACGCAGGGCGCTCGATTACCTCACCGGCGGCGATCTGATCCGCAACGGGGGCAGGCAGGATGGCGATCCGCCCCACTACAGTCTCTCGACCTCCTCCCCAAGCACCCAACCCTGCGACATTCCGCGAGTGACCAACAACCAAACCCCTGCTGTGTCGTTGACGCGCACAGCCATACCTTCGTCCAGGAACACTGCGGCGGTCGCGCCACCGTACGGAGCCGAGCGC
This sequence comes from Gemmatimonadota bacterium, assembly GCA_039590195.1. Classification (GTDB taxonomy): domain Bacteria; phylum Gemmatimonadota; class Gemmatimonadetes; order Gemmatimonadales; family GWC2-71-9; genus JBDHDY01. The sequence continues at coordinate 18,134 of JBDHFY010000001.1, read as the reverse complement.
AGTGGTGTTTCAGGTGCGATTGCCACCGCAACCGGCGTCCGGTATCGCCGGCTCACGTACGCGGCATAGGCGACGGTCGCCGTGCTCAGGGTCAGCAGCAAGACCACACGAGTGTAGCGCGCGCCCAGAGCCATGAGCAGCCACGCTATCACCCACGCAACGACGGCCACCGCGCCGGCCTCCCACGCAGTGACCGGCGCGATCCACAACAGGCCGCTCGAGTTGGCGTCCGGTGGTCCGATCAGGCTCAGGGCATCTCGGATTTCGCTCCGCCGGGGTAAAATTCGCGCGGCGCGCACCCAAGCAAGGCGGGCCCGGTCTTCCTCACCGAGGGCAAAGAGGGCACTCCCCAGATTGAACCAATGCGCCGCCTCACCCGGCTGCACAGCGCCGCGCAACGCGAAGCTGTCCGCAGCCGCACCGAATAGCCTAGCGTCAAAGAGTTGCTCGGCGGTTGGCTCCTGCGCCGACGCGCTAGCCGCGCCCAGCACCAAGACGACGGCGACGGCAGCAGCAACACCGCGCACCGGCCGGTCGAGGACTCGCGCACCGGGCAGCGCATTCAACACTTCCTGTACTTCGGCGCCCAGCTCCTCGGGATCGCTGGCCCCATCGGGGCCGTACACCGCCTGGCCGAGCCGGTCTCGTAGCCGAGATGCATGCGCCGCCACCGGCGTTTCTACACCGGCCGCCCGCAAGGCCTCAGCCAGCGCATGCCCCTCGCGCACAGTCGCGTCGGGCACCAGGCGTTCGAGGGCACCTCGAAATTGTCGGTCGAGTCTCTCGAGCGTGCTGGCGGGAGTCGGGGCCGCTCGCTCAGTTCGCCGCACGGATGAGCGGCTCACCAGGCGACCGATCAGGGCCAATCCTGCGGGCGATGCCACGAGCAGCAACCAGCCCCATAGCGGAATACGAGACATCAAGCCTCGGAGCACCGGCTCACCACCCGCGTCCATCAAGAGCGGAGGAGGTACCCGCAACGCCACCGATGGGCGACCTGCCCTGGCGACGAACTCGACCGAACCCGCTCGCGCCTCCCGGTAACGCCGCGTGTCCAGATCGAAGTAGGGAAACACTGGGTTTCTGATTGCAAAGGTGCCCGCCGAGTCGGGAACAACCAAGTACGTAAACGTCTTGGTGCCCGCGATCAGATCGTTTTCCGGAGCGAGCTGGAGATCAGTTCCGCCTGGATACACCCGAACGCCCCGCGGCCACCGGAACTGGGGTTCCGGCCAGAGTGCGATATTGCCATGACCCTGCACCGTGGACCTGATCGTGACGCCTCCCCCCAGCGCCAACGCTTGGCTGTCCACCAACACCTCGAAACTCAACCCGCTGGCGGCAACTCCGGTGAAGCCTTCCGGGCGACCTGCCTCGGGTTGAGGCACGACCTCGACCCACCGGCTTTCGCTCTGAACCTCCTGGGGTATCTCGCGACTGAGTATCGACGTGCGGAGGGGAAGGCTAAACGAGACGGTCGCCGGCCCCACCTCCAATGGGCCCGCGGTAAGAGGAAAGACCACTTGGCGGTGCACAAAGAGGTCATAGAGACGGCCCCACACTTCGCGGCTCGACACTGCATCTAAAGCGGACGACTGAGAGTACGTCCAAGCCCCCTGGAGCTCCGGCGGTGTAAGCGTAGGTCTGGTTCGCAATCTCGCCCGCACATCCCGCGGAAACCAAGCCACGACGACCAGGTCGAGCTGTGCCCCGAGGACAATCGTGTCCGCCGAGGGCACAACCGCAACAATGACTTCATCAGACCCATCCGGTCCTGGCGCGCGAGCAACGATCTGCCTAACGCGAGGTGTGAATGCCGCCCCCGCGCGGGCATCTGCGGCTCTCACATCCACTGTGATCATCGGCGCCTCCACCTCCACCTCCCCCACTCTGACACGAATCGGGCCGATGCGCCCCTGCCCGCGGGAGGTAGCCCGCAGCCGGTACTCCCAGGTGACAATCCTCGTTCCGGCTCCCCCAGTCGCACTGAAGGTCGAGGCGAGATTCACATCTCGGACCTCAAACCCGATCAACTCGGGCTCTTCGATTTCCGTCGGTGCGCTGCCGGGGGCATCTGTCCTGACGATCAACACGACGTCATCACCCAGCTCCACTTCACTCCGATCGACAGTGGCGACCACCTCTGGCTGTTGCAGGGTCAGCATCATTGCGAGGAAGAGTGTCACCAGTCGCGCCTCCCTCTGCGGTCCCTGGCGCGCTTTTGCCGGCGGTTCATCTGCGCCCTGGTACGCCGTTCTTCCTCGAGCATCGAGTCCAGTATCTGCAGGGCTTGTGCGAGGCTGAGTTCACCCGCCGGCGGTGGCTCCTGATCATCTCCCGAACCACTTCCACCTTGAGGTTGCTGTTGCTGCCCTCCTACGTCCTGCGGTGGGGTCGGCCGCAGCGTGAGTTCATAGTTCCACTTGGTCTCGGCGTGTCCGGGTTTGAGCAGTAAAGCCTCCCGATACTGCGTTTGGGCTGCGGCGAGATGAGCTTCGCGATTCGCTGAGTCGGCCTCAGCCAGCCGAAGATGGTGCAATCCGAGATTGTACAGGGCGCGGAATCTGATTTCGGGATCGATGGACTGTGCGGCACGGGTGAGGGCCTGCCGGATCACAATGGTGTCTCCGAACGCCAGGGCCGCCGTTCCCAAGTTGAGTAACACGGTATCTCCACCGTCACCGGCCTGTGCCTGCCGCAGGTATAGCTGGGCCGCGCGGCGAAAGTCGCCCGCGCGCCACGCCTCATCGCCCGGGTTGGCCAAACCTTGTGCCGAAGCCGGCCTCGGCACGGCCAGCAACAGCGCGATCACCGCCAACGCGGCTGTCCGGCGAGTGAACGTATGGAAGAGCAAGATCGCCACGGCACCCAATAGCGGGATCCAGGCTCGGGAGACGTCTTGGGCGGCGGTGCTCGTGGTCTCCGGGGATCGCTTGTACCCGCTTACCAGATCCCGCACCGCGCCTGCCTGGTCGCTCAGCAACGCCGAGACCACCACGCCACGGCTGGCATCCGCTGCGGACTCGAGGATGTCATCGCGCCGAGCGGTCTCGACAACCTGGTCGTCGGGATCTCGTTGGAATCCAATCAGCACACCATCGGGATCGCGCACCGGAATCCTTGCCGGTTCCGGCCTGCCCTCCGCAACAAGGATCAAGTGTATCCCGTCTCGCCGCACTCGTTCCGCCGCTCTTTGAATGCCCGGCACCGAATCGTGCGCTTCACCATCACCGAACACCACGAGCACCCGATCCGCCACACCACTCCCGGCAAGGAGCAGGTCGCGTCCCTGATTGAGGGCGAGGGCGAGCTCGGTGCCGCCGGCGCTCGTCATGTCGGGATCGAGTCCGTCCACGAGAAGCTGAAGCGCACCGGCGTCCACGGTCAGAGGCGACAGGATGAAACTTCGGCCGGCGAACGCGATCAACCCGATGCGGTCGCCCCGCAGATCTTGAATCAACCGCTGGGCCTCTCGCTGCGCGCGTCCAAGTCGTGAAGGCTCTACGTCCTCAGCAAGCATCGAGCGCGAGATGTCAACGGCGATGACGAGATTCAGCGCGCGGGATTCCGTGGTCACCACTCGCCGACCAAAGCGGGGGCCTGCGAGCGCCGTGGCCGCCGCGAGCACCGAGGCTCCGAGGACAAGCGGCCCCCACCGGCCCGTCCTCGCCGCCACAGATCCCAACGGCACTGACCACCGCGTTGCATGGCGCACCCGGGTCTGCCGCGCCCACAGGGCCAACAACATACCGAGACCCGCGATCACGGGCGCCACATACAAGATCACGGGAAGGTCAAAGGCAATCACGGGACACGCACGACGAGGGTAGCACCGATCACCAACTCCAGCGCAAGCGCAGCGAGCCCGATGAGCAGTGGTATTTGATAGGCTTCATCAAACTGCGTGAAGCGCGTGATCTCGACCGGCGTCTTCTCCAGCTGATCGATTTGCTGGAAGATGCGGCTCAGTGCCTCGGCATCCGTTGCGCGGAAGTACCGCCCGCCTGTCATGCCGGCGACATCCTGAAGCAATTGTTCGTCGATGCGGACTGGAAGTGTCTGATACCGCAGCTGGCCCCCGATTCCCCGCCCAATCGGCGTCCGGGCCTCCCCCTCTGTCCCAACGCCGATCGTGTAGATCCGGATACCAACTTGCTTTGCCGCCTCGGCCGCCGTTCTCGGGTCAATCCGACCCCGATTGTTCTCCCCGTCGGTCAGCAGAACGATCACCTTGCTCTCGCCAGGGGCACGCCGCAGACGGTTCGCCGCGGTGGCAATCGAAGTGCCGATCGCCGTTCCGTCATCCAATTCGCCCACTTGAAGATCGAGCACCGCCTGCTCTAGCACCGGATAATCCACGGTCAACGGCACTTTCGTCAGGGCCTCGCCAGCGAATGCCACGAATCCAATCCGATCGAAGCGCCGAGCTCTGATGAACGCAATGGATTGCTCTTTGGCGACATCGAGCCGGTTTGATGGCGCAAAGTCCTCGGCCAACATGCTGCTGGAGACATCGACGGCCAGGACGATGGCGATCCCTTCCCTCATGATCTCGTTGGGCGCGACGGAACGAAGCGGGCCCGCGGCGGCAACGATCCAGCCCATGAGGGCAATGCTTCTCATCGTCGCGGGCACCTCGCCGATCCACCGGCGTCTCGGGGCTGCTCGCGAGACCTGTCGCAAATCACTGTAAGTAGCCGCCGGTCGATACCCCCGTCGCCGCCTCCACCACCACAGGGGCAGCGCCAGCAACAGCAATAGCAGGAGCGGGCGAGCAAAAATCACGCGGTCTCCTCGTTCTCGGGCTCGCCATTTTCCAACGAACGCAGGAGCTCATCGGCCTCGTCCGAAAGCGCCATCACATCGCTAGGCACCGCCGGTGCAAAACTGGCCCGTTCGAGGGATTGCACGACGTCTGTGATCGCGCGAATGGGCCAATCAGGTTGTTTCTTCGCGACAACGCGGAGACACTCTTCCGTGCTCAAAGATCGCGTCGCCTTAGGGACCAATTCGGCAAAGCGGTCTCGGAGTCGATGCATGGTCAATGCAGCCACCGCCCGGGGTTCTCCGGCGACGACCCATCGGAGTACCGGATTCTGCTCATCTTCCACCGGCGCCCCCGTGCCACCTGCCTTGCCCCAAACGGGCCGCGGCGAGGGTCGGCGCCTGTAGTATCCCCACACGGCCATGATCATCAGCACGGCCGCACCGAGCAGCACCGCCGGCTCAACATGCATTGCGGTCCGAGCCACGGGGTCTTGTGCCGGGTACGGCGGCGGCAGCGAATCCCCCACCGGCAAAACGGACGCGACCCGTACCACCACGATCCCTCCCGCAACGGCCTCGGTGCTACCGTCCGGCAAGACCAGCTCGATCTCGGGAATCTCGATCGTTTGCTCTCCGGCGCGGAACAGCGCCACCGCATATCTGAGGGAGAAACCCTCTGGATCGTCCACAACCTCGGGATCTCGAAGCGGTTGGAGAAACGGAGACTCCTGCAGCGGTTGCAGTTGGACTCGGGCTTGCGCGTTGGCGACCACAAACTCCCGTGTGAGGCGAATTGTGTCTCCCACCGCCGGCGTGGCCGGCGACACCACCCAGCCGGACGAGGCCTGGAAAAGTGCGAGCGCACCTGTCAGCCAACTCACCGTCGCAGCCTACGGGCCCGCTTGGCGAACGCGGCCAGAAGCGTGTGGGCGTAAGGACGGTCCGTCCGAAGCCCGATGTGATCGACGCGGGCTCGCGAAAGTGCACGTGTCCGTGCGAGGCGTGCGTCCTCGGCTGCAATCTGCAACTGGAGACGGGAATCTTTCCCCGACGTGTCGGCGAGGATCCGCGCGCCGGACTCGGCATCTTCGAGCTCGAGCCACCCCACGTCGGGGAGATCGCGTTCCCGGGGATCATCCACCGTAATGGCAACCACCTCATGCTTGAGGGTGAGTTGGCGGAGCTGCTCCTCCCAATCCGCCGCGCGGAAATCCGACAGGACCACGATGATGGAGTGGTGTCGCACGAGTTTGGCTACATACGTCAGTGCCAGGCCCAGGTTTGTGCCTTGACCCTGAGGTTTGAATCCCAGCAGATCTCTGATCACCCTCAACGCATGCCGCCGCCCTTTTCCAGGAGGTACGACGTGCTCGATGCCCTCCGAGAAAAGCAACGCCCCCACCCGATCGTTGTGCCGCGCCGCCGCCAGCGCGAGTACGGCAGCCACCTCTACCGCACGGGCAGCCTTGCTGACGGGATCGCCGAACTCCACTGACCCGGAACGATCCACCACCAGCAGCAGCGACACTTCCCGTTCTTCCTCGAACGTCTTGACATACGGGTGTCCCATCCGAGCCGTGACGTTCCAGTCGATTACACGGAAGTCGTCGCCGTAGTGATACTCCTGGACCTCGGCGAACTCCATGCCTTGTCCGCGAAAGACAGAACGGTATTCTCCGGTGAAGAGAGACGAGACCAGGTAGCGGGTGCGCAGCTCGATCTGTTTGACCTGCCGCAGTACATCCGCCCCGACAGGGAAGGCACCACTCAAGGTCCCACTCACGGAACGTGCACTGCCTCCAGGAGTTTTACGATGACGCCGTCGGAGTTCATGTCCTCTGCCTCGGCCTCGAAAGTGAGGAGTACTCGATGACGCAGGACATCGGGGGCCATCGCCTTGACGTCTTCCGGAATGACGTATGCGCGCCCCCGCAGGAACGCATGGGCGCGGGCCGCCTGTGCGAGATAGATCGAGGCCCGCGGGCTGGCACCAAAGGCAATGAGGGGTTTCAGGTCGTGCAATCCAACGAGGTGCGGTTCTCGCGTCGCTCGAACCACATCAACGATGTAGTCCACGATCTTTTGATCCATGTACAGCTCACCGATGGACTGTCGTAGAGCAAGGATGTCAGCGGGGTCTCCGACGGCGGATACCGAGATCGGGCGACCGCCGGCCATGCGCCACAAGATTTCCTTCTCTTCTTCACGCGATGGGTAGCCGACATGGACCTTCAACATGAATCGGTCGAGCTGTGCCTCCGGGAGCGCGTAGGTTCCCTCCTGCTCGATGGGGTTCTGAGTCGCGAGCACCAGGAACGGCTCTTCCAACCGGTAGGTCTCCCCGCCGATCGTCACCTGCTTTTCCTGCATGGCTTCGAGCAACGCGGATTGCACCTTCGGGGGAGCGCGGTTGATCTCATCAGCAAGGATGATGTTCGCGAACAGCGGACCGCGCTTGGGATGGAACTCGCCGGTCTTCTGATCGAAGACCATGGTCCCGATGATATCAGCGGGCAGGAGGTCCGGAGTGAACTGGATGCGTTGAAAGAGTGTGTGGATCGTCTCGGCCAGCGTACTGACGGCAAGGGTTTTCGCCAATCCGGGCACGCCCTCGAGGAGGATATGGCCTCCCGTCAGCAGGCCGATCAGCAGTCGCTCGACCATGGGCTCCTGACCAACAACCCGCTTGGCAACCTCTTGAACGACGGCGGCGGTAACCGAAGAATCGCTCGACTTGAGGGCTCCCGATGTCACTCGTTACCTCCATCGCCGCCGTTCGGGCGGCTGTGCTGAGTCTGTTCCCAACGAACCCGCCGGACGCTGGGTCGGCACATGAACCGCATACCTTAGGACGCACCCGCGGCGTCAGTTAACGCTTGATTCGCTCACCACCGTCCTCAAAGCGAAATACCCATTGGATGAACCGGGCCGGCGCGATGGCATCCTCGGGTTCAATCGCGCTCCAGGCCACGTCACTCCCGGAACCGGCGTCGACCGCCCGCCGCTGATCGGCCTGTACCACCATCCGACGAGCCCGATCGATCCAGGCTTCACAGGTGGACGGCCGCAAGTCAACCCAGCCACGGGCGGCGATCCTGTCGAGGTCGACTCCGCCGCCCGGAGTCACGATCACGTTTTCGCCTCTATAAACCTTTCCACCGGGAACCAGAATGGGAAGCCCAACCGAGATGATGACCGAGCGAACCTCTTGGTCGCACGCGACCAGTGCTACGGCCTCGCTGGAGAGTTCCGTGGGATCGCTCTCCGCCAAGTCTCTCACGCTACTTCGCAGGCGTGACAGGATGTCCGTCTCGTAGAGCATCTTGCTGAGCCGGGGTGGGCCCAGCATCTCGAACGCCACCGAGCGCACCCCGTGCTCCTGCTCCAATCGCTCGAGCCGCTCGAGCGCCGGTCCCCGCAGAATGCCAGCACGGTATGTCGGCCCGGCGGTCGCGGCGTCCAGTGCGGCAACCACGTCCCGGCCCGTCGGGCGACCCGACAACTCCATCACCACATACTCCGCGACCTCCTCGGGAGTAATGAACTCCATCTGCCCGAGCGACGTGACGGTCTGGAACTCCTCTTTCGCGAAGACACCGTTCTCACCCACGTCAATGAACACCGATTCCAGAGGTCGTCCGAGGTCCTGCCAAACCGCCGACCCGGGTGCAAACGCTTCATCCACCGATACCGGCTCCGAGCAGTCGCACCGACCGATCGCCTTTCCGCCCCGCCATATGGGACCGTAGGCGATGCTGCGCCACGCAATGGCCGCAGTCGGTTTGATCTCAATCGCCGACGGAGCCCCAGGAGTGCGGGATATTAAGAAGAGGAGCAACGAATGCGCGCCGGCGACAGCGGATTTGGTGAGGAGCATCCGGGAAGGGCGCTCCTCGGAGTGGGTATAGGGAATGTTGAATCCCATACCTCCGGTGCCGCTCGTTCCGATCTTGACGTAGGCCTCGGTGCCGGCACGCCGTAGACCCTCGACGACGATCTGCACGTGCCGAGTGAGCTGAGGCATGGTCAAGGTCAGCGTGTGCCGCTCGACCAGCTCTCGGGGAACGTCTCCACCCCGCACCGCCTCGAGCAGGTCGCGGGCGCTGTGAAAAACGTCCTGATATGCAAAGGCCGTCGCGGTGTTGATGCAATCTACGACGGCTTCTGGGCGAGATCGCTGGAGCAGCTGAAAAAGGAAGTTGCGTTCGAGCACCTCATCACTCAGATCCCCGAAGAGATCGTCGATCACCAACCCGCGTAATTCCTGATCGGCGAGGACCTCCTCCCGAGAACGCCGGGCGATGGCTGCTGGCATGAACACGTTGCCCCAAGCCGTCTCCACCACCGTGTCTCCACGCTCGGGGTCGAGGTACTCTGCAGCCTCACGTACCTCCTTCTCCGAAAGCGCAACTAGCACGATCTTGGAGGGCCTGAGCGCCAATAACTGGCAAGCAACGGCCCGTCCCACCAGACCGGTGCCCAGAATCAATATCGTTTTATCCCGAAGATCCACTTTGTTCTTCCGCAATGATGGTCACTGTCCGACACACGCCCGGTTCAGGGAGCGTTTTTCGGACGCCGTGAGATGCCGCCAGCGACCCGGAGCAAGCCGGTCGAGGCGCACCGGTCCGTGGCTCAAGCGCACGAGCTGCTCTACCTTCACCCGCAGTACGTCGCAAACCCGCCGCACGATCCGATACCGGCCCTCCGTGAGCACCAGCGTGAGATCGCTACTCCCACCGGGCCGTTCGCGAACTCGGTATTGCGGGATCTTCACGGGGCGCCGGTCGATGACGATGGGCTGCGACAACGCCCGCCGAATGTCCCGGGCCGGCCGCCCGTGCACGATGGCCCGGTACGTCCGCTCGACCGCGAAACTCGGATGGGTCAGCCGGTGAGCGGCGACACCGTCGGTGGTCAAGAGGAGAAGGCCGGCCGTCATCATGTCCAGCCGACCCACATACGTAAGACCCGGTATGTCTGGGACGAGTTCGAAAACCGTGGACCGTTTTTTCTCGTCCCGGCGTGACACCACATAACCCACCGGCTTGTTGAGCGCGAGCCACACCGCATCGGAGATTCGAACCCGCCTCCGACCCACCGTGATGGCATCGCACTCGGGATCAACCGTCAGCCCAAGTTCGGCCACCTCACCGTTGACCCGGACGCGCCCCGCCCGAATCATGTCCTCTGCGCGGCGGCGGGACGCCACACCGGCCCGCGCCAGCGCCCGCTGCAGCCGCATCGACGTCACCCTTCCGGTAGGTCCGCAAGGGGCCGGAGGGCAACGGAGAGTTCGTCGAGCCTGGGAAGCTCCGAAAGGCCCTTCAGACCCAACATCTCGAGTAAGTACGGCGTCGTGCCGTACAACAGGGGCCGGCCTAATCCCTCCCCACGACCAACTACATCGATGAAACCGCGGTCCTGAAGAGAGCGAACAACACCATCGGCGGAAACGCCACGGATTTCTTCGATCTCTGCTCGACCTACGGGCTGGCGGTACGCAATGATAGCTAGCGTCTCGATCGCCGCCGCGGAGAGCTTCCGTGGGCGGTGAACGATCCTCGCCTCCGCAATCGCCTCCGCGTACTCTCTTCGCGTAAGCACTTGGAATCCGTCCGCTAGCTCCACCAGCTGCACTCCCCGACCCCCGGAGTCGTAGAAATCACGCAACTCGTCAAGGGCCCGGCGGAGGTCCTCGTCACTTGCCTCCGGCTCGAGCACGCGCAGCTCACCCAAACTCAGGGGACGGGGCGCCGAAAAGAAGGCCGCCTCAAGCAGTCCGGTCAGCTGATTCATTGGCAACCGTGAAAGAGCCAAATGGCCTTGTTTGAATGAGTGCGATCATCCCCAACCGCGCCATCTCCAGAACAGCGATCAGGGCCGAAATGATATCGGCGACATGGGCTCGTTCCCCCACAATCAGCCGAAAATCGATACGGTCATGTTCGACCAGCAGGGCTTCGATGCGCCGCGTGGCCCCTTCCACGTCGAGCGGTCGCGGGACCGCCCGGTGGATGATCGGCTGTGGCATACCCTCGACCACACGCTCTGCCGCCTCGAGGATCGAATCCAGGTCTATCACGACCTCGGGTGGTGGCCGTTCGGCGGGCTCCGGTACCCAACCCCGGTGGAACCGGGCCGCGCGGTCCGACGCCCTTTCCACCAGCCACTGGGCGACTTCACGAATCTGCTCGTACTCCAAGAGCCTCCGGACCAGCTCCGCCCTTGGATCTTCCCATTCGTCCCCATCCGCCGATCGGGGCAGCAGCATCTGGATTTTGATACGCAACAGGCGCGCCGCCATCTCCAAGTACTCAGCGGCCTGATTGAGACCAAGTTCCTCGATGACCTGCAAGAACTGGTCGGCGATCCGGGCAATGGGAATATCGGCGATGTCGATCTCCTGCTCCCGAATGAGGTGCAGCAGCAGGTCCAGAGGACCGGAGAACGACTCCAGCTCCACCACGAATGCCGCATCGGCCAGCGCGCTTTGCGCATCGGCGGACGCAGGGAACGATTGAAGCGGAGGCTGGGTCATCTCAGGAGAACAACAGCGGTTGCAGCGCGAACGGTGAAATCAGGGACGCCGCTAGCCGAAACAGAAGGATCGCCGGCAAGAGAAGCAACACAAACAGCGACTGAACGAAAATGAGCAACGCCAGCAGAATGAGAAAGCCGTAGCGCGATAACTCCCGAAACCGAGCTCCAATGTGGCGCGGCAGCATATGGTAGAGAATGTGAGACCCATCCAGCGGCGGGATCGGGATGAGGTTGAAGTTCGCCAGCAGGAGATTGAGCCACACTCCCCAGACCATCATCCGCTGCAGCAACCCCATGACTGGTGCGGTCAAGGGCAGCGACTGTCCCACGATGCCCGTGGCAACGGCAAGCACTGTGCACGCCACGAACAGACCCATATTCACCACCACACCGGCCGACGACACAATGATGTCTCCCCGCCGGTAGTTACGGTAGTTGCGGGGGTTCACGGGAACGGGCTTTGCCCCACCGAAAACGAAGCGCCCCGCCGTCCCGAACCAAAGCATCAGCGGGAAGACTATACTGAGCCATGGATCGATGTGCTTGACGGGATTGAGCGTCAGTCGACCCAGCATCAGCGCCGTGTTATCCCCTAGCCGTGAGCGTACTCGTGCGCCACCATAGAGAAAAGGAGCACCGGGAGTGCGAGAAGGAATTCCGCGATCTGCACGTTGGAAATGTAGTCGAAACCGGCCGAAACGAGGCGGAAAGGTAACGGTGGTCCGAAACCGTGTCAAAGAAGGCATTGCCTTGACCCACCAGCACTTACGGGATACACTTCGGGGCTAATTTTTTCACGGCCTTTCGCGGGGCCATTGAGGAGTCTGCGTGCCCAACACCGCAACTGCGAAAAAACGCAACCGCCAGGCAGAAAGGCGACGCACTCTGAACCGGGGAAAGCGATCCGCGCTCCGCACGGCCATCAAGAACGTTCGAGGCGCCGAGACCCCCGAGCAGGCGCGCGAAGCGTATCGAGCCGTCGAGCAGCTGTTGGATCGCGCGGCCCGGAATCACCTCATCCACCCGAACCTCGCCGCGCGGGCCAAATCTCGCCTTCAGAAGGTCATCCAAGCCAAGAGCTAGTTCCCTAGAGCGACGTGAGTTCGGCGCCGCATCGCTCGCAATACCACTCCGTTGGCTTGTTCAACGTCTCGCATTCCTCGCACTTCAGGGTCTTTTCGCCGCTGGACCGGCCTCGGGCCTTTGTCTCGCTTTTGGCATTGCCTGGCGACGGCGGGCTTGGGGATTCCGCCTCCGGTGACAGAAAACCGGCGCTGGCCCTCGACGCCTGTGGACCGTGTGATTCGTCCTCCGTCACGGATTTGAGAAAGGCCAGCTCATCGACCTTCTCCTGCTTGTTGGATAGCTGGGGCTCCCCACGCTCCGCAGATTCCTCTTCCGGTGCCAGATCCTCGGGGGCGACGTCCTCGCCCTCCTCCGGCTCGTCCTCCTCGGAGTAAGAGTCCACCGGCTCCAGCTCCTCCGGGGACTCCTCCTCGTACTCCTCGGCTTCCTCCGACCCCTCCATTAGCGCCCGCGCCTCCTCGAGACGCGCGATCTCCTTCTCGGCCACCTTCATCTTCGCCTTGTTCTTGGCCAGAGTCCCTCGAATCTCAGACCGGATCTCGGACCATTTCTCTTTGTCGTACTCGCCCACCGAGTGTCGCAGCTCGGCCTCGGCCAATCGCTCCTCCTCGGCACTGACTTTGGCGGCCAGCGCCTCCAACTGGTCCTCCTGAGTCTCCAGCGCCTCCTGCAGTTTGGAGCTGTGTTCCCTGAGGTTCTCCAGGATCTCGTCCAGTCGGACCTGATAGTCGCCGCGCACCTTCTCCCGAATGTGCGCCGGCGTGCTATCCGACCCACTCGCCAGGCGGTCCAGCCAATCCACGATCTGGGCCCGCTCATCCAGCAGGCGCTGGATGGCGTCGGTCGACTTGGACGAACGCTTTGCCACCATCACTCCTGGCCCGGCACAGGACACCCGGGGTAAGCCCCCGGAAGATCACGGGATCGGCGCAGCTCCTCCAACCGTGCGACGTCAGCACCCGTCAGCGGGTTCACGCGGCCCAGGAGACGCGCCGTGAGGAGAATCTTGGCAGCGTGCTCGAAGCTCTCCATCCGAATCACGGCGTCCTCCAGGGTGGGGCCCATGGTGACCGCCCCGTGGTTTTCCAGGAGCAGGGCGTCGTGGTTGCTCAGATAGGGCTCGATCCGCTCACCCAGCTCCGGAGTACCCGGTGTGCCATAAGGGACGACAGGGACCCAGCCGACCTGGAAAATCAGCTCGGGTAGCACGCAGTCGTCAAAGGCCTCCCCGGCAACGCTGAATCCGGTGGCCACCGGTGGGTGGGCGTGTACTACGGCTCCAACATCCTGACGGGCGCGAAGGATACGTAGGTGCATGTCGAGCTCTGACGAGGGCTTCCGGCCACCTCTGAGACGACGGCCGCTCAGGTCCACCTCGACGATGTCATCCGCGGTGAGCTCGGCCTTGAGCAAGCCGGCCGGGGTCACCAAAGCCCTCTCCGGTGCCACGCGCACGGCAATGTTGCCATCGGCCCCGGCGCTCAACCCGAGATCAGCTAGTCGTTTGCAGTAATGGGCGATGCGTCGGGCGGCTTCGCGCTGCATCATCCGGCTCCACGCCGAAATACCGTTCTTCCCCCGACAACGGTCCGGTCCACGGCGCCGAAGAGTTCGCGGTCGGCGAAGGGCATGTTCCGGCTCTTCGAAACAAAGGACGTCGGATCGACGATCCACGCGCTCTCAGGATCGATCACGACCACATCGGCGACCTTACCCTTCGCCAGGCTCCCTCCCTCCAGATGAAAGATGCGAGCGGGCTCCGTGCTCATGCGACGGATGAGCTGGGGCAAGCTGAGCAAGCCGTTCGCTCCGCCCCCGTTGCCGGCCGCCACACCAACGAGGTCGGTCAGACCGAGGGGCAGTGCCGTCTCGAGACCGATGATCCCGAATGGGGCATCATCGAAATCGCGTTCCTTGGACTCGTAGTGGTGGGGAGCGTGGTCCGTGGCGATCACGTCGATCGTGCCGTCCTTGAGGCCCTGACGGAGCGCCCCGACATCGCTGGCCTCACGCAGCGGAGGATTCATCTTCGCGTTCGTATCGTAGCCGTCACAGGCGTCGTGAGTGAGGGTCAGATGATGGGGTGTGACTTCCGCAGTGACGTTGACCCCACGTTCCTTCCCGCGACGGATGAGGTCTACAGAGCCGGCGGTGGACATGTGGCACAGGTGCACGTGCCCTCCCGTCAGCTCCGCCAATATGATGTCCCGAGCCACCATGACTTCCTCTGCCGCGGCGGGTATTCCCTTGAGGCCCAGCCTGGTGGAGACGACCCCCTCATGCATGACACCTCTGGCCAATGAAGGGTCTTCACAGTGATCGGCAACCGGGATCCCGAACGTCTGCGCGTATTCGAGGGCAGTTCTCATCAGATGGCTGGATGCCACCGGGTGCCCGTCGTCGCTCACGGCCACCGCTCCCGCCGACACCAGCTCCCCGAACTCAGCAAGCTGTTCTCCCCGCTGTCCAAGGGAAACGGCCCCGATGGGGTAGACCCGTGCGCTCTGAGCGGCGGCGCCCTGTTTGACAATGAACCCAACCGCAGCCCGGTTGTCCGTCACGGGGTCCGTGTTCGGCATCATGCAAACCCCGGTAAACCCGCCGGCCGCCGCCGCTCGGGCTCCCGTAGCCACGGTCTCCGCCTCCTCCCTCCCCGGCTCACGAAAGTGCACGTGCACATCGATGAGTCCTGGCGCCACGATCTTCCCTCCCACGTCTTCCACATCGGCTCCATCCGGGACCCCCAGGCCCCGGTCAGTGGCAACCACCTTGCCGTCTTGGATCAACAGGTCACAGATCTGGTCGAGGTCCTGGGATGGATCGACGACCCGCCCGCCCTGGAGCAAGAGAGGCCTCATTCTCTCACCCGCCCGGCTGCGACCCGCTCCTCGGCGGGCGAGGGTTTCTCCTTGGCCGAGGCGGCAAGTTCCGCTCGCCCACCGGCGAGGAGGTACAACACGGCCATCCGCACGGCGATGCCATTGGTCACCTGCTGGAGGATCACACTGTGGGGTCCGTCGGCCACCCTGGAATCGATCTCCACACCCCGATTCATGGGCCCCGGGTGAAGGATCAGAAGCTCCTTCGGAGCGCGGTCGAGGCGCTCTTGGGTAACCCCGAAGACACGGTTGAATTCACCGACGGAGGGGATGTAACCCGCACGCATCCGCTCCAATTGAAGCCGAAGCACGTTGAGCACATCGGCCCACTCGATGGCGTCTTCCACATGGCCGAAGACGCGGACCCCCAGCTCCTCGATCCCACGCGGCATCAGCGAGCGTGGACCGCACACGGCGACCTCAGCTCCGAGCTTGAGGAGTCCCCAGATGTTGCTGCGGGCGACACGACTGTGGAGGATGTCCCCGCAGATGCACACCCGTGCTCCCTCCACTTTCCCGAGATTGTCACGGATGGTCAGCAGGTCGAGCAGGGCCTGCGTTGGGTGCTCGTGCCATCCGTCGCCCGCGTTGATGACGTTCGAAGGAATCCGATCGGCAAGAAATTGGGCGGCGCCTGAGGAGGGATGGCGGATAACCACCATGTCGATTCGCATCGCCTCCAGATTCCTTGCTGTGTCCACCAGATTCTCCCCCTTCTCCACCGACGACCCGGCGGCCGTCACGTTGACCGTGTCGGCTGAAAGTCGTTTCTCGGCGAACTCGAAGGAGATCTTGGTGCGCGTCGATGCCTCGAAGAAGAGGTTGACGATCGTCTTTCCCCGCAGGACCGGCACTTTCTTGATGGCTCGCTCACTCACTTCCTTGAATGGTTCCGCGGTGTCGAGAATCATCCAGATCTGGTCGCGGGTGAGGCGTTCGAGGCCGAGGAGATCCTTCCCCAGGGAAAGGTTGCTCACTCCCACTCGCCACCTCCTTGGCCTTCTCCGGAGTCTCGCCTCCTGGCCAGTTCGACCGCGTCGCGACCATCCACCTCCTCGAGGAGAACGTCCACACGATCGCCTTTTTCAGCCTCCACGTGCTCTGCCACGATGTCTGCCTGGATGGGAAGCTCCCTGCCTCCGCGGTCAACGAGAACGCAGAGTCCGATCCGGCTCGGCCGGCCAAAGTCGAGAAGCTCATGGAGCGCCGCCCGGATCGTGCGGCCCGTGTACAAGACGTCGTCCACGATGACCACGTACCGGTCGGTCAAATCAACCGGCAGGTGGGTGGCCCGCACGACGGGTCGGGGCCCTATGGTCTGGAGATCGTCCCGGTAGAGGGTGATATCGAGGGCGCCCCGTGGTACTTCGAGGCCCTCCCGTTCCCCAATGATGGTCCCCAAGCGTTCCGCCAACTGGACGCCCCTGCGCTGGATGCCCACCAGCACCAGACGGTCTTTGCCGTGAGCGAACTCGACGATGTCTTGGGCAAGTCGCTGAAGCGCCCGCGAGATGTCACGAGCGTCGAGCAGAGCCACGCGATCGCCAGGGAAGTTCATGTCGTGCAGGAAGTTAGGCAACCTGGAAGTTGGCGTCAACGACTCACAGGGGTCAGAGGTGGGTCCCCCGCCAGGACCGCCTGGACGTTCTGCGCCGCCAGATTGGCCATGGCGCGGCGCGTGTCCCACGTGGCGCTGCCAAGATGGGGCAGGCAGGTGACCCGGGGGTGCCTCACCAAGACCGGATTGACAGCCGGTTCTCCCACGAAGACGTCCAATCCGGCCGCCATCAGACCTCCTCTGTCGAGCGCCTCCAACAGAGCCGACTCGTCTACGATGCCACCCCTGGCCGTGTTGACCAGAACGGCTTCCTGCTTCATCTGCAGCAACTGCGCGCGTCCGATCATCCCCTCTGTCGCCGTCGTGAGCGGCACGTGAATGGTCACGACGTCGGCCTGAGACAACAGCGTGTGTAGCTCGACTCGCTGTGCCCGCGTCTCGCTCTCGAACTCCGGTCTTGGGAACTCGTCCATATAAAGGATACGCATCCCAAAGCCCACGGCACGCCGGCCTACGGCCTGACCGATCTGCCCAGCACCGATGATGCCGACTGTTCGCCCGTGCAACTCCAAGCCAAGAAGCTGCGTGGGATCCCAGCCACCCCATTCCCCTTCCTCCAGCAGTCGCTGACCTTCTTTCGTGCGACGTGCTGCAGCCAAAATGAGCGTCCACGTGAGATCGGCGGTCGATTCCGTAAGTACGTGGGGAGTGTTGGTAACAAACACACCTCGCGTCGCGGCCGCTGCGAGATCGATGTTGTCGAAGCCGACGGCACAGTTGGCAACGATAGCGAGTTTGGGGAGTCCATCCAACTCCGCAGCGCCGATCTTGCGAGACAGCAGCGGGATCAGCGCACGAAACGACCCCGAAGGAGTAGGCTCGCCTGCAGCGATCCACTCGACGTCGTGGCCCGTCAGAACGTGAAGTTCCAACAGGTCTTTGAGTTCCTCGGCAATCAGGATATCACCAGTCATCGCAGGTCTGGAAAGAGGCTCAGTTCCACTCTATTATGCATGGACTTCTTTTGGGAGAGGTGTCCGAGTGGTTGAAGGAGCCGGTCTCGAAAACCGGTAGGCCCCTTGGGGTCTCGTGGGTTCGAATCCCACCCTCTCCGTTAACGCAAAGGGCGACGAACTTTCGGATAGTGGATTCTCAGGTGTCAGCGGGTGACAGGCCGAGCCGCGACGCGCAAGTCAATTTAAGCGCAGGTACCGGTCGCCGTGGTCGCTGGAAGCGCTGTGATATTGCGAACCAGGGAAAGGAACACCTGGACACAGTCCGGATCGAACTGCGACCCGGCC